>CAVFMX010000087.1:0-3315 GCA_963623745.1 Bulleidia sp.
ACAAGGCGGTAGTTTTCGGGATGAAGTCCTTTTTTCATTTCTTTATTGTTTTTAAATGTGTTTTACTTCTCGCAAACAGTCTGCAAAGGTAAATCTTTTTTTGAAGATGCACAAGCATATTCAAAAGAATTGTTCGTCCGCGGCCGCTGTCGGCAAAATAATGGTTGAATATCACGGATTTTTCCTAAATTTACAGACAAAGCAAAAAATTATGGAAACACATGTCGTGATCATGGCGGGAGGAATCGGCAGCAGACTGTGGCCGGTCAGCACTCCTGAAAAGCCCAAGCAGTTCATCGACCTGCTCGGAATAGGAAAGACGTTGATTCAACTTACCGTGGACAGGTTCACCCCTGTCTGCGACCTGAAGAATTTCTGGGTGGTTACGTCGGAGAGGTATGTGCCCATTGTCCGTGAGCAACTGCCGGATATCCCGGCCGGGCAGATTCTTGCCGAGCCGGAGCCTCGCAACACCGCCCCGTGCATCGCCTACGCATGCTGGAAGATCTCGGCCGGGCATCCGGACGCGAACATAGTGGTGACTCCGGCGGATGCGCTGATAATCAATGAGCAGAAGCTCTCGAACATAATCCGCAAGGCCTTGAACTTTACGGTTGAGGGTGGTCGGATAGTGACTGTAGGCATCGAACCGTCCCGCCCGGAGACCGGCTACGGCTACATCTTCGCCGAGGGAAAACGCCCCGATGAGATTGTCAAGGTGCGGGAGTTCAAGGAAAAGCCTGATCTGGCGACCGCCAGGGAGTATCTTGCCGCAGGCACCTACTTCTGGAATGCCGGAATCTTTGTCTGGAGCGCAAGGACCATCATCGCCCAGATGCGCGCCCACGCTCCCGGGATCGCTGGAGTCATGGACCGTATCGCCGTCTCGTTCGGCACAAGTGGGGAGGATGCGGCTGTCAGGGAACTGTTTCCGACATGCGACAAGATCTCCATCGACTATGCCGTCATGGAGAAATCGGACGAGATCTACGTGATTCCTTGCGACTTGGGTTGGTCGGATCTCGGCAGTTTCAGCTCCATAAAGGAGCATGTTCCGATGCCGGAGGAGGACTCTGTCCCTGAGTCTGACGCTGACAAGGTGATCGGCGGGGACGTGCGTCTTTTCGATTGCAAAGGCTGCATCGTGCATGCGGAGGATGTCGGAACCGTCGTGGTCAAGGGACTTGAGAACTACATCGTGGCCGTCAAGGGAGGCAATGTCCTTGTCTGTCCTCTCGCCGAGGAGCAGAAGATCAAGGAATATTCCGCCCCGAAGGGGAACTGATTCTCAAAGAATATATTCATGCGATGAGGTATGTCTTTATCGTGCAGGGGGAGGGACGCGGGCATTTGACCCAGGCGATCTCGATGGAAAGGCTGCTTCGCGAGAACGGTCATGAGGTCGTTGCGGTGCTGGTCGGCAAAAGTCCGGCGCGCCGTCTTCCGTCGTTCTTTGAGGAGACGATCCATTCCCGGGTGGAGATGTTCGAAAGTTTCAACTTTGTGCCGTCATCCTCGAACCGCAAGGCAAGTGCGCTCAAGACAGGACTTTACAACATCCTGCACTTCGCCGGGTTCTTGCCGTCGATCCGTTTCATATCCCGCAGACTGAGGGAGACGAAGCCTGATGTCGTGGTCAATTTCTACGACGTCCTCGGTACGCTGGGTTACCGGTTCAGCCGTCTGAAAGCCCCGATGGTCTGCCTCGGACACCAGTTCCTCTATCTCCACAGGGACTTCAAGTTCCCGGCGGCGGGATATTCGGACCGCCACGCCCTGAACCTTTTCACGAATATGGTAGCTTCCGGAGCCGCCAAGATCCTTGCCCTCAGCTTCCGGCCCATGCCGGATGACCCGGGGTGCCGGATAAGGGTCGTCCCTCCTCTTCTTCGCCCCGAGGTGCTCCGTCTCCGCCGCGCCTCCGGGGAGGATGACCCGTCGGTCCGCGACGGGGGCTATGTCCACGGCTACATGCTGAACGCCGGATTCTCCCGGGATGTTCTGGATTGGCATGCCGCTCACCCCGAGATCCCGCTGAGGTTCTTCTGGGACAAGTCTGACGAGGCTCCTGTCAAGATTGTGGACGGGACGTTGTCGTTCTACTATCTGAATGACGGGGAATTTCTGCGCCAGATGGCAGGCTGCCACGCCTATGCTTCCACGGCTGGTTTCGAGTCCGTCTGTGAGGCCATGTACCTTGGAAAGCCTTTGCTGATGGTTCCGTCCCATGTCGAGCAGAAATGCAACGCCTACGATGCCACTGAGGGCTACCGGATGGCTTTGCGCCGGACAGGCGACGGCTCCGCGGAAAGGTGTCCGCGTCCTGCGGTTTCATCGGACAGGTTCGACCTTGACCTCCTGCTGCATTTCGCGGAAGATGAGTTCGTGGCCGACGAGTCGTTCCCCGACTGGGCAAGATCGGCGGATTCCGTGTTCCTGAGGGAATTGACTTCTTTCTGAGTCGTTTTTGATTATTTATTGTAATTTCGGGCGAGTTTTTACCGGAAGATCAGATTTATTGTTGGCGAATAACACGGGATATTCTTTAATATTGCCGGAATGATAACATCGTCAGATGCTCCGCAAGCCTGGCTTGCGGATATTCATCTATTGAGCATCAATTGGTTGCGTAGAGGTGTCATTGCCTGAAGAATAAGAATCCCCTTCCTGTCTGTCCATTCTTTCTCTTGGTGTCAGCACCGCTGCGACCGTCCGCGATCTTCTGTTCGCGGGTGGCGGGGTGAGGGTTTTTAACTGTTCCTTCAAGGCCGGAGGGGATGTCTACAGTGAGGAACTTCTTCCTGAGAAGGTCATTGTAAGTTATAAAGCGGCGATCACCATCAATGTGGCTGAGGGAACCATCGCCGGAGAGCAGGAATATTCCTGCACGGCTGAGGTCTATGGGGAGTGGACTACCGTCACCGAAACAAACAAGCAGCTCACCCTCTCGATGGGCTGTCTCCTCGCTTCCGGTGACAAGGGTGCGATAGACGTGACGTTCAAGACGCCGGATGGCAATGACGATCCTGTAATGACCCACGAACTTACGAACCTTCCTTATCGGCGCAACTACCGCACCAACGGCTTCGGCAATTTCCTGAGCACAAAAGGCGAATGGAAAGTCACGATCGTCCCGGACTGGACAGATGAATATGACGAGACCTTTTCCGGAGAATGAATTTTCTGAAATTTTTCATGAAAACATTTGGAGATTTCGTCCGAATAACCTACCTTTGCAATCCCAATCAGGAAAGCTTTCCTGAAAAGGTTGGAAAGATTCGTTAGCTCAGTTGGTAGAGCACAACACTTTTAATG
>CAVFMX010000088.1:0-32779 GCA_963623745.1 Bulleidia sp.
GGAAGAACATCAAGGCCCGCGGCGGTTACAAGCGCTATGAGGCCGCAAGCGTCGCCGCAGCGGATTCCTGGTCAGCGAAGAATATGTTCGTGCTTGGAATCGTTGTTCTGGGCTTCCTCGCTTTCCATCTCACCCACTTCTGGGCGAAGATGCAGCTTGCGATGTTCATCGGCGCCGAGGAAGGCAACCCTTACGAACTCCTCAACCTCACTTTCGGACGATGGTGGGTGCTGGTTCTGTACCTCGTCTGGTTCGTGGCCATCTGGTTTCACCTCTGCCACGGTTTTTGGAGCATGTTCCAGACAGTCGGTTGGAACAACCAGACCTGGTTCAAAAGATTGAAAGTGATCGGTATCGTGGTCGCCACGCTGATCTGCCTTGGCTTTGCCGCTGTCGGCATCAACGCATTCCTTCAGGCAAACGCATTGATTTAGTCAGGGACTTAAAAGAAATTTCAAGGGCGACCGTTTCCGGCCGCCCTTTTTTTGTCATAACACCATCTTGGCCGCTGAGCATCGAAGCATCGAAACGACCAAAACAGACAGAATTTGATCAACATGCAACAGTCAACAACAAAATAACGGACAACAAAATGAAACAGAAAAAGTTCTTGCTTCCAGAGAGCGAAATCCCGACAGCATGGTTCAACATGCAGGCCGTCATGCCCAACAAGCCGATGCCTATCCTCAATCCGGCCACTCACGAGGCTCTGAAATCCGAAGATCTCTACCCTATCTTCTGCAAGGCCTGCGCCGACCAGGAACTCAACACCACGAACGAATGGATTCCGATTCCGGAGCCTGTCCGCGAGCAGTACGCCGGCTACAGATGCACTCCTCTGGTGAGAGCCTACGACCTTGAGGCCGCCCTCGGAACTCCTGCGCACATCTATTTCAAGAACGAGAGCGTCTCCCCTGCCGGATCCCACAAGCTGAACTCCGCCCTGGCGCAGGCCTACTACGCCAAGGAGCAGGGAATCACGAACATCACCACGGAGACCGGCGCCGGCCAGTGGGGCGGAGCGCTCTCCTACGCCGCAAAGAAGTTCGGCATCGACTGCGCCGTCTATATGGTCAAGGTCAGCTACCAGCAGAAGCCTTACAGAAGATCCATAATGCAGACTTTCGGAGCGGCGATCACCCCGTCCCCGTCGATGTCCACGAGAGCGGGAAAGGACATCATCACCGCAAATCCAAACGACCAGGGATCACTGGGATGCGCGATCTCCGAGGCCATTGAGCTGGCCGTCAGCACTCCGAACTGCAAGTACACCCTCGGCTCGGTACTGAACCACGTCTGCCTTCACCAGACCGTCATCGGACTGGAGGCCGAGAAGCAGATGGAGATGACTGGGGAATATCCCGACATCGTGGTGGCCTGCTTCGGCGGCGGCTCCAACTTCAGCGGAATCGCCTATCCGTTCATGAGACATAATATTCAGGAAGGCAAAAAGACCCGCTTCATCGCTGCGGAGCCATATTCCTGCCCGAAACTCACCCGCGGCAAGTTTGAATATGACTTCGGGGACGAGGCCGGAATGACCCCGCTCCTTCCGATGTACACCCTCGGCCACGATTTCAAACCGGCGACCATCCACGCAGGCGGCCTCCGCTACCACGGAGCCGGGGTGATCATGTCACAGCTGATGAAGGACGGTTACATGGAAGCCGCTGACATCGAGCAGCTTGACGCATTCAAGGCCGGAGTGCTTTTCGCCCGGACAGAGGGCATCATCCCGGCTCCGGAATCCTGCCATGCGATCGCCGCAACAATCAACGAGGCTCTCAAATGCAAGGAGTCCGGTGAAGAAAAGACGATTCTCTTCAACCTCTCCGGCCACGGTTTCGTGGACATGAGCGCCTACGACCAGTACTTCTCCGGCGAGATGCAGAACTTCCACGTCTCCGATGCCGACCTCGCCAAGTACATCAAGTCAGCCGATGCGCTGAACAGGTAACCGCTCAGCCGTAAAGGCGGCAACAACGGAGTGCATTCTTTCAATAGCGCGCCAAATCTATCAAAAATCGCAAGATTTGGCGCGTTATAATATCCAACTGAATCCTGAATAGTTCGTGTTTTTCGTCTGTGACGATTACTTGGAGATGTGTAAAAATCGCAGAATTTTATGTATGTTTGTGAAAAATCGGACCTTATGAAAGGTGATTCATTATTGGCGTTTGTGGCTGGGGCGGCGGCCGGGCTGACCCTTGGACTGCTGTTTGCTCCGGAGACGGGCGAACAGACGCGCAGAAAGTTGAAAGAGACCATCGGTGATGCCGCTGACTCGGCGAAGGCGCGCGCAAGGCTTGCGAGGATTGAACTGGATGATCTGAAGGCGGAGCTGCGGGATCAGGCGGAGGACTTGAAGGAGGATGTCAGAATGAGGATTCTGGAGCGTTTGGAAAAGCTTGAGAGCGCAATCCAGAAGGACATTGAATATTCCGAAAGACAGTCTGAAAACGCTTGACGATGAGTGAGTTCACAAAACCTGTCGAGGATCTTGGCAAGAATGCGGCGGATTATGTCGAGGCCAGGATCGATGACCTTAAATTGAGGACGGCAAAAGGCCTTTCCCTGACGCTCGGCAAGCTGCTGTACGTGCTGCTTGTCCTTTTTATCGTGTCCGTCATCCTGACGGCTCTTGCCATCGGGGGAGTGATGTGGATCGGGGAACTGATCGGCAGCTACGCCGCCGGGGCGGGGATTGTGGCCGCAGTGTCCGCCGCGATTCTGGCGGTTGTCATCCTGTTGAGAAAGAGACTGTTCCGCAACACGTTCGTGCCGATGTTCATCAAACTTTTCTTTGACGAAGGCAAATAGGCTATGAGGTATTCCGAAATCAAGACGATGGATGAGCTGGAGGCGGCTCAAAAGGATGTCAAGGAGCGGCTCCGGCGCAAAGAATTTATCATGCGGGAGTCCCTGTCGGAAGTCAAGGAGGCGTTCACGCCGTCCAACTTTCTCTTTTCCGGCTTGAGAAGTCTCTCTGCGTTCCTGCCGGTCGAGAGGCTGCTGCTTGTCGCCGTGAGGATCTTCAAACGCAGATTCTCTTAGCATAACCTACTCCGCGAATGAGCATATTCAAAGAAAGAATCGAAGGTGTTCGGGCGATGATGCGCTCGAAGGGTTGGGACGCCGTCATCGTGACGGGAAATGACCCGCACAACAGTGAGTATTCAGCCGCACGCTGGCATCAGGTGGCGTGGCTTTCAGGCTACACCGGCGAAGGAGACCTTGTCATCACGCCGGATCATGCCGGGCTTTGGACCGACACCCGCTATTTCATTCAGGCTTCGCGGCAGCTTCCGGAGGCGGGAGTGGAGCTGCATAAGACGAGAGTTCCAGGTCAAGTGCTTATTCCTGAATGGCTTGCCGGACATTTCTCTGCTTCCGAAGAGGTTTGTGTCGCTGTTGACGGGCTTTGCATGACAGCATCCGCCGTGATGGACATTCAGGAAGCCGCCGGCGGAAAGGTGCGTCTTGCCGACGCTCCGGACTTTCTGGAAGCGATGTGGACTGACCGCCCTGAGATTCCGCAGACCCCTGTCATCACCCTCGGAACCGAGCAGGTAGGCTGGTCGAGGGAACAGAAGATCAGATGGCTGCGCAGGTGGATGACCGGACACGGCTGCGACGCAGTCCTGCTGACCGCACTGGACGAGATCGCATGGATGCTTAATGTCCGGGGGCAGGATGTCGCCTACAATCCGGTGGTGATGTCGTACCTTCTTGTCACTGGGGACAATGTGCTTTGGTTCGTGCGTAAGGGGCCGACACCGGACGACGACACCGAAACGGAGGACAGTTTCCGCGAGCTGACGGCTGACGGAGTGAGCATTCAGGAATATTCCGACGTGGCGGCAGCCCTTTCGAATCTTGTGGACGGGAACTACATCAAGGCATTGTCCGCGGATCCGGCGACCTTGAACTACAGTCTGTACAGCATCCTTGACGCGCGGTATTTCATCCCGGGGACATCGCCTGTGGGGCTGCGCAAGTCGATCAAGAACGATGTGGAGGTGGCAGGAATGAAGGAGGCGCACCTTGAGGACGGCATCGCCATGGAGCGTTTCCTCCATTGGCTGCAAACTTCAGTCGAGGCAGGAGACGCGATCAATGAATATGAAGCCTCGTCCAAACTGCATGAGTTCCGTTCCGAGATCGAAGGCTTCCGGGGCGAGAGTTTCGAGACGATTTCGGCCTACGGGCCGAACGCCGCCCTGCCTCATTATGTCACACCTGAAGAGGGGTCGGCGGAGCTGTCCGCCGAGGGGCTTTACCTGTGTGACTCAGGAGGGCAGTTCCTGTTCGGAACGACTGACATCACCCGCACCGTCCCGCTCGGGCCTTGTACGCAACTTGAAAAAGAAGACTACACTTTGGTCCTGAAAGGCCATATAGCCCTTTCCAAGGCCGTTTTCCCTAAAGGGACGGCCGGCTGCCAACTGGATGCCCTTGCGCGCGAGCCGCTATGGAACGCGATGCGCAATTTCGGTCACGGAACCGGCCACGGTGTCGGATTCTACCTCAACGTCCACGAAGGTCCGCAGGACATCCGTCAGAACTTCAACCGTCAAGCTTTGATCCCCGGAATGGTCACGAGCGACGAGCCGGGAATCTACCGGGAGGGCCGGTTCGGTGTCCGTCACGAGAACCTCGTACTTTGCGTCGATGCCGGAGAGAACGATTTCGGCCATTGGCTGCGGTTCGAGCCATTGACCCTCTGCCACTTCGACACCTCGATCATCGTCAAGGATCTCCTTGACCGCTCCGAAATCGACTGGTTGAACGCCTACAACGAGTGCGTTTGCCGCACCCTTTCCCCACGCCTCACCTCCGAGGTTGCCGCCTGGCTCCGTCAGAAGACCCTCCCGATCTGAAAATCGGCCTTGAGGCAGAAGATGCTATCATCGCTGCGGATGTTGCGGATTTTAAGGTGCAAAGGGCGGTCGGCGGCAGTAATGCTTCCGTCCCGGAAAGAGTTGATTTTCTTTCCGTTCCTTATAACGAAGCCGATGCGGTCCATCTTGATTTCAGAGTCGCTGTGCCACGGTTCCTTCTTGCCCGCCAACGTGCAGTCAAGGCTGAGCATCTCAATACAGGAATCCGAACAACCATAGTGGGATTCTTGCACCGTAGCCTGTCTCAATGCCGTCTATGGCGAGGAAACTGTCGGGAATGTCGGCTATTTGTGAGAAGTCCTTTGACGGTCCGCCAACTTCCACTCTCAGCTTACCATCTATAAGAAAATCTCCGATGTTGCTTGAGCGGACATCGTGCGTGTTGCCGACCTGGTTGAAGAAGAACGTTTCGCGGAGATTGCCCTCGTTGACGTTGGAGCCGAGAGCATACATAAGATTCGTGTTGTCAAGATAGATTTTCTCCGGATTCACAAGTCTTTTGTAACTCTTCAGTTCTGTGGTGAGAAGCCGTAGTATGGCGGCCTTATCAAGCAGATACATCATTTTCAGGCACGAGTCGCGTGTCGAACTTATTGCGGCTGCCAGCCTCTCTGTGGTCGGTTGCAGCGGTACGTGTTCCGCTATGATCATAAGAAGTCTCTGTGTCTTCTCGACTGTCGCGTAATTCACATCAAGGACCGCTGGCAAGTCGTTTTCCATCACCAGTTTGGCCGTTTCCGCCAACCTTATCAGGAAATCATTCTTCGCATCAGTGAAGTATGGATAATATCCTGTTTTAAGGTATTTGTCAAACATCTTGAGAATCTTTGTCTTTCCGCTTATGTCCATAGCCGCGGCAACGTGGTTCTGAAGAATGTCAGAAAGTTGAAGTGGTTCATGTTCAAGGACACCGGTGTATTTAAGATATTCCCTGAAAGACAATCCGTCAAGATGGTATGGTGTCTGCCTTCTTGCAAGGTCTGCGCTTGATTTTTCTATTTCAAGCATAGATGAACCGGTATATACGATTCTCAGGTCGGCGAATTCGTCGTAGAAAATTTTCAGAGACCGACTCCAGTCCTTATATTTGTGGACTTCGTCAATGTAGATTTCCGTGATGCCGTGGGTATAAAGGTACTCAACAAGTTCTTCAGGGGAATGGTTTCTGAACCATAGATGGTCCAGTGTGATGTAAAACGTGTCATCAATGTCCTTGTATTTTTCCAGAACCCGTTGAAGAAGAAGCGTGGTTTTTCCGACCCCTCTGGCACCTTTTATGCCTATAATTCTGGCCTCCCAGTTGATTTGGTCGAAAAGGTATCTTTTGAAATTTAGATTTACTTGTTTTATTTTTCGATGATAATAGTTCACCAACGGCTGTATGTCAGAGCTTTGCATAATGCTACCAGTATTTTTGCAAATATACAAAATCACTTTTGTAAAAGCGAAAACATTATGCAAAATCACCTTTGTTAAAGTGACTATGGTTGAGTCATCCGGATCATTTCCTGACCGTGGCGCACTGAACGCCGAGGATCTTCAGGGCGGAGACGAACTCGGTGGTGACGGCGACCTTGTACTTGGTGGAATGGAACTCGATGCTGTACTTGGTCTGAGGGTCGTAGAGACACATCTTGAGCGGGACCGTACCCCGGTTCGCCTTGACAAGGGACACGAGATCCTTGCGGAACCTCTCGGTCAGCATCGGGGTGGCAATGCTGACGGAGAAAGCGTTCAGCATCGTCTCGTTGACGTTGCCGAGGAGCATTATCTTCTTGACCCTTAAAGCATAAGGCGAGGTCTTTCCCTGGGCGCGCTCCTCCGGCTTGATGAAGTATCTCTCCTCGATGTCGCCTTCGATGTAAAGGCTTTCGTGCGGCTTCATGTAACTCATGAAAGCCTCGTGGTCGCGGCCGAACAGAGTCAGTTCGTAGGCTCCGCTGTAGTCCTCCAGCTTTGTTTTTGAATATGGCTTCCCGGTCTTCGTGGTAAGTGTGCCGCATTCGGTCACCAGACCGGCTACCGCAACCTTCATCTTCTTCTTCGAGGCCTCGCACTCCGCCACCGTCTTGTTCAGATCCGCAAGCTTACAGTTTGTAAAGCTCTCTATCTCAAATGAGTACTTATCCAGAGGATGGGAGGAAATGTACATCCCGACATATTCCTTTTCCTTCTGGAGCCATTCGAAGTCATCGTCGGTGCCGACCATCTCCGGAATTTCCGGACGCACCGGCTTCATCTCCTCGACCTCGCCGAAAAGCGATGCGGCGGAATCTACGGCATCCTGACTGTACAGGCTGGAATATCTCGCAAGTTCGTCTATGAGCAGGTTGCCGCTGCGGCAAGGAAGGAAGAATTGCTTACGATGGATTCCGAACGAATCGAAGCCTCCCGAATACGCCAGGCACTCTATCGCCTTCCTTCCCAAAGAGCTGCCAAGCCTCTCGACAAAATCGAATATGTCGGCATAGGTTCCGCCGGCGGTTCTTTCCGCGATGATTGCCTCCGCGACGTTGGAGCCGAAGCTCTTGATCCCTTTCAGGCCAAAACGGATGTTGCCGTCCTTGTTGACGGTGAAGTGGCTGTACGACTCGTTGACATCCGGATTCAGAACCTTGATCTTGTGAGCCTTGCAGTCAGAAAGAATCTTCTTGATCTCCGGCATGTTCGACAGGTTGCAGGAGAGGTTGGCGGCGAAGAACTCGGCCGGATAGTGGCATTTGAGCCAGCCGGTCTGGTAAGAGACCCAGGCGTAGCAGGTGGCGTGGGACTTGTTGAAGGCGTACTGGGCGAACTTCTCCCAGTCCTTCCAGATCTTGTCCAGCATCTTCTCAGGATGGCCGTTGGCCTTGCCCCCCTCCATGAACTTGTCCTTGAGCTCGTTCAGGATGGCTATCTGCTTCTTGCCCATCGCCTTGCGGAGCTTGTCCGCCTGACCTTTGGTGAAACCGGCCAGCTTTTGGGAAAGAAGCATCACCTGCTCCTGATAGACCGTGACTCCGTAGGTGTCCTTGAGAAATTCCTCCATCTCCGGGAGGTCATATTCAATAGGCTTCAGGCCCAGTTTTCTGTCAACGAAGTCCGGGATGTAGTCCATAGGCCCCGGCCGGTAGAGGGCGTTCATCGCGATGAGATCCTCGAAACGCTCCGGATGCAGTCTCTGGAGCCAGGTCTTCATGCCCTCGGACTCAAACTGGAAGACGCTGTCCGTGTCGCCGTGGCCGTAGAGTTCGTAGGTCGGCTTGTCATCAATCGGGATCGCTTCGATGTCGATGTCCGTCCCGAAACGCAACTTGATGTTGTCCAGACATTTGTGGATGATGGACAGGGTGTTGAGCCCGAGGAAATCCATCTTGAGCATCCCGACTTCCTCGATGTAGTGGCCGTCGTACTGCGAAGTCCAGACGTACTGTCCGGAATCCTTGTCCATCGAAAGGCAGATGGGGATATAGTCGGTCAGGTTGCCGCGTCCGATGATCGTGGCGCAGGCGTGCATCCCGACCTGACGGATGCAGCCCTCCAGCTTCTGAGCGTATTTCAGGACCTCTTTAACCTGTTCCGTGCCGTTCTCCAGTTCCTCCTTGAACTCCGGCACGAGGCGGTAGCAGTTCTTCAGGGTGATCTTGACATCCGTGTCTTCCGGTCCTTTCTGGAAAATCTTTCTTACGGTCTTCTTCTGTCCCGGATTGTCGGGGTCATCAATCTCGACATCCTTTTCCACGACCTTGAATCCAGGCTTGAGGTCATCCAGTTCCGGATTGAAGAGATACTCCTTCTCCATCTTTTCGCTCAGGCGGTCAGGCACCATTCCGGAAAGCCGGTTGGACTCGTCGATCGGCAGGTCGTGGATCCGCGCCACGTCCTTGATCGCGCCCTTGGCGAGCATCGTGCCGAAGGTGATCACACGGGAGACGTGATCCTTGCCGTAGGAGTCCTCGACATATTTATGGGCCAAAGGCAAGTCCTCGAAATCCACATCGATGTCGGGCATCGAGATTCGGTCCGGGTTCAGGAAACGCTCGAACAGGAGCTGGTACTTGATAGGGTCCAAATTGGTGATTCCAAGACAGTAGGCCACAACGGAGCCCGCCGCCGAACCACGCCCGGGGCCGACCATGCTGCCCTTAGCCCTTGAAGCCGCGATGTAGTCCTGCACGATCAGGAAGTAGTCAGGGAAGCCCATCCTGCAGATGGTCTTCAGTTCGAAGTCGATTCGTTCGGACTGTTCCTCGTTCAGCACATCGCCGTAGCGTTTCTTCGCTCCCTCGTAGGTTATGTGGCAGAGATAGGCCACGGACCTGCAGAACTCGTCCCCCCGGTAATTGCCTTTCTTGTCGCATTTCCCCACCTCGATGACATTCTTGTAGAGTTCCAGATAGCTGTCAAGGTCGTCAAGGAAGGCCTGGTCGATCTGGTACTTCGGGAGCACGTGATCCCGGTCAATCTGGTACTCTTCGACCTTGGAGGCCACTTCAAGGGTGTTCTCCAGCACTTCCTGATGGCCGGGGAACAGGGCTGCCATCTCCTCCTCGCTCTTGAGGTACTCCTGCCGGGTGTAGTGCAGGCGGGGTTCCTCGTCGATTTTCTTGCCGGTGTTCAGGCAGATGAGGTGGTCGTGCGCCGGGCCATCCTCCTTGTTGACGAAGTGGACATCGTTCGTGGCGACGACCTTGACCCCCGTCTCGGCGGCGAGACGGAATATTCCTTCATTGCTGATCTTCTGCTCCTCGTAAACCTCCAGCGAAAGCCCCGGAACCTCGGTCTTGTGGAGCATCACCTCAAGGTAGTAGTCATCGCCGAAGACTCTTTTGTGCCACTCGATCGCCTTCCTCGCCTCGTCCATGTCCCCGGCCACGATGTTCTTGGGAATCTCGCCCGCAAGACAGGCGGAGCAGCAGATCAGGTTCTCGTGGTACTTCTCGATGATCTCGTGGGAGACCCTCGGCTTGCCGTAGTAAAGACCCTCGATGTGTCCCAAGGACACGATCTTCATCAGGTTCCTGTACCCTTCGAAGTTCTTGGCCAGCAGGATGAGGTGATAATAGGCCCTGTGTTCGCTGTCCTTGAGTTTCGGGTCGTAGTGACGGGTCACATAGACCTCGCATCCGATGATGGGCTTGACCTTGAAATGCCCGGTGGCCTTGTCGATGTGCTTGCCTGCGAACTTGAAGAACTCCTTGACTCCGTACATGTTGCCGTGATCCGTGATTGCAAGGGCTGGCATACCCATCTCCTCAGCCCTGTCGAACAGTGTCGAGATCGAGGAGAAGCCGTCAAGAATCGAGTATTGGGTGTGGACGTGAAGGTGAACGAAAGCCATAGTCAATATTTCAAAATCAAGCGACTCTCCCTAAAATCAGGAAAACCTCCTTTCTTCGGAGCGAACCGCAGCAACACAAAGATACCGAAAAACCCTATGCCCACAAAGCCGCCCTTGCTGAAAAGTTTTCGAACATCCGGAAAAAGTCCCGATTTTACCCCTTGAAAACTCGGAATTATTCCCGATAACAAAGGGTAAAAACTTAGAAAAAGTCCCGATTTTACCCCTTGAAAACTCGGAATTATTCCCGATTTTACTTGTTATTCAATTGATTTATCGTATATTTGCAGAGAATACACATTATCGTCACATGTTATACAGAAAATTCGCCTCTCATCTGGAAGAATTTCTCCGGAACGAACCTAATAAGATCATGCTTGTCAACGGTGCACGGCAGATAGGCAAATCGTACCTGATAAGGCACATCGGCAACAAACTTTTCAAGAACTATGTGGAGATAAACCTGAAGGCTGACAAGGAAGGTCCCGGAATATTCGCGTCCGTCCGCAGCCTGGAGGAGTTTTTTCTGCAATTGGGAGCGATTGCCGGAAACAAATTAGGCAATCGGGACGATACGATCGTCTTTCTTGACGAAATCCAAAGTTATCCGCATCTGATGACGTTGCTCAAATTCATGAACGAGGACGGCAGGTACAGGTACATCGCCAGCGGCTCGGAATTAGGTGTCGCTTTGGCTCAGACCCCTTCCGTCCCTATAGGCAGCATAGCCATTGAACAGATGTACCCGCTTGATTTCGAGGAGTTTCTTCTGGCGATGGGATGCGGGCAGGACACTATTGACGGAATACGGGAATATTTCAAAGAGAAAAAACCGCTGAACGATTCCCTGCATAACTATATGCTCCGGCAGTTCAGGATCTACCTTCTAGTCGGAGGGATGCCTGACGCCATCAACAAGTTCCTCGAAAGCAGGAACATCGCCCAGGTCAGGAAGATTCAGCGCGACATCCACGCCTTGTACAAGCTGGACGCATCTCAATACGACAACGAGAAGAAACTGGTCATCCGCAAGATCTACGACATGATTCCGTCCAACATGGAGAACAGGAAGAAGCGCGTCATCGTGAAGAACATCGAGCAGACCGCCGGCCACAAGCAGTTCAGCGACTACTCGGACGAGTTCGACTATCTGGTCAACTCCGGGGTAGCCCTCTGTGTCCAGGCCATCAGCAACCCGAAGTTCCCTTTGAAGGAATCCGAGAGCAAGAATCTTGTGAAACTGTACCTCAGCGATGTCGGAATCCTGACGGACATTCTCTACAGGACAAACATAAACGCCGTGCTTGGAGACGAACGCAGCGTCAATCTCGGATCCGTCTATGAATCCGTCGTGGCGCAGGAACTCCACGCCCACGGATTCTCTTTGCATTACTATGACAACAAGCAGCGAGGAGAGGTCGATTTCCTGATCGATGACTACGACAACCTCTCCGTCCTGCCGATTGAAGTCAAATCCGGCAAGGACTACAAGGTTCACAGCGCCTTGGACACCTTCCTTGACACCCCCGACTACCACATCAAGAACGCCATCGTCCTGAACAACGGACAGAATGTCCATGAGGAGCGCGGCATCACCTACCTGCCCATCTACTACGTGATGTTTCTCCGGCAAGACAACATCCCCGACGAAGGCCTCGTCATCCCTGAACCGGCAGTGTCTTAAAAGATGGTGATTTTCACCATCTTCTAAAATCCCCTGCCGAACATCAGCCAGTACTTTGCCTCAAGTTCTTTCCAGCGGGCCGCACACCTGTCGTGAACCTCGGCGGTGTAGGCGTTCAGAAGCTTCGCACGCTTGCGGGCGGAGGCTTTTGAATATTCAGCCTCAAGCTCCGGCAATCCTTCGAACGTCATCTTCTCCATCTCCAACACATTGTCGGTGAATTCCTTCTTGGTTTTCTGCCACGAAAGGGTCGCCAGCTTGTTGGCCCGACGGAACTCCCAGAGCACGCTGTTAGGGTAGTATTCCTTCTGACCGCACTTGTCGAACGCGGCCGGCAGTTCCGTACTACCGCAGAAAATCGGAATGCGCGGACTCTGCGCCGGGTTATCGACAGCGTACCAGCAAACTCCCCCGATGCCGTCCGGCAGCCACGAACGGCTCTGGATGACAGTCGAGTACGAACACCAGGCCACGGCGAGCGTCCGTTTGAAATCGATCACTCCCGGAGCGATGCTGTTCAGCGTGTTGCGCATCGTGGTGGTCAGCCAAGGATTAGCCAGAGGACTCATCTCCTTATGCGCCGGAACGCCTTTCTTCTCCGCCACATCGATTGTCCAGTTCTTGCACATGTCCCATTCAGTACCCTCGTAAGTGTCTCTCAACAAAGCCATCACCTTTCTTACATCCACCAAGGAGTCCGGCTTGACGGAGAACGGAATCTCATCGGCACCGTATTCCAGACCGAGCGACGGAGCCAGCAGGTCGAACACCCGGAACTCCCTCTCACGATAGTTCCTCCCCTGTGCGTAGGAGCAGACAATGGCCTTCCAGAACACGAAGTCGCCCTTCCCGTCCCACAGTCCGTTGTCGATGGCGACCTGCTCCAGATTGTCCGAAGCCATGAAGTTCTCCGTGTCAGAGCGGTCAATCTTCCCGATTCTCGGAACGTTGGCGGAAATCCCGACGTGTTCGTCAGGAATCCTCTGCGCCGCCCATGCCGCACCGAGTTTATGCTTGCCCACACCCACAATCTCAAACTGCCAGACCTCTTTCGGGTCGGAGACCGTAAGACACTCTCCGCCATCCCCGTAGCCATATTCCTCAGCCAGTGACCCCATCACCTTGACGGCATCTCTGGCAGTGGCCGCGCGTTCCATCGCAAGACGGCAGAGTTCCTCGATGAGCAGAGGTGCATCCTTGTTGATGAGCGTGTCAGGCCCCGTGAACGTCGTCTCGCCGATGCCCACCTGCTTCTCGTTCAGCGACGGGTAGCCGGTGTTGACATAGGAATAGGTGTGCGCGACCTGCGGAATCTCTCCCACAACATTGACTCCCGCTGTGTCGGTCACGAACTTTGTCTTGCGCCAGTTCTTGCGGACCGGAGTCATCGATCCCGGCTTGTGATCCTTCGCCGGAACGATGTTCACCCAAGTGTGCGAAGTGCCGTCGCAAGTGTGCGAGGTCATCACCGACCCGTCCGTGCTCGCCAGCCTTCCGACCACGATGCTCGTGCATTCCAGTCCCGAATTCTCATCGTCCTGAGCCCAGGCTCCGAATCCCGCGGCACAGAACGCCGCCACCATCACAAGAAATTTTCTCATATCGCCGATTTAGTAACTCTTAAAGAACAACTTGGTACTTCTGATCGTCTTTTGGGTCTGAATTCATTTGTTCATCCTTACTTATTTAGAAGCTGTTTTGAAATAATCCCTTTCTTTTCTTATACGGCCTTTCCGGCCATTTCCATCTTTGTCATCGGTCACGTAGCTACGGCTACGCTCCCTCTTCCAAAGCCGAAACCGCCTCGAAAATTCCACATGATAAAATTCGGGAATCATTTCAAAACAGCTTCTAGGATAATTGCTCTTTGAAGAGAGACTTCCAGGCTACGGCATAGCCGGGGCGAGAATCTCGGCGATGGCGGCGGTTTCGATGAGGAATCCGTCGTGACCGTAGGGAGTCTCGATCCGGTGGTAGTGTGAGCCGGGGATGAGGGCGGAGAGCGGTTCCATGTCCTCGGGAGGGAAGAGCTCGTCAGAGGACATGCAGACGAAAGTGCAGTCGGTCTTGATTCCTGACAGGGCGGCGGCGACGCCTCCTCGGCCGCGTCCCACATTGTTGCTGTCAACCTCGTCACAGACATAGAGGTAGGAATAGGCATCCCAGTCCTTGACGAACTTTGAGGTCTGGTGGCGGTAGTAGGAACCGACCTTGCAGGCGAACACGGTGTCCTCGCTGTCCTCGTTCTGCTTGAATAGGCCTTCCTCGCACCGATAGGTCAGCAGTGCGATGGCGCGGGCGGCCTTCAGACCTTCCATTCCGCCGTGCAGGTCGCGGTGTTCCTTGAAGGTCGGGTCGGCCTGAAGAGCCATGCGGATGGCGGCGTTGAAGCCGGCGAGCCAAGGGGTCACGCGGGCGCCGGTGGCGATGAAGAAAATCTTTCCGAACATGCCGGGACGCATCACGGCCCATTCAAAGGACATGAATCCGCCCATCGAAGTACCGATCAGCACGTCGATTCTTTCTATTCCAAGATGCTGCCTCAGCAGATCGAACGCACGGACGGTGTCCCGGACTGTCACGCGGGGGAAATCGAAATAGTAGGGCTTCCCGGTTTTAGGGTTGATGGAAGCAGGCCCGGACGAGCCGCAGGCTGAACCCAGAACGTTGGCGCAGACTACGAAATACCTCTCTGTGTCAATCAGTTTACCGGGACCGACCAGTGCCGGCCACCAGCTGCTCTCCGGATCCGAGTCCGCCGTGAGGGCGTGGCAGAGCCAGACAACTTTCCTGTCACTGGAATATTCAAAAGGCGATGTGTGGTAGGCAATCTCCAGATTGCCAATGCTTCCGCCCGCCTCGAACTCGAACGTTCCGTTGTGCTTATAGATGTGCTTGATCATTTTTCATCGCTTGCGCTCGCAAATTTAGGAAAATTAGCCGTCTAAAATGTAGAAATTGCGTACTTTTGTCAGTGATGGCTCCGACACGGAACCTTTTGTCTGAAGTTTATGGAAGAATACAGAATAGGCAACGGCTACGATGTCCACGCCCTGAAGGATGGGCTGCCGATGTGGCTTTGCGGCATACGGATTGAAAGCGGGAGCGGCTTTGTGGCGCATTCGGACGGGGATGTGGCCATCCATGCGCTGTGTGACGCGCTTCTCGGAGCGGCCGCACTGGGAGACATCGGGCTTCATTTCCCGGACAGTGATGACAGGTGGAAAGGAATCGACAGCAAGCTGCTTCTGAAGGAGGTGATGAGACTGGTCAGGGAGAAAGGCTACGAACTCGGCAACGCCGACATCACGATCGCCCTGCAGGCTCCGAAACTGAGGCCGCACATTGACGCTATGCGATCAACTCTCTCGGAAGTGATTGGAACTGATGTCGCCAACATCTCCGTCAAGGCCACGACCACGGAACGTCTCGGATTCGTCGGCAGAAAGGAAGGCTGCGAGGTCTGGGCGACCGTCATCATCCACAAGGCATAGTTCTACAAAGCGCGGCACCATCAAAAAAAATCTTTGAATATGAGTCCTTTATCAGTCATAATCACAATTCTGGCGTACTTCGCCGTGATGTTCACGGTGTCCTGGATCTCTTCTCGCGGCACCGACAACGCCGGATTCTTCAACGGAGGGCGCAAGACCCCGTGGTGGATCGTGGCGATCGCGATGCTCGGAGCACCGATGTCCGGAGTGACCTACGTCTCAGTGCCCGGAATGGTCGGCGTGGGAGGCACGGCGATGGGCTACATGCAGATGGTTCTCGGGTTCTTCGTGGGCTACCTGATCATAGCCTTCGTCCTCACGCCAGTGTTCTTCAAGATGAACATGGTGTCCATCTACCAGTACCTTGACGACCGTTTCGGCGTCTCATCGCACAAGACCGGAGCATGGTTCTTCTTCATCTCCAAGATTCTTGGAGCGGCGGTCAGGCTGTTCCTCGTCTGCGTGACGCTCCAGCTGATGATCTTCGAGCCGCTTCACCTTCCGTTCGTCCTCAACGTGGCTGTCTCCGTGGCGATCGTGCTGATGTACACGTTCAGGGGCGGAGTGAAGTCCGTGATCTGGACGGACACTCTCAAGACGGTCTGCATGATCGTTTCGATTGTGCTTGCGATAGTGTTCATAGCCAAGGATTTAGGACTGAACTTCTCCGGCGTGGCACGGACGGTGAGGGAGAGTGAATATTCAAAGATGCTTTTCTTCGACGACGTGAACCATCCTGAATATTTCTGGAAACAGTTTCTGGCGGGCGTGTTCACGGTGATCGCGATGACGGGGCTGGATCAGGACATGATGCAGCGGACTCTGAGCAGCCGCAACGCCAAGGATTCGCAGAAGAATCTCATCACCAGCGGATTGTTGCAGATCCCTGTGATCTTCCTGTTCCTTTGTCTGGGAGTGCTGCTGTACATCTTCGCCGGTCAGAAAGGAATCTCCGAGGCCGGTGACACGCTGTTCCCGGCCGTGGCGACCGGTGGCTACCTGCCGGCGGTCGTGGGTGTGCTGTTCGTGATCGGACTTGTGTCCTGCGCCTTCGCCGCCGGCGGCTCGGCCTTGACCGCGCTCACCACATCGTTCACGGTGGACATCATCGGCACCAAGGGAAGGAGCGAGGAGCAGGTGGCTTCGGTCAGGAAGAAAGTGCACCTGCTGATGGCGGTCCTGATGGGGGCGGTGATTCTTGTCTTCCATCTGCTGAACACGAAGTCGGCCATTGATGCGGTCTATAAACTGGCGAGCTACACCTACGGGCCGATCCTCGGGATGTTCGCTTTCGGAATATTCACAAAAAAGAAGGTTGATGACAGGTGGGTGCCGCTGGTGGCCGTCATCGCGCCGGTCCTTTGCTTCATCCTCCAAAGCAACTCCGAGCGTTGGTTCGGGGGCTACAGATTCAGTTACGAACTTCTCCTTTTCAACGCTTTGTTCACGATTCTGGGTCTCTGTCTTCTCATTCGGAGAAAAAAGTGACGGTTTTTTTGCCGGATCTTTGGAATATCGTGGAAAAAGCGATACCTTTACAATCCTTATGGGAGTGGGAATGCTTTCAGAGGAAAGTCTGCTTGAATATGCCCGAATGGCGGAATTGGTAGACGCGTTGGACTCAAAATCCAATGTCCCTTAAAGACGTGCCGGTTCGAGCCCGGCTTTGGGCACAAAAAAGAGGCGTGGTTGAAAAGTATTTTAATCACGCCTCTATTTGTGCCGTATCATTGAGAATGCGCTACTTTTTGGTCAGTCTCTATTTGTGCTGTACCAACTTTTCGGTATCTTTGTCAGGAAGATGGCTTCGGGAGGCGGGAATGCCGGTGGCGGAAAGCCTTGATTAACCATAAAAGATTCTGGAAAACACTATGTACAAGAGAGTTTTGCTTAAATTGAGCGGGGAGAGCCTGGGCGGTTCCGTCGGGAAGGGGCTTGATCCGGAGAGTCTGCGGAGATATTCAAAAGAGATCGCGCGTGCGGCGAAGGCCGGCTTGCAGATTGCCGTCGTCAACGGCGGAGGCAACATCTTCAGAGGCCTTCAAGGTCTTGACAAAGGATTTGACCGCGTCGAAGGGGACAGGATGGGGATGTTGGCCACCGTCATAAACTCTCTGGCTCTCAGTCAGTTCATCAAGGATGAGGGAGTTCATGCCGAAGTTTTTTCCGCCACACCGATGGAGCCTCTTGTCCGCTACTACAACCGTGACAACGCCGTCAAGGTGCTGGAGGATGGCGGCGTGGCTCTTATAGCCGGCGGAACCGGCAGCCCGTTCTTCACGACTGATTCGGGAGCGGCGCTCAGGGCTCTTGAGATCAAGGCGGATGTCGTGCTGAAAGGAACCCGTGTCGATGGAGTCTATACGGCTGATCCCGAGAAAGATCCGGCTGCCGTCAAGTACGATGAACTGACCTTTGACGAGGCGATGGCGAAGCATCTCAAGGTCCTTGACCAGACCGCCTACGCCCTTTGCAATGACGGCGACATGCCGATCATCGTCTTTGATGTGAACGGCGAGGGGAACCTGCTTAAGCTGGTGGGCGGAGAGAAGGTCGGGACGCTTGTCCACAAATAGAATTGACAAAGAAAAACAGCTTCTAACAACCAACAAAAAACATTATGCTTACAGACAAAGCGAAAGAAATCATCAGCGGAGTCAAATCCAAGATGGAGGACTCGGTGCTGTTTCTTGAGGAGGATCTCAAGACCTACCGTGTCGGAAAGGCCAATCCGTCCATCCTTAACAATGTGACTGTGGATTATTACGGCACACCGACACCTGTCTCACAGGTGGCTTCGGTCACCGTCCCTGACGCCAGAACCATCGCCATCCAACCTTGGGAGAAGAGCATGATTCCTGTCATCGAGAAGGCGATCATCAATGCCAACATCGGACTGACCCCTCAGAACAACGGCGAGGTCATCCGCTGCCCTGTCCCGCCTCTCACCGAGGAGCGGCGTAAGGATCTCATCAAGAAGGCAAAGTCCACAGGCGAGAACATCAAGGTCGCCGTGCGCAATGCCCGCCGCGACGGAGTGGACGCTCTGAAGAAGGCAGAGAAGGCCGGAGACTTCTCCGAAGATGTGCGCAAGGAGGGCGAGGACGAGATCCAGAAAGTCACTGACGCCAAGGTGAAGGCGGTTGACGAACTCGTTTCGGCAAAAGAAAAGGAAATAATGACCGTTTAGGGTACATTTTTCTTTCGGATTTACTATCTTTGCATCGTTATGATGATGAGCACACGATTTTATTCTTTCGGTTTTTATTTCTTTTACCGCAGCAGGTAGAGGACCGGACGAGCGTGTGCAGGAATATTCAGAGCGAAAAGATAGATGAATATACGGCTGTCCGGTGTTTTTCCGGACAGTCTTTTTTTTGATTGGACGAACTTAAGAATATGACAAAAGTTGCGATACAGGGCTATCGGGGCTGCTTCCACGAGCAGGCGGCGAGGAATTTCTATTCCGCACTGGGGAAGGAGATCTCCATTGTGGAATGTCCGACTTTCGATGGACTGTTCAAGGCTGTGGCTTCAGGCGAGGCTCAGGCTGCGGTGATGGCCATCGAGAACACCATCTCCGGAGGACTCATTCCCAATTTCGAACTCCTGAGATCGAATCCCTACAAGATAAAAGGCGAGGTGTACATCCCCATACATCAGAACCTTATGGCTCTTCCGGGACAGGACATCCACGACATCCGTGAGGTGCGGACGCACTACATGGCCATCAACCAGACCCGCCGGTTCTTCGAGCGGAACTGCCCGTGGATCACAATGGTGGAGTCCGAGGACACGGCCAAGAGCGCCATCGACATAGCTTCCGGAGGCTTGAAGGGAGTCGGGGCTGTCGCCTCTGAACTGGCCGCGGAGCAGAACGGCCTGGAAATTCTGGCGCGGAGCATCGAGACCTACAAACAGAACTTCACCCGTTTCCTGATCCTGGACGATGCCATCACGGTTCCCCGCCGCGAGACGGGCAAGGCATCCTTGTGCTTCACCCTGCCTCACAAGCCCGGTTCTCTGGCCCAGGTGCTTACGATTCTCTCGTTCTACGAGATGAACCTTACCAGAATCCAGTCCCTGCCGATCCCCGGGCAGGAATGGCAGTACTTTTTCTATGCGGACATCAAATTCGCGGCCTATGACCGCTATCGTCAGGCTCTGAAGGCGGTCAGACCCCTTATGGAAGGACTTGACATTTTAGGTGAATATAAATCTTCGATGCGGTGATGATCATTGAACCGGCAAAAAGAACTTCCTCCGTTCAGGAATATTACTTCTCCCGCAAGCAGAAAGAGCTTGACGTTCTGAACGCCGGACGCATGGCGCAGGGGAAAGACAGGATAATCAATTTAGGGATAGGCGCTCCGGACGGGATGCCTCCTCAGGCTGCGATCGACGCCTTGACTGCGGCGGCTGGCGGTTCCGGCAACCACGCCTACCAGAGTTACAAGGGGCTTCCGGAGTTGAGACAGGCCTTTGCGGACTGGTACTCGCGTTATTACGGTGTGACATTGAATCCGGACGGAGGCATCCAGCCGCTTGTCGGATCCAAGGAGGGCATCCTTCTGATTTCGATGGCTTTTGTCAACCCGGGTGACAAGGTTTTAGTGCCTGACCCGGGCTATCCGACCTACACTTCGGCCTCCAGGCTGGTCGGTGCCGAGATCGTCACCTATGATCTGACGGAGGAAAACCATTGGCGGCCGGATTTCGATGCCT
Organism: Bulleidia sp.; assembly: GCA_963623745.1. GTDB lineage: Bacteria > Bacteroidota > Bacteroidia > Bacteroidales > UBA932 > Cryptobacteroides. The sequence continues at coordinate 20,125 of CAVFMX010000088.1, forward strand.
TGGAGAGGATGGATCTGGAGGGTGTTAAAGTCATGTGGACCAATTATCCGAACATGCCGACCGGAGCCAAGGCAACTCCTGAACTTTACCGGAAGCTGGTGGACTTCGGACTCAGGCACAGGATCCTGATCGTGAATGACAATCCGTATTCATTCATCCTTTGCGGGGAGCCGCTGTCGATTCTGGCCGCGGAAGGAGCGGGGGAGTGCTGTCTGGAACTGAATTCGCTGAGCAAGGCGCACAACATGAGCGGATGGAGGATCGGGATGGTCTGCGGAGCCCCGGAACTGATCGCGGAGGTGCTGAAGGTCAAGAGTCAGATGGACTCGGGGATGTTCAAGCCGCTCCAGCTTGCGGCGGTCGAAGCCTTGGGACAGGGTCCGGAATGGTTCGAGGCGCTGAATTCCGAATATTCCCGCAGACGCATGGCGGCCGGGCGGATCTTTGACACTCTCGGTGCGGTTTACGACCGCGACACGGCCGGTCTGTTCCTTTGGGGACGCGTGCCGTCACGGTACGCCGGGAACGGGATGACGGCAGGGGAGGTTGTCTCGGAACGTATTCTGTCTCAGGCAGGGGTGTTCATCACTCCGGGCTTCATATTCGGAAAGAACGGCAATGACTTCATCCGGATTTCCCTCTGCGCAAAGCCGGAGGTGCTTGATCGTGCGAATAAAGAAATAGAAAAAGTGATAAAAAACATTTTATGACAGTAGGAATTATAGGTCTGGGTCTGATTGGCGGTTCGATGGCCATTGACTTGAAGAGAAGGGGATTCGCCGGGACCGTCCTCGGAGTGGAGGCTGATCCGGTGAACGCCGCCGCTGCCGGGAAGATGGAACTCGTGGACGAGATCGTGCCGTTTGAGGAATGCGTCCGCAGGAGTGATGTCACGGTGATCGCCATCCCGGTCGGAGCGGCTGTGAGGATGCTTCCGCAGGTGCTTGACATGTTCAAAGAAGAAGGTAACGGGAGGAAGATCGTGATCGACACCTGCTCCACGAAGAGCAATATCGTCCGCGCCGTGTGTTACCATCCTCTCCGGGGGCGCTTTGTGGCGACGCATCCGATGGCCGGCACTGAATATTCAGGACCTTGGGCGGCGATGCCGAACCTCTTCGACGGGCGTGCCTGCATCTTCGCGAACACTGAGGATTCGGATCCGCAGGCGGTGAAAGTCGTTGAGGAACTGTACGGCACTTTGAACATGCGTCCGCTTTTCATGAACGCCGACAGCCATGATGTACACACCGCCTACGTGTCGCACATCTCGCATGTCACCTCTTTCGCGCTGGCCCTCACGGTCCTTGAGAAGGAAAAGGACGAGAAGCACATTTTCGACCTTGCGTCCGGAGGGTTCTCGTCAACGGTGCGTCTCGCCAAGAGTTCAGCCGAGATGTGGACGCCTATTCTGGAGCAGAACAGGGACAATGTGCTGCACGTCATAGACACTTATCTGGAGAAGATGAGGCTTTTCCGCGACGCGATCGCTGACTATGACGGAGAACGCGTCACCGAACTCATTCATGAAGCAAACAGGATTAAAAAGATTTTGAGATAGTTATGGAACGTACACTTGACATCATCCCCGTCTCCGAATGGGGATTCTTCGATGAGAGCATTCCCCCTCTTGTCATTGCCGGCCCTTGCAGCGCCGAGTCTGAACTGCAGGTGATGATGACCGCCAAAGGCTTGAGTGAATTCGGGATCCACGTTTTCCGCGCGGGAATATGGAAGCCCCGCACCCATCCCGGATCCTTCGAGGGAGTAGGTGCCCCGGGATTGAAATGGCTTCAGAAGGTGAAGAATGAGTACGGCATGAAGGTCTGTACGGAGGTCGCCAATGAGAAGCATGTCTATGAATGCATGAAATACGGCATCGACATGGTCTGGATCGGGGCGCGCACGACAGCCAATCCTTTCCTCGTGCAGGAGATCGCTGAGGCGTTGAGGGACACTGACATTCCGGTTCTTGTGAAGAATCCGGTGAATCCTGACCTTGACCTCTGGATCGGTGCACTTGAAAGGCTGAACCGGGCGGGAATCAGGAAACTGGGCGTGATTCACAGGGGCTTTTCCACTTTTCAGAAAATCCCTTACCGCAATCTTCCGGGATGGCAGATCGCCGTTGAGCTCCGTACCCGTTACCCAAAGCTGCCGTTCTTTGCGGATCCGAGCCACATGGGCGGTTCCAGACAGTACCTGAAAGAGTTGTCGCAGAGGGCGATGGATCTTGGACTGGACGGTCTGATGGTCGAGTCCCACTGCGATCCGTCCTGCGCGCTCAGCGATGCCGGACAACAGCTGGTTCCGTCTGATCTGAAGACGCTGCTTGAGTGGCTGACCGTCCGCCAGAAGGTCTCCAACGACAAGGAATATAACGAAGGCATCGAGGAGCTCCGCTCCCGGATCGACGTGATCGATGAGAATCTGCTGATGGCTCTTGGCTCCAGAATGGAGATTTCCCGCAAGATCGGAGAGTTCAAGAAAGCCCACAACATCGCCATCGTCCAGGCCGTCCGCTGGGACAGCATCCTCTCATCGATGATAGAGAAAGGGAAGGATTACGGCCTCTCCGAAGAGTTCATAACCGCCTTCTTCACAGCCATCCACGATGCCTCCGTCGCCGAGCAGAACAAGATTCTGGAGAGGTAGGAACTTTAATTGAAAATCTCTAAAGAGCCTTGACCGCCTCTCTCTTCTGTATCTTCTCACAACCGGACTCAAGAACTACAAAAGGCTTGTGAATCCGGAGAAGATCTATCTCGGCAACACCAATCTTATGTATGCGTTTTCGTCGAGGCTCAACATTGGGACCATGCGTGAGACGTTCTTCATCAATCAGCTGTCCGCAGCGGTCTCAGAAGCGGAAGCCGAGGGCGAAGGTGAGGGTGCCGTCGAGGGCGTCATTGGCGGTGAGGTAGGCGAGGTCAAGACTTAAGCCGAGGAGGCGGACTCCAAAGCCGACGGTGGCGAACGATGGAAGCACCGCGTCATTGGTCCCGAAATGGTAACCGGCTCTCGCGTACAACATGTCCCTGAATGAATATTCAGCTCCTGCGGCGGCCGTGACGCTCCCGCTGAAGAAACAGTCGGCGTCGGCGGCCAGTCTGAGTCCATGCGCCTCCGAAAGAGCCTTCCCCCAATCCGCCCCGATGGTTGCGGAGGAGGGGAGGCTGAACGGGTCTCCGGCGACGGACTCCAACGAGGAGCCGAGGGATGACACCCCGGCCGTCACGTTCAGACCCTCAAGCCTGTAAGTGACGAATATGTCCGCCGCAACGGCAGACCAGGAGTCGTCCTCCGAGAGCCTCTGCGAGACGTGACGCACGTTCGCCCCGGCCGACAGGTTGTCCAGGATCAGGAGCCCTGCCCCGGCGTTGACGACCGTCTCCGCGGGCCTGAACGTCCCTCCGGCGTTGCCCGTCCCGTCCGTCAACGTGTATTCCTCTCCCGCCTGGAAGGCTCCCCCTACCGAGAACCCGAACCGTTCCCCGGTCCGGAACGCCGTCCCGAGATTGAGAACCGAGGACTTCTCCCCGTCCGGCGCCCAGCTCTGGCCGGACACACCGAGGGACACTCTCTTCGGAGAGAAAGGGATGACTGAGGAGTTTCTGAACGAGGAATATGCCGTCCATGAGGCCGACGCACTCCCCGCGAAACCCATCCCCGCCGAGACCGGGTCCCGGACGATCCGCACAAACGGCAGGGCATCGGAACCCTGTGCGGAAGCGTGGCAGACCGGCAACAGGCATCCGAGCGCCGCCGCCAGAATATTCATATTCAATCTCATCATTTCTTGACTATCGTTTGTTTGTACTCTTTAGAATCGATCTTGATGGTGGCTGAATATCTCCCCGGCGCGCAATCCGACAGGTCTATCACCGCCGGCTCGAAAGCGCTGGCCCTGAGGGTCCCGTCGAACACCGTGCCGCCGGTCATCGACACGATCCTCACGTGGACATCCGCCAGTTCCGCCCCCGTGGCGATGTTCAGGACATCCTTGACAGGGTTCGGGTAGGCGGCATACTCAATGGACGCTTCCCTGGCCAGAATCCTGAAGGAGGTGGACACCTCCGCCCTCCTCGCATCGTAGGCGGTGACCGTGACAGAGGCGGCTCCGTACTGGAGTATAGTACCTATGATCCTGTCAACATTCTGAGCGACATGGACCACCTTGTTGTTGTCCACGGTGATTTCGTACTTGAGAGTCTCGCCGTCCGGATCCTCGAAATAGTCCGCGGTGTTCAGGGTGAATTCCTCCCCCACGGCCGTAAAGAACATGTCCTCCATGTCCTTTATCTTCCTTGGAGGCGTGTTCTCGAGCAGGGTGTAGTCGATCTTCACGGAACTTGACCCTCCATAGGAGTCGGTCACCACGAGTTCGGCGGTATAGCTCCCGGGTTCGGCGTCGCAGGCAGTGATCGTTATCGCCCCCCTACCGTCGTTGAGGCCGGAGAAGACATCCGCCTCGGAGCCGGGCGTGTAGGCGAAGGTGAATGCATGTCCGTCAGGGTCAAAGGCACTGACATTCACGACTTCGGTCTCATGTGACTTCAATGTCAAGGCTCCGTCCAGGTTGATCTCGATGACCGGAGGATTGTTCGCTCCGGAGACGAATGAAATCACTTCGCTCGACTCGCCGAACGTCCCGCCATAGGTGTAGCCCACGACTTTCACATAGTAGGTCATGGAAAACTCGAGATCGTCGAAGTCAACAGAGTACGGCTCCCCAACCGGCAGATCCGGCACGAAATATTTGACAGTGACTCCGTCTTTTGTGTCTTCAGCCGGATCGGCCGCCGCGACGTCGTCCTTGTCCTTGCCGTACAGCACGGCATAGCCATAGGCCGGATGGTCATCACCGTCTCCCGTCACTGTCCACGACACCGTGAAGCTGTTGCTGACCGAAGTCACTCTCAAATCAGTGACCTTGGACGGAACATACTCACTCTCGTAGGTAATGGCCCCCACAGCGTCTACAAGACCGCCGACAGACGCCGGTATTCCATCCGTCTTCCTGCTGCCGAGCAGCCTCTCCTTCAACTCATCGCAGGAGAAGCCCGGACCTCCGAAATAGGAAGCCACCAGAGCGGCCACGCCCGAGACGTGGGGACAGGCCATCGACGTGCCGGACAGCGATCCGTACTGCCCGCCGGCCTTCGTGCTGTAGATTGAAGAGCCGGGGGCGGCGATGTCCACGAAGTCCCCGTAGTTGGAGTAATAAGCCTTGCTTCCGTCGCTGGTGACGGCCCCGACCGCGATGACAGGCTCGTAATTGGCCGGAGCGCCGTTGGTGATGTTTTCATTGCCGGCGGCGAAGACCACCAGGCCGCCTTTCATCGGGGAGTCCGGAAGCTGGTTGCCTTCATTGTCGCAGCCGGCGTACTTGATGAAATAGTCAACGGCGGCCTTGTCGGATGATGAGATCCTGGCGGCGAGGGCGGCTTTCTTCTCCTCGTCATTGAGTTTTCCGTCGCCATCCTTGTCGTAGCTGTAGCCCCAGCTGTTCTGGCAGATCACGGCTCCGTTGTCGGCCGCCCATTTGATCGCCTCCGAACTGCTGCCGTTCAGGGTCTTGGTCTCGCCCCCCTCGACAATGTCCCGAAGGATTTCGCAGGACATGATCGTGACTCCGCTCTGACCTGCCGCCGCGTTTCCGCCGGCCACTCCGCAGACACCGATCCCGTTGTTGTTGACAGCCGCTATGGTGCCGGCCACATGGGTCCCGTGATTGCCGGCCACCACGGAGCCGGATCCGGAGATGAAGCTGTGATGCTTTGTGCCGCAATTGGCCGCAAGATCCTCGTGCGTGATCTCCACGCCCTCATCCACAACGGCAACCACAACCCCGGGGTCTCCCGTGGTGTAGCCGCTCCAGACCGCCGACACGTTGATGTCACAGCCGTTACCGCCAACGAAACCCCACTGGCTGCTCAACTGAGGGTCATTGAATCCGGCCCTGACAATCACAGGGCGGGACTCGACACATTCGATTCCGCTTACCCCTCCGAGCTGGGCGGCAGCGCGGGTCTGAGGCACATCGGTCTTGAAAGTGACGACGTACCACCTGTGCAGACCTTCGCGGCGGGTACGCGGCTCGAATTCGCCGGCGTCAGGGAAAAGTCTTCTGATCGAGGAGATTCCGATCTCGTCAAGGACCTGGTTCAGCCCCATTGAACGGGTGACGACCTTTCCTTGGCCCAGATCGCTCTCGATGAGCGAGAGCATCCCGTCGCTGAATCTCACGACGGCCTCCCCCTGCACCACTGAATGGTCAACCGCCTCCTCTTCCGCCGTGTCCTCACGCGGCACCCCTCCCAGCTCCTCCTTCGAGCAGGAAGCAAGGGCGGCCAACGCCAGCACGGCCATGACAATCTTCTTCATATTCGGATAATTATTTGTTCATCTGCCCTGAAAGGAAATCCACTACGGTCAGCAACGACGCCGGATCGTTCCATCTGACTTTGTTGGACTTCAGGAACGCCTTGGCCGCCACCTTGTCCACGAGAGGGGAATTCGTGACCTCGGATTTCGTGGCGGGAATCATATTCAGTCCCACGCGGATGAAATTCTTCCTCATCAGAGGCAGCTTCTCCCCGTTCTCCCTTCCTTCCATCAGAGTGTTAAGAGGCAGGTTGACAAGTGAGGAGGAGTCCCCGGCGAGGGACGACAGCTTCTGGGTGGACGCCGTAGAGGACGAGATGCCGTAGCCGATGTCCGACTTGCTCAATTCGTCGAGGTTGACCGAGGTTCCGCAGACCACGGCCCCGTTCTCGTTCTCGGCCAGCAACTTCATCATCTTCCCTCCCGCATTGAGATAGACATCATCGCCTATTCTTGCGGAGAACACCTTCAGCATGTCAGCCGCCATCACCTTCTGCTCCTTTTCATCCACATAATGGATCTTCCCGTCCACGGAGACATTCACCATCGCCGCCTGGACAAGCTCGCCTCCGCTCATCCTGATGGCTCCGTTCTGGAAATCCTTGTAAAGGTAGGGCCAAGTCCTCGTCGGCCCGAAACTCTGGGCAAGGCACAGTTGGACGCTCATCAGGAGCATCGCCGTGACCGCCATCAATCTTATCTTACTCATGCTGATACTGTTTTTCATCATGCAGGCTCAAAACCGAAGCTGGTTCCGCATCTGTTAAAAATAATAAAAATACAAAAAAAAGGGGACGGAGCAAATGCCCGTCCCTCCAAAAAAGCATGGAGATGACAATCGTTACTCCTTTGTCCAGACAATCTCCGCATCATTGTCCTCTCCAAGTAGCCATCCATACCAATCTGGCCAAATGTAATCGTCCGCAATACAAATACCGGTCTTGCTCTTGAAGACCAATCCATCGCCTTCCGCCTTGGTGAAGATGATAGGGTCTTTCGAGGTTTCGTACTCATCATTGTCTCCGTTATAGATGCCGGAATATAGGTATAAAGTTCCTGTGTTATATCCTAGATCGAAAGCCTCTCCGTCTCTAGCATCCAGAGGTTGGCTGGCAAAAGTTATTGTTGTCTTGTCATTGGAGACTGTGCCTTTCACCCAACCGGAGCCATAGGCAGAGTAAGCATAAAGCATTGGCACGATATAGTTGCACCAGACAACCGAGGCATCCTCATCGTCCAAATCAAGTGACATTCTGTATTTAAGCGATCTGGAAGGTGTGGAACAAGAAACTATCCAACTGCCGGCAAAATTCGCGAGAGGATGGTCTATGTCCTTGATGGTAACAGTCGTGACTGAAGTTCCTCCCACCTGATAATCATTTGTGGTGTTGCCAAGCTCCACTTTGAACTTAAGATCACCCGTGTACACTCCGGTCTGTCCGACCACGTTGATGGTGATTGCAAGAGAGTCCGTGCCGTTGAATGACAGTACCTTTCCCGCAGGTTCAACCGTGAAGTTCACGCCTTCCTTGGCCGTACCCTCCACGACCTTGAAAGTCACAGAAGTGTTATTGTCACCCGAATAGGAGCTAAGCTTGACAGGAAGAATAATCTTCCCCACATTCTCGTCAACCGAGATTGAGGACTTGTAAAGATTCACGAATGGAACAGTGGTGTAGTCCATCTCGCGGCGGCACCCAAATAAAGCGGAAAGGAGTGCAGCACAAGCTATAAATCTGTATGTATTTTTCATTATTGCCTAATTTTTATGATTGAGCATCCGATTACTCGCTGATGTAGCCCTCGTTCTGGACAAGATTCCGGTTGATCTGCATGTCGTAGGCAGGAACCGGCCACTGGTAGTGGTAGTCGGAAGCAGGAAGAGATTTCCCATCGAAGTTGGAACCGGTCATCACGGCAAGTGAGGACAGCGCTCCGTCCTGAGCGGCACGTGTCGAATAGCCTTCTCCCCATCTCTTGAGGCAACTCATCCGAAGGCCTTCTCCGACCGTCTCGCGGAACCATTCCTTGTGTACCGTCTCAGCCGTCGCTTCGGTTTCTTTCGCGCCACGCTTGCCTTGCAGCTCATTGAGGATCTTCTTTGCATCGGAAGTGTTGCTGGCTCCAAGATAGCCCTCAGCTGCAATCAAGTACATCTCGCTGATCAGAAGGGGTTTGACCGCATTGGCCGAATTAGGGATGTCACTGGATCTAAGATCCGGGTTGCCGATGTACTTGGTGAACAGGTAGAACTCACCTTTGATCCAACTATTGTTGATGTAGTAGTAATAATCATCCTTGTTGAACCAAACAGCCTTGCGGATGTCTGAATCATCGTAAGAATCGACAATCGCCTTGGTCGGCACAAAGTATGGACGAGCATAGATCCCGTGGTCGTCATCCTTGGACATTGAGGTGTAGTAACTGTGGTAACCTCTTCCCTCGGAAAGAGAGGCGTAGAACTGGAGGATAGACTCTGTGCCTTTGTCATTCACACTCTCACTGGTCAGATCCTCGACTGTCGAGGCAAGGGCATAGTTCCCGGTGTTGATGACTTTTGTGGCGTACTCGGCGGCTTTCGCATAGCTCTTCGTGTCGATGTAGTACCGAGCGTAAACAGCGTTGACCGCATCGATGGTCGGCCTTTGCGCGCGAGCCTCTCCCTTTACTTTCGCAAGAAGGACAGCGGCGGAGTCAAGGTCGGTCTTGATCTGGTCATAGACAGCCTGAACGGAGGCTCGTGCCGGACGCTCGCTCTGGTCATAGACAAGGACAAGCGGCACGCAGAGATCCGTGGCGGAATTGGCTCCGTATGGTTTTCCGAAAGACCTCGCCAGATGAAGGTAGGCGAAAGCTCGGCCAAGGTAGGCCTCTCCTCTCGCGACAGCAGCTCTGGCCTCAAGCCCTGATGGAACTTTCTGGGCGCCCTCAATGAAAATGTTGAAGTGTTTGATGGCAGAGTAGGATTTCCACCAGTTGTCACGGGTGTCATAGTTGCTGGCGTTCAGATCCGCATCGGAGCGATGTACACCTCCGCCATTGTTCCCGTAGTCGGCAGTCGCATTGAAGTAATCCATCTGGACATCCGAAACCCAATCATAGACATCATACTCCAGTCCTCTGAACTGGGCGACTATGCCTGCCTCGAAACCAACAAAGTCGGTCTCGTTCGTAATGATGTTCTCTGGGTCGTAGGAGAGGGTCCCCTTGGGAGTCAGTTCCAGATCACAGGCTGACAGGAAAGCCACAGCCGCGGCCGTTATTGCGATGTTGATTATTTTTTTCATATTCATTCAAATTTAGAAAGTGATCTCAATGCCGCCAAGGTACTGCTTTGAATTACCCGCTACACCATAGGTAAGGTTGCTGTCGATCTCTGGATCAATTCCGGAATACTTGGTGAAAGTAAGGAGGTTACGTCCGGTGAATGTCACCTTAATGCCCTTGAGCACATTATTGCTCCATCCGAGCCATTTCTTAGGAATGTTGTAACCGACCTGAAGGTTCTTGAGCCTCAAGAAAGAGGCGTCCTCAAGAAGGTGAGAGTCGAATTGCATCGTGTACTTAGACCAGTCAGGATACTTGGCATCTGTGTTATAAGGCGTCCAATAGTCTGAGACATCCTTGATGGTGTTATACCCAAGGAAATACCCAGGATTTGCGTAGAAAAATTTGTCGTTGGAGATCAGATACTTACCAAGGACGTAAGAGAAGTCCGCCTGAAAAGAGAGATTCCTCCATGCGCCGGAGAAACTGAAGCCACCGTTGATAGGAGCGTAACGCTTCTTTCCGGAGTTTTGCGTAAGGGATGCTTCATCATAGTTGTCGGTAAGTTCATCCTTGGTGGTCACATCGACATTATCCCCGGCCTTGTACCACATAGGTTTGCCGGTCTCTGCGTCAACACCTGCGTAAAGAGGCAGGTAAAACATGATCGGACTCCCGACAACATATGCTACCATGGTGTTGGCGATCTCCCAGCGCTGACGTCCGTCGAAGAGTTCGGTGATCTTCTGGTTGTTGTAGCTGAAAGTCGTGTTGAAGCGGAAGAAATAGTCCTTCCCTCTAAGGATATCAACACCAAGAGTTAGGTCGATGCCGTTGTTCTCCATGGAACCGACATTCTGGTTGGTCTCGGTGAACCCTGTCGTGTAAGGCTGAGGAACCTCCATAAGCATGTTGGTAGTTCTCCTGCGATAGTACTGCACATCGAAGTCAACCGTGTTGAACACGCGGCCTGAAAGAGCTACCGTGAACAGCGCCTGCTGCTCCCACGAGAGATCCAGGTTAGCCGGCTGGATCACATAACGGGCTGAAACATCTGCATAGGATCCGTCGTTGCCGATGAGACCAAGGGCGGGATAATCACTGTCGAAGCCCGCGTTGCCCTGAGTGCCATAACTGACCTTGAAATCCAATGCATCAATGTCACGTACATCGGCAAGGAATGATTCTTTCTTGATGTTCCACTTCGCGCCGACAGACCAGAAGTTTGCGAATCTCTTGTTGGCTCCGAATCTGGACACACCGTCACGGCGGACGGTCGCGTCAAAATAGTACTTGTGCATGAAATCATAGTCGGCATGCCCGAAGAAAGAAAGGAATCTTGACTCGGTGTTGCTCTCGCCTATGGCACGGGTGGCGGCCGTGCCGTAGTTTATCATCATCTGGCGGTCATCGGTCTGTCCATCCGATTGGGCGTAGAAGTAATTGTAGAAATTCTCGACACCTTCCTGTCCGGCGAGTAGGCTGACATGGTGATCATCGGCGACCGTGAAAGAATATTCGGCGGTGTTTGTGATCGTCGCGGAATATTGGATGGCGCTTGATTTCCCAGCCCGTTTTGGATCGTTACCACTACTGTCTCCATGTGCATCGACATAGGAAGCCTTGGTCTCCCAGTTGTTGAGACGGATGTAGCCGTCAACACCGGCGCGGCTCACAATCTTGAAGTTGCGGAAAGGCTCAATCTGCACGAAGATGTTGCCGTTGACTCCGTAACGATCATAGGCATCAGAATGATTGTCCATGTAGTATTCAGGAGTAGGTTGGTTGAGGGCTGTAAACCATTCTCCAGATTCATCAACCGTATTGGGGATAAGAGGATTCCACATGTATGAAAGACCTCCCTTAAGATTGTTCTTCAGGCCATTTGCAGCGGAACCCCAAAAAGGGTTCTGCTGGGTCTTGTCCATCGAGAGACTAAGGTTCGTTCCGAACTTGAGCCAATCCACAGGATGCGCCTGGACGTTGGAACGTACAGTGTAGCGGTCATAATAGTTTCCGGCGGTAAAACCTTTCTGGTGGTACTGTGATCCGGAGAACATGTAGGACACTTTTCTGCCTCCGCCTTCGATGGAGATGTCGTTCTGGTATTGAGGGTTGTTCAAATCCATGAATTCCTTGTACCACTTAGTGTTGGCGGTATAGCCTTTGTCGATGAAATTCTGCTGGATGAACTCAGGGGTGCGGAGACCTGTTCTGATCCAGAAATCCATGAGTTCGTCGCCCGACATCATGTTCTTATAGAGTGTAAGGTCGGCAAGAGTGGAGATTCCGTACTGCGAGCGTACTGTCACTGAAGCTTTCTCATTGTAAGAGCCGCTTTTTGTGGAAATGTACACCACACCGTTGGCAGCGCGGGAACCGTAAATCGAGGTCGCCGACGCATCCTTGAGGACACTGATGCTTTCGATGTCGTTAGGGTTCATAGCCATCACTGAACGTGATGATGAAGGAATGCCATCGATGACATATAACGGTGCTGTGCTCGATCCGAGGGACCCTACACCATGAAGCTGCATCGACACCGCATTGTCACCGGCAACTCCGGAATAGGAAAGTACAGAAAGACCGGCAACCTGTCCCTGAAGGGCATCGAGAGCGGATGAGGAGGGTGAGTTCTTGACGACATCCGACTTGACCGTCGCCACGGAGCCAACGATTGAGCTGATTTTTTTCGCGGAACCGTAACCCACAACCACCGCGTCTTCAAGAACGTTTCTGTCCTCCTCTAGGGCGACGTTGATGGTCGTCTTCCCGTCCACAGAGACTGTGACGGTCACGAAACCGATGACCGACACCGTGATCTTGCCCTTTGACGGAACGTTGATCGTGTACTTGCCGTCAAAATCGGTTGACGTGCCTGTCAGTGTTCCGTCAACAATGACGGTGGCTCCAGGAATAGGATTCCCCGTAGCGGCCTCCGTGACTGTGCCGGACACCTTGACCGTCTGGGCCATTGCCGCGCCTATGCCGATGAACAGGC
>CAVFMX010000089.1:0-6960 GCA_963623745.1 Bulleidia sp.
TTTGGTGGAGGATAGGGGTCTTAGGAACCTTGTGTGGGCATATTCCCCGAACTCCGGCCTTACCGAGGAGAGTTTCCTCAGCCGTTATCCGGGTGACGGGAACGTGGACATCATCGGGGTGGATCATTACGATTTCGCTGCAGCGGATTCCGCAAAGACGGATGCCGGGAGAATCAGCGAGGCTAATGCCTTCTATGGTAAGGTTCTGCGTTCGGACATGGAACTGCTGTCCGGAATTGCGGACGACCATGGGAAACTGCTTGCGTTCTGCGAGACCGGCTTTGAGTCAATCCCTGATCCGCACTGGTGGACGGAAGTGCTGTTGGAGAGCCTCAAGGACACACCTGTCAGCTACGTGCTGACATGGAGGAACGCCTGGGACAGGCCGGGGCATTATTACGCTCCGTTCGATGGTTCCGCTGACGCGGAGGATTTCAGGGAATTCTGCCGGAGCGACAGGACCATATTCCTGAAATGATGAGAACAAGTTTGAGAAAGTGTGTTTCAAGATGAAGATTGTCAAGTTGTTGGTTTAAGTTAGATTAATAGAGCATCAAGAAATGGATTTTGAAGAGAGACTGAAGTGGCTGGAGGCCGGGCATGAGAAGTTGATCTCGTTGAAGAATGAGCCGGTCTATGTGAATGGAGTCTATGAAAGGTACAGGAATCCGGTGCTGACCGGGCAGCACGCCCCGCTGTTCTGGAGGTACGATCTCGATCCGGTGACCAATCCTTATCTGGAGGAAAGGTTCGGAATCCACGCCGCGTTCAATTCGGGAGCCATCAGGTGGAACGGGAAATACGTCCTTGCGGTGCGGGTCGAGGGTGCGGACAGGAAGTCTTTCTTCGCCGTCGCCGAAAGCCCGTCCGGGGTGGACAACTTCCGTTTCCGGGACAGGCCGGTCACTATGCCGGAGTATGGCGAGCCGGCCACCAACATCTACGACATGAGGCTCACCGCCCACGAGGACGGCTGGATCTACGGGCTGTTCTGCGTGGAGAGAAAGGATCCGTCGGCTCCGGCGGGGGATTTGTCCTCTGCCGTGGCCTGCGCCGGAATAGCGAGGACCCGCGACCTTGTGGACTGGGAACGTCTTCCGGATCTGAAATCCCGCTCCCAGCAGCGCAACGTCGTGCTTCATCCGGAGTTCGTGGACGGGAAATACGCCCTCTACACAAGGCCGCAGGACGGTTTCATCGACGCAGGTAACGGCGGAGGAATCGGCTGGGCTCTTGTTGATGACATCACCGCCGCCGAGGTAGGGGACGAGAAGATCATCAACCTGCGTCACTACCACACCGTCAAGGAACTCAAGAACGGCGAGGGTCCGGCTCCGATCAGGACCCCGAGAGGGTGGCTGCATCTGGCTCACGGAGTAAGGGGATGCGCCTCGGGACTGAGGTACGTCCTTTACCTGTACATGACCTCTTTGGAGGATCCTTCGGAAGTGATCGCCGAACCTGCCGGCTTCTTCATGGCTCCGGAGGACGGGGAATATGTCGGGGACGTGATGAACGTGCTGTTCTCGAACGGCTGGATCGCCGACGAGGACGGCAAGGTCTTCATCTACTACGCCTCCTGCGACACCAGGATGCACGTGGCGACTTCCACGGTGGACCGTCTGGTGGACTACTGCTTCGGCACCGCTCCGGACGGCCTTTCGACCGGCGAGTCCGTGCGCACGCTCAACAGATTGATTGACAAGAATCTCAAAGCATAATAAATGATGGGAAAGATAAGGACAGGTTTTGCGGAGAAAGTCGGCTACGGCTTCGGAGACATGTCTTCCTCGATGTTCTGGAAGATATTCTCCTACTATCTCCCGTTCTTTTACAGCAACATCTTCGGCCTCACTCTGGATCAGGTGGCGCTGCTTCTGGTAGTGACCAGGGTCTGGGATGCCGTGAGCGACCCGATGATGGGAGTGCTGGCCGACAGGACAGCGACAAAGTGGGGGAAATACCGTCCTTACCTTCTTCTGATGGCGGTGCCTTTCGCCCTTAGCGGAATATTCCTGTTCTCCACTCCCGCCGCGTCGGCGACTGTCAAGCTTGTCTGGGCCTACCTGACCTACATCATGATGATGACGGTTTACACCGGCATCAACGTTCCTTACGGGGCGATGCTCGGCGTGATGACCGACGACTCCGACACGAAGACCGTGCTGAGCTCGTACAGGATGTTCTTCGCCTACGGCGGCAGTTTCCTTGCGCTTTTCTGCTGGGAACCTCTCTGCAAGGCTCTCGGAGGCTATGACAGCCCGGCGGGCTGGCAGAACACGATGGTCGTCATCGCGGCCTTCTGTCTCGTGCTCTTCCTGCTCTGCTTCAGGATGACAGGAGAGAAACTGCACACTGTCAGCAAGGTGTCCGTGGGCAGCGACCTGAAGTCACTTCTGCGGAACGCCCCATGGTGGATTCTCATCGGCGCGGCGCTCTGCTCCAATCTTTTCAACACGGTCCGCGGAAGCACCGTGGCGTACTTCTTCAATGATGTCATCGGACAGGATGTCCGACTGAACCTCGGGCCGTTGAGTTTTCTTTTCTACGCCGGCCTGTTCCTCTCGATAGGCGAGGTCTGCAACATGGCGGGTGTGGCGCTGGCTGTCCCGCTTGCGGAGAAACTCGGAAAGAAAAGCACCTACATGCTTTCCTTCGCCGCACTTATCGTGTTCAGCGTCCTGTTCTTCTACATTCCCGCCAGTCAGGGAGGCTATTACTGGATGCTTGTCCTTCAGGTGATCATCAGCGTGTTCACAGGCGTGATCTCTCCTCTGGTCTGGAGCATGTACGCCGATGTCAGCGACTTCGCCGAGAACCGTGACGGAACCGCCTCGACCGGTCTGATCTTCTCCTCCGCCTCCATGGCTCAGAAATTCGGGGGAGCTTTCGGAGGGTTCGCCGTGATGTGGCTGCTGAACGCTTTCGGCTACAACACTGTCCAGGGTGCCGTGCAGACTCCGGAGGCCGTGAAAGGACTTTGGCTTCTGATGAGCTGGATTCCGGCCGCCGTGGCCGCGCTGGCGGTTGTGGTCGTGTTCTTCTACCCTCTGACAAGAAAGAGGATGGAGTCCATTCAGGCCGAGCTTGCTGTGAAACGTGTTCAGGACAAGGAGGTTGTCTCTGAAGAGGAAACCACCGGGGCAGTCTCCGGTACGGGCCTTTGGAGCGGTCTTCCGAAGGTGATGCGCTGGGTCGTCATTGCCATTGCGGGGATTCTCGCAGCGGAACTGTTGTTCATTTTGTTCAATTAATCAAATCGGAAAGTTGATGGAGGAGGCAACCGTCCCCGAAACACTATGATGGAATACGGTCATTTTGATGATGCCGCCAGGGAGTTCGTGATCACCGATCCCCAGACTCCGTGGCCTTGGATAAACTATCTCGGAACAGAGAACTTTTTTTCGTTGATTTCAGGTACGGCGGGAGGATATTCATTCTACCGTGACGCCAGGTTCCGCCGTCTGACCCGCTACCGCTACAACGGGGTGCCGACGGACGCCGGGGGAAGGTACTTCTACATAAACGACGGCGGATGCGTCTGGAGTCCCGGGTGGAAGCCGTGCCGGACTCCGCTGGACTTCTACGAGTGCCGTCACGGGATGGGCTACACATGCATCACGGGACAGAAGAACGGCCTGCGGGTGAGCGAACTGTTCTTTGTCCCGCCCGGCTACGACTGCGAGATTCAGAAAGTCACGCTGGAGAACCGCGGAGAGATCCCGAAGACATTCAAGTTCTGGTCGTTCGTGGAGTGGTGCCTTTGGAACGCCGGAACTGACATGGAGAATTTCCAGCGCAATCTGTCAACCGGCGAGGTTGAGGTCGAGGGGAGCATCATCTATCACAAGACCGAGTACCGCGAGCGCCGCAACCACTACGCCTTCTACGGAGTCAACGCCCGCATCGACGGCTTTGACACGGACAGGGATGCGTTCATCGGAATGTACAACGGTTTCGGGAGCCCCCGGAATGTCGTGGCGGGGATGTCCTCGCGGTCGGTGGCGCACGGCTGGAGTCCCGTGGCCTCGCACCATCTTGAGATCACGCTTGCGGCTGGAGAGTCCAGAGACCTTGTCTTCGTGCTCGGCTATGCGGAAAACCCTCCCGGTTCGAAATTCGTGAAGCCTACGGGCTATGAGCTGAATTCCGGCTCGGGGGTAATCAACAAAGAAGTGGCCAGGAAGGTGATGACGGCGTTCGACACTGCGGGGAAAGCGGATGAGGCTTTTGCGGCGTTGCGGCGTTACTGGGATGGACTTCTCGGCAATTTCACCCTTGTCTCCGGCGTGAGAGAACTTGACAGGATGGTGAACGTCTGGAACCAGTACCAGTGCATGGTGACCTTCCTCATGAGCCGCAGCGCAAGCTTTTTCGAAAGCGGGATCGGACGCGGGATGGGCTTCCGGGATTCCAACCAGGATCTTCTCGGAATAGTGCACCAGATTCCGGCGCGCGCCCGTCAGAGAATCCTCGACATAGCGGCGACCCAGTTTCCTGACGGCAGCTGCTACCATCAGTACCAGCCGCTTACCAAACGGGGCAACGACGGGATCGGCTCCGGATTCAACGACGATCCGCTCTGGCTGCTTGTGGGCGTGGATGCCTACCTGAGGGAGACCGGAGACTTCGCGATCCTTGACGAAACCGTCCCGTTCGACAACGTCCCGGGCAGTGGGAAAGCCTTGCTTGAACACCTTGCGGTAAGCTTTGAATATGTCCGGGGACACCTCGGCCCTCACGGTCTGCCTCTCATCGGACGGGCGGACTGGAACGACTGTCTGAACCTGAACTGTTTCTCGATGGATCCGGACGAGTCTTTCCAGACCACGGAGAACAGGACTGAGGGCAGCAAGGCCGAGTCGGTGATGATCGCGGGACTGTTCGTCTTCGCCGGAAACCGTTACGCGGAACTTCTTGACCGCATCGGCAAGGACTCCTCGGCGGTGCGGACGGCAGTCGGGCAGATGTCGGAAGCCATCAAGGAATATGGCTGGGACGGGGAATGGTTTCTGCGGGCCTACGATTTCTTCGGTCGCAAGGTGGGGTCGAAGGACTGTGAGGAAGGCCGGATATTCATTGAAAGCCAGGGCTGGTGTTCCATGGCGCGTGTCGGAGCGGAGGAGGGACTTTGCGACAAGGCTTTGGATTCTGCGAAGAAGTACCTTGACACTCCCCACGGAATCGTGCTGAACAATCCGCCTTTCAGCCGTTACTACCCGGAGTACGGGGAGATTTCCTCCTACCCGGAGGGCTACAAGGAGAATGCGGGAATATTCTGCCACAACAATCCGTGGATCATCATCGGCGAGGCGTTGGCAGGCCGGGCGGACGATGCCTGGGAGCATTACCGCAAGATCTCGCCCGCCTTCATCAAAGACCAGAGACTGCACAAGGTCGAGCCTTATGTCTATTGCCAGATGCTTGCGGGCAAGGACTCCGTCCGCCCCGGCGAGGGCAAGAACAGCTGGCTGACCGGCACCGCGGCATGGAACTGGAACGCCGTCTCGGAACATCTTCTCGGTGTTAAACCTCAGTTCGACGGCCTTCTGATCGAGCCTTGTCTCCCGTCTTTCATCAAGGAGTACCGGGTTGTCCGTAAGTTCCGCGGAGCCGTCTATGACATTAAGGTCCGCAACTCGGGCGAAGGAAAGTCCCGTTTCATACCATATTCCCCGGGACATCATGAACTGACTTTGGATTTGTAAGAAGCTGTTTTGAAATGGTTTCCGAATTTTGTTATTATGAACACTAAAAAGATTCTGTCAGTGGCCGCGGCCCTGCTTGCCGCTGCGGCTTTGCAGGCCGGGGACTTCCGTGGGCTGTTGAACAACGGCTGGACGTTCGCGCTCGGCGACGCCTCTTCGATGAAGGAGGATTTCACTCATGGTACGGAGTATTTCACCTATCTTACGAAAGCGGGTACCGCAGGACACAGCAAGTCTCCGATAATGCCGGATTTCGATGATTCGGGATGGAAAAAGGTGAGCCTTCCGCATGACTGGGTCGTGGACTTGCCTTTCAGCAAGGACGCTAGCCATTCACACGGCTACAAATGCGTCGGCTGGAACTATCCGGAGAATTCAGTGGGCTGGTACAGAAGGCACTTGAGAATCCCGTCCGAAGACTACGGCAGACAGATACGCATCGAGTTTGAGGGAATATTCCGGGACAGCGAGGTGTTCTGCAACGGTTTCTACCTCGGACACGAGAGAAGCGGCTATGCCAGCCGTTCCTACGACCTGACTCCGTACCTCAACTACGGCGGGGACAATGTCATAGCGGTGCGTTGTGACGCGTCCACCGAGGAGGGCTGGTACTACGAGGGTGCGGGGATATACCGCAACGTCTGGCTGCATAAGGCCGGTCCGGCCGCAGTGGAACCGTATTCGCTGGATTTGACGGGGGATGTCCCACGGTTCGGAATCGTGATGGAGAGTGACACTCTTGACAGGTCCAAGGTGAGGTCCGAGACTGTCTTTCTCGATGCCGAAGGCAACGAGGTAAAGAAACCGGATCACCTTTGGAGTCTTGAGGATCCTTACCTCTACACCGCCCGGATCCGTCTTTACTATGACGGGATCCTCTCTGATGAGCAGGAATGCCGTTTCGGAGCACGCACGATAGAGTTCAGCCCGGCGGAAGGGTTTCTTCTTAACGGTCGGCAAGTGAAGCTGAAAGGCTGCGACCTGCACCTTGACCATGCCGGGGTCGGCGTGGGAGTGCCAGACGAACTGTGGCGCTACCGTCTGACTCAACTCAAGAAGTACGGATTCAATGCGGTCCGCAGTGCGCACAACCCCGCGTCTCCGGCCATGCTCGACCTCTGCGACGAGTTGGGAATCCTGGTGATCGACGAGAACCGCCAGCTCGGGGTCAACGAGGAGCAGTTAACCCAGGTCAGGAGGATGATCGAGAGGGACCGCAACCACCCTTGCGTCATTCTCTGGAGCATCGGCA
>CAVFMX010000090.1:0-8720 GCA_963623745.1 Bulleidia sp.
GAAGAAAGAGGAATCATTTTTAAACAGCTTCTTAAATTCAACAGTATGGGAAGACGACTAATTCTGGCGGCGACGGCCGTCATCGCTATGTTCCTTGCGGGGGCGTGCGCGAAGTACAAGTACGAGACAGTCAAGGGAGACCCTCTGAAAACCAAGATCTACACACTTGACAACGGGTTGAAGGTGTACATGACCGTCAACAGGGAGACCCCCCGCGTACAGACCTACATCGCGGTCAAGGTCGGCAGCAAGAACGACCCCAAGGAGACGACCGGACTCGCCCACTATCTTGAGCATCTGATGTTCAAGGGCACCGAGAACTTCGGAACCTCCGACTACGCGGCCGAGAAGCCGAAGCTCGACTCGATCAAGGCTCTCTTCGAGATCTACCGCACCAAGACCGACCAGCAGGAGCGCAAGTCGATCTACCGGCAGATCGACTCCATCAGCTACGAGGCATCCAAAATCGCCATTCCGAATGAATATGACAAGCTGATGTCCATCATCGGAGCCGACAACACCAACGCCTTCACGTCCAACGACATGACCGTCTATCAGGAGGACATCCCTTCCAACCAGATCGACAACTGGGCGAAGATCGAGGCTGACAGGTTCCTGCACCCCGTGATCCGCGGATTCCACACCGAGCTGGAGGCCGTCTATGAGGAGAAGAACATGAGCCTCACGCAGGACAGCCGCAAGGCGATGGAAGCCCTTGACAGGGAACTCTTCCCTCACCACCCTTACGGGCTCCAGACCACCCTCGGAACCCAGGAGCACCTGAAGAACCCTTCGATCGTCAACATCGAGAACTACCGCGCGAACTTCTA
Source organism: Bulleidia sp. (assembly GCA_963623745.1). Lineage (GTDB taxonomy): Bacteria > Bacteroidota > Bacteroidia > Bacteroidales > UBA932 > Cryptobacteroides. Next base: position 831 of record CAVFMX010000090.1, read on the forward strand.
CGTTCCAAACAACGTGGCGATCTGCGTCTCCGGAGACATCGACCCGGACACATTCGTCGCCACTATCGAGAAATACTTCGGGGAATGGAAGCCGAACCCCGACATCGAGTTTCTTGAATATGAACCCGAGCAGGCCATCACCGCTCCGGTTCAGAGAGATGTCTATGGACTCGACGCCGAGTTCGTGATGCTCGGATGGAGAGTTCCGGGAGCGGACGACTACCAAAGAAGCGAGGTCGGAGACATCGTCGGCGACATCCTCTACAACGGACAGGCCGGCCTTGGAGACCTCAACCTCATCCAGGCCCAGAAAGTCAACGGATTCTACGGATTCAACTACACCCGTCCGGACTACGGCGAATTCATGCTCGTCGGTTATCCTCGCGAGGGTCAAACCCTTGACGAAGCGCGCGACCTCATGCTTGAGCAGGTGGCGAAACTGCGGAGCGGAGACTTCGATGAAAGTCTCATCCAATCCACCATCAACAACTGCAAGCTCTCCAACATGCGCCAGCTTGAGAACAACGAGAACAGGGCCATGAGTTTTGTGGAGTCATTCATCAACGGCCACGACTGGAAAGATGATGCCCTGCGCCTGCAAAGACTTGAGAAAGTCACCAAGCGGCAGATTGTGGACTGGGCGGACGAGTACCTCGGGGCGGACAGCTATGTGGCTGTTTACAAGCGCATCGGAGAGGACAAGGACATCGAGAGGATCGCCGCTCCGGCCATCACCCCGATCGAAACCAACCGTGACAGGCAGAGCGCGTTCCTGACAGAGATCCAGAACACGGAAGTCACTCCGATCGAGCCGGTGTTCGTGGACTTCTCCAAGGACATGTCCAAGGGCGGCCTCGCCGAGGGAATCGGACTTCTCTACAAGAAGAACGAGACCAACGACATCACGACCTTGACCTGCGTGTTCGACCGCGGAACCCAAAGCGACCCGCGCCTGAGCCTCGCGTTCGACTACCTCAGCTACCTCGGGACTCCGACAAGATCCGCCGGACAGATCAAGAAAGAGCTGTACGGACTCGCCTGCTCCCAAAGGCTTTCATGCGGATCGGCACAGTCCTACATCGGAGTGAGCGGCCTTGACGAGAATGTCGGCAAGGCGATGGACATCGTCGAGGATCTGATCTTCAACGCGCGGCCTGACACGGCGATCCTGGCGGAACTGAAGTCCGACATATTCAAGAGCAGGTCTGACAGCAAACTGAACCAGGGGGCCTGCTTCAGCGCCCTTCAGAGATTCATCTTCTACGGCCCGGAGTTCATCAGGAAGACCACACTCACCAACGGGCAGGTGGCAGCCCTCACGTCAGAGGAACTGCTTCAGGCCGTGAGAGACCTGTACGTGAAGGGTCATGACGTGCTCTACTACGGACCGTCCGACGAATCCTCGGCCAGAAAGATGATCGCCGAGCATCACCGGACAGGCGATGCCCCGGAACCTCTGGACAGAATCCATCCTCAGGCAAGGCAGGTGGCCTCCAGCGAGGTCTTCATCGCCCCTTACGACGCGAACCAGTTCTACTATCTGCAATACTCCGACAGAGGCGAGAAGTTCAACGCAGCCAACGATCCTGACGTGAGGATGTACAACGGCTACTTCGGAAGCGGGATGGGGGCGATCGTCTTCCAGGAGATGCGCGAGGCGCGTGGCCTTGCATATTCAGCGTCGGCCTACCTCACCGACCTTGGCTACAAGGATTGCGACTACATGTTCTACGCTTTCATCGCCTCGCAGAACGACAAGGCGAAAGAGGCTGTGGAGGCTTTCGACAGCATCATCAACGACATGCCGGAGTCGGAGAAGGCCTTCGAAGTCGCCAAGACTTCCTTGCTGACAGGCATCCGCACAAGCAGGACTACAGGCATCGACGTCCTCTACAAGTACCTTGACCTTCAAGACTATGGCCTCACGGAAGATCGCGGGAAAGCCGTGTTCGAGAAGGTTCAGGACATGACCCTTGCCGATGTCAAGGCCTTCCAGGAGAAGTGGATCAAGGACCGCAGGTACGTCTATGGGTTCCTCGGCAAGAAAGCCGGATTCGACATGGACTTCGTCGGCTCGCTCGGGCCTGTCACCGAACTTACGCTTGAGGAGATCTTCGGCTACTAACAGATGAGCAGGAAACCTCAGAACCGGCTGCGGGAGGCGATCCCCATCCCTCCCCCGGCTCCTCTGCCTGAACCGGAAAACATTGACTTCGGGAGCATATTCAATGAATATGCCTCCGGAGCCATTGATCTGATTGTCGTGCTCGGGCCGACAGCCTCCGGGAAGACCCGCTATGCGGTGGATCTGGCGCGCAGGTGCGGCGACGGGGAGATCCTCTCCGCCGACTCCAGGCAGGTCTATCGCGGGATGGACATCGGGACCGGAAAGGATCTGAATGAATATGGCGATGTCCCCTACCATCTTATCGACATGGTTCCGGCAGGCATGCGGTTCGATCTCTACCAATGGCAGCAGGCCTTCGAGTGTGCCTACAAAGACATCCGCGACAGGGGCAAGACCCCGATTCTGTGCGGCGGGACGGGGCTTTACATCCAGGCCGCGACCTGCGGCTACACTCTGCCTCAGGTGCCGCCGGACGAAAAGTTGAGGGAAGAACTCGAACAGTACGGAACCGAGACTCTCCTTGCCCGGCTGAGCGACTGCGGGCCACTTCCCGATGAGGGTGTCCTGCAATCCAGACGAAGGATAATCAGGGCTTTGGAAGTGGCGATGTACGAGCGTGAGCATCCGGTGAAAAGAACGGGGTTCCTGCCAAAGAACCCGTACTGCATCGGGACTCTGGTCAGCCGTGAGGAAAGGGTCGCAAGAATTGACCGTAGGCTTGACGAGAGGCTCGCCGGAGGGATGGTCGAGGAGGTCAGAGGGCTGCTCGACAGCGGAATCAGAGCCGAAGATCTTGTCTATTACGGGCTTGAGTACAAGTTCGTCACGCAGTTCGTTCTCGGGATTCTGACATGGGACGAGATGCGCTCGCTTCTGGCCAACGCCATCCACCAGTTCGCGAAACGCCAGATGACCTGGTTCAGGGGCATGGAGAAGGATGGAATCAGAATCCATTGGACTGAGGTGTGATACACTTCAGTCCAATGGATCAATCCACCCAGTCGCTTCGTGACAGCCCCTGAGGGGCATGGAGAAAGGAGTCCCCGAAACCCCTCCGGTCGCTTCGCACTGCGTACGCTTTCAATATCATTCCTTTATTAAACAATTTAACAACTGATTAATATTCTAATATTTATATTATGCTGAAAGTAGCAATTATCATGGGTTCCACGAGTGACTACGATGTCATGTCGGGAGCCGAACAGATTCTTTCGGACTTCGGAATAGAGTTCGAGAAAAAAGTCATCAGCGCCCACAGGACACCGGAGTTGATGTTCGAGTACACCAAAGGGCTGAAAAGCCGCGGATTCGGCGTGGTCATCGCCGGGGCCGGAGGAGCGGCGCATCTGGCCGGCGTGGCGGCCGGACTGACGACATTGCCGGTGATCGCCGTGCCTATGCGTACAAAGAGCCTTGGCGGACTCGATTCGCTTCTGTCAATGGTGCAGATGCCGACAGGTATCCCTGTGGCCACCGTAGCGATTGACGGAGCCAAGAACGCAGCGATCCTCGCGGCAGAGATCCTCTCCCTCCAGGACAACTCCGTCTCTGAAAAACTGGATGCCTACCGCAAGGCTCAGGCTGAAAAAATCTACAATACTACGATCTAAGAAGCTGTTTTGAAATAATTTCTCTCTTTTCTTATACGGCCTTTCCGGCCATTTCCATCTTTGTCATCGGTCACGTAGCTCCGGCTACGCTCCCTCTTCCAAAGCTGAAACTGCCTCGAAAATTCCACATGATAAAATTCGGGAATCATTTCAAAACAGCTTCTAAGGAGCTGTTTAAAACGACGCTTCCGTCGATTCGCCTCCGAAACGGCCTCCCAGCACAAGTTTTACCTTGAGCATGGAGGTCTTTTCTTCTTCCGCGCCATTTCCCTCTATCATCTTCTGGAGCAAGTCAAAGGACTTGATGGCAATCTCGGAGATCGGCTGGATGATGTGAGGCACCACCGGCTTGTTCAACTCATAGACATCGCTCTCGTCGAAGCACACGAAAGAGAAATCCTTCGGCATGCTCAATCCAAGCGCGTTCAATGCGTTGAATCCGTACATGGCTATTCTCTTTGTAGGAAGGATGAAAGCCTCCGTCCCACGTTTCACGGCATCGCGGAACACCTCTATGACATTCTTTTTGGCGACCTCGGTCTCATACTCAATCTTGTGGATCCTTATGTCGTCCTTCAATCCGGCCTCCTCCATCGCCAAGGCGTAGCCGGACTCCCTGTCTGTCAGACTGGTCACGCCGGACTTGTAGGAGAACATCTCGATCTTGCCGAAGCCCTGATGGAGCAGGTACTTCGCGGCCATCCTCCCGGCATCCACATTGTCAACAAGGACACGTCCGAATTCGTCGCCAGGCATGTTTCTGTCAATCAGCACGGTAGGGATGCCGATGCTGATGGCTCTCGCCAAAGCCGCCTCGCCTCCGAGACAAGGAGCCACGATGAGGCCTTCCACATTGTAGCCCACCATGGTCTCGACCAGATGAGCCAGTTTCTGCGGGTTTTCCTCAGAACTTGCGAAGATCACCGTGACCCCGTCCTTGTAGGCGATGTTCTCGATGTTCCTGCAGATCTCAGCGAAGAACGGGTTGGCGATGTCCGAGACAATCACCGCAATCGAGTGCGATCTTCCGCTTCGGAGCGAGGCTGCGGCGTTGTTTCGTCTGTAGCCAAGCCTCTTGGCCACCTGAAGAACCCTTCCCGCAGTGTCGGGATTGACAGGACAGTCCAATCTGCCGTCCTTCCCCATTTTCGCGTTCATCACGAAAGAAACCAGGGTGACTGACACTCCGGCCTCTCTCGCCACATCTCTAATGGTTACTTTTTTCATTCGTTTTATATTCTTTTGCAAATCGCCATACTAACCATGAATCATGACAATCAGTCCGGCCATCACAATCGAGACCATGCTCATGAGCTTGATCAGGATGTTCAATGACGGACCGGAAGTGTCCTTGAATGGATCACCGACCGTGTCACCGACAACGGTAGCATGATGACTTGCGGAGTTTTTCCCACCACAATGGTCTTCTTCGACATATTTCTTGGCATTGTCCCAGGCTCCGCCCGAGTTGGCGAGGAAGATCGCAAGGATGAATCCCGCGCCAAGGCCGCCGATAAGAAGACCCATGACACCAGCCTCTCCAAGAATGATGCCGACAACGACAGGGACAATGATGGCTGTGAGCGCCGGGGCGATCATCTCATGCTGCGCAGCCCTTGTGGAGATCTCCACGCAGCGCTTGTAGTCAGGGCGTTGCTTGCCTTCGAGAATGCCTTTGATCTCCTTGAACTGACGGCGGATCTCCTCCACCATTTTCTGCGCGGCGCGTCCCACGGCGTTCATTGTCATCCCGCAGAAGAGGAATGCCATCATGGCACCGATGAAGACACCGGCAAGAACCCGTGGATTCATCAGGTTGACCTGATAATAGTCCACGATCTGCGGGATCGTCGCCTCCGCCACATTGACAGCCTTGTCCCCGATCTGGAGCAGCAGCACGCCGGCATGCTGAAGGCCGATCTTGATCTCCTCGATGTAAGAGGCAAGGAGGGCAAGTGCCGTGAGGGCGGCGGAGCCTATCGCGAATCCCTTGCCGGTGGCGGCGGTGGTGTTGCCAAGCGCGTCAAGGGTGTCCGTGCGGCGGCGTACCTCAGGATCAAGTTCGCTCATCTGTGCGTTGCCGCCCGCGTTGTCGGCGATAGGTCCGTAAGCATCGGTCGCGAGGGTGATTCCCAAGGTTGAGAGCATTCCTACAGCGGCGATGCTGATCCCGTAAAGACCGTTGCTGATGCAGGCCGGATCAAAAGAGAATCCGGTGGCGCAAAGATAAGAGATCAGAATCGCTATCACGATCGTCACGACAGGAATGCAGGTGGAGATCATTCCGAGTCCGATGCCGTTGATGATCACGGTCGCGGGACCGGTCTTCGAACTCTCCGCAAGATCCCGGGTAGGCTTGTAGGAGTGGGAGGTGTAGTACTCGGTGGCCTTGCCGATGATGACTCCGGAAAGCAGACCGGCGATCACGGAAAGGCTGAGCTGCCACCAGTTGTCAAATCCCAGCACGCGGAGCACGGCGAAAGTGAGCACGGCGATAAGGCATGCGCTGAGGTTCGTCCCGACGCTGAGGGACTTCAGAAGCTGCTGGAGTCCGGCGTTTTCCCTGGTTCTGACGGCGTAGATGCCGATGATGGAAAGCACGACTCCGATGGCGGCGATCATCATCGGGGCGATGATGGCTCTCATCTGCGCATCGACATCGCCGAAGAAAGCGGATGCGCCGAGAGCCATGGTGGCGAGTACGGAACCGCAATAGGATTCGTAAAGGTCGGCACCCATTCCGGCGACATCACCCACATTGTCGCCCACGTTGTCAGCGATCGTGGCCGGGTTCCTCGGATCATCCTCCGGGATGTCCTGCTCCACCTTGCCTACGATGTCGGCTCCCACATCGGCGGCCTTTGTGTAGATGCCTCCGCCGACTCTGGCGAACAGAGCCTGAGTGGATGCTCCCATCCCGAAAGTGAGCATTGTCGTCGTGATGACGACCAAGGTCTGGGATTCGCTCGCCTCCTGCACAAAGGCATTGAGGACCACCCACCAGATCGAGATGTCAAGAAGCCCGAGTCCAACGACCGTCAGACCCATCACGGCTCCGGAACGGAAAGCCAGCTTCAAGCCCGAATTCAGAGACCTTTTGACGGCATTGGCGGTCCTTGCGGACGCGTAAGTCGCCGTCCTCATGCCGATGTAGCCGGCGAGAGCCGAGAAGAATCCGCCTGTGAGGAAGGCGAAAGGAACCCACTTGTTCTGCATCCCGAAACCGAAAGCCAGAATGCTGAACAAGAGTGCCAGCACGACGAACACGATTCCGACAACCTTGTACTGCTGCCTGAGGTACGCCATCGCGCCCTCACGGACATACTGGGCGATCTCCCTCATCGTCGGAGTGCCTTCGTCCTCTTTTTTCATCTGATGGTAGAAGAGCCACGCGAAGAAGAGAGCTACCAGAGAAGCTGCCGGCACGAAATAGAATAGATGATTCATAATTAGGTTTGTTATAACGATTTATAGTGTTCAATCAAAAAAAAGGTTCCTCCTGAACCCCCTTCAAAACACAAATATATAAAAATTGTGGCAACCTTATCGTAACGGATGGCAAAAAAGGTCAAAAAAACTGGCGACCGGAATCCGGCCGCCAGTTCATTCTTGAATATTCCTGTGATTACTCAGCCTTTGGAGCCTCCTGCCCAGGAGCCTCGGCAGGGGTCTCGGCAGGAGCCTCAACCTTAGGAGCGTCCGCCTTCTTGGCGCGGCTGCGGCGTGTTGACTTCTTCTCCTCCTTCTTGCCGGCGAGAGCCGCCTCGTTGAAATCAACGAGTTCGATAAGCGCCATGTCGGCTCCGTCACCCTGACGGAAACCTAAGTGGAGCACGCGGGTGTAACCTCCCGGGCGGTCAGCGATCTTCGCAGAGATGACTCCAAAGAGTTCCTTGACAGCTTCCTTGTTCTTAAGATAGCTGAAAACGGTTCTGCGGGAATGAGTCGTGTCCTCCTTTGACTTGGTGATGAGAGGCTCAACGTAGGACTTGAGGGCCTTTGCCTTAGCCACAGTTGTAGTGATCCTCTTGTGCATGATCAAAGAAGTCGCCAGGTTGGCCAACAGAGCCTTGCGGTGGCCGGACTTGCGGCCAAGATGATTGATTGCTTTATTGTGCCTCATTTCTATGCGTTCTTTTTCTTGGGTTCAAT
>CAVFMX010000091.1:0-7829 GCA_963623745.1 Bulleidia sp.
CGGATGCGAAGGATGCGGGGTTTGACGACTCGTTCATCTATGATGAACTTGCCCTGCCTCAGGAGGAACGCCATCTGCCGGTCGAGACGATGCTGCGCGACGAAGCCCTCGAAGCTTTCAAACTTTGGAACGGCAAAGAGGACAAGATGGAATATTAGGGAATGCCGACGGCATCCTCCGGCACGAGTGCGACCATCTGGACGGAATTCTCCACACCGACTACCCGGACAACGGCATTCAGGAATATTCCTGTGTCCCTTTTAAATGAATATTCCGGCGAGTTCCTCGAATGAATCGAGCCTGGTGAGGTTCGGATGATCGAACTCCTCCGTCATCTCATGCCGCCACAGAATGCGGGAAGGAATATGAATGCCGTAGCCTCCGATTTCGATTATCGGCTGGATGTCGGACTTGAAGGAGTTGCCGACCGCCGCGATTTCAGAGGGAGCCGCATGTTCCCCGTTACAGATGTCAAGATATTCCTTTATCCCCTTCCTGCTGACGATGACGACCCGGTAGAAGTACTTGTCAAGGCCGGAACGCCGGATTTTGTTCTGCTGGTCCAGCATGTCACCTTTTGTCATGAGGATCAAGCGGTAACGGCCGGTCTTGTCAATCGCGTCCAGAGTCTTTGCCACTCCGGGCAGCGGTGTCGCCGGAAGACTGAGCAGCGATTTTGCGCTCGACAATATTCGTGAAAGATTCTCCCCCGGCACCTTGTGATCGGACACTTTCAAAGCAGTCTCCGTCATCGAGATGCACACCGCTTTCGCCCCATAGCCCAGAACCGGCATGTTCGCGGCCTCCGTCCTGTAGAGTGCCTCCGACAGTTCCTCCGCCGTACCATATTCCTTAAGTTCTTCCGTGAACACTTCCTCCGCCTTCTGGAAGTACGACTGATTGTCCCAGAGCGTGTCGTCCGCATCGAAGATTATAACCTTGACATCTTTCATCATTCCCATAAAATTTTCGGCTTCGAAATTAGTGAAAAGAATTCAAAAGACAAGACGCTTGGTAACGTCCTATTTTTCCGGGAAATCCGAATCCGTCCAAAGACTCCAAGGTTTTTCGGGGATGTAGTAGTCCCTGATGCCGTAGTCGATGTCGGCCTTATGGGCCTGGCTCAGCTGATGGCGGCGGTGTATGCGGTACAACCTTCCGTCCTTTATGAAGCGCGCGCCGGTCTGATGAAAACGGAACGGGACCTTCTTTGCCACACACTGCGAACGCAGATCCAGGATCCAATCGAAATCACACGGCCGCGCCCCGGCTCCAGACTCTCCGCCGGCGCTGACCTCCTCGACAGTGCCGTCAAGCCAGGCGGAAATATTCATTCTCTCAAGCATCGGAGCGACAATTATCGACTTATGCCTGATCGGAAGATTCTTGAATATGGGAAGCCGGCGCTCGGCCATAGCCTGATTCTCCACCGTGCAGCCGATGATGACATTCGCATAACCGTCGCCCCAGTCCGGTGGCAGACACCTCTCCAGACGGTCAATCCGCTTTGTGAAGAAATAGAACATGCAGTCGCTCCGAAGCCGCATCATCTCCCAGCATTCCGGCCTCCACGGATCCGCGTCCTCCAGCAGGAAATCCGACGTGAAGCATGTGAACACCACCTTGCCGGAAGGAATCTTATAGCTTTTGTCACGCTTGCGCCTCACCGGCAGATTGAATGCCGCCGTCTTGCGCGCAAGGTCGCTTGCGATCTCGCTCCCGTACATCTCGTCCTGCCGATAGACATAGCAGAACCTGCAGCCCGGACTCACCTTGGTGCACCCGTGCCACGGATTCCAACCCGCGAATATGCTCCGCTCCTCCGTCATCAATGAATATACCCGTTTCCCCTCCGCCTTGTTTCACCTCTCCCTCCCCCGCCGGCAAAAAATCCGCGGAGGTCCGTACACAAGATGTGAAAGTCAACGCTGATGATTTTGCTATAGTACAGGTCGTCCGCAACGCATGTTGGGAACAATCTCGGACATGCAGGATTCCATGGTCGTGAACATTTCGTACCATGCCAACGACCCAAGTTCGGGTATGGCATTGCACCGTGACACGGACAGATATAAAATGTTTGTGGGCGCTATAAGGACTTCAATGAGACAAACCAAATTGTGACAGATGAGGCTGCAATGTTCCAGGATGATGCGGAACAGTTGGATGAAATTTTCCTTTTTTCGGAGGCAGAAAAAGAGTCCCATCTTCTCCCCGTCAGTCAAATGGCCGGCGGGGCGGGGAGATGTTTTTATTCTCGACTTACCGAAAATAATGACTATCTTTGCGATCTATAGAAGAAAAAAAATCGGTTATGGACTGGAAGTTCATTGACTCAGAATTACAAGTTACCGGGATAAACAAGCATAGAAATGCAGAACTATCCGTAACGGAACCTTCAAAAAGTTATAAACTGACAGTACCGTTTTTGTGGCGAATTGTGCGAAAATTTTGTCACTCCGTTGTTACCCGGAGGCGAAAGAGGGACTAACATGCCACTTATTTAATTGAGAGATAGAGATTTATGCCAGAGAGCAACTTTATAGACTACGTGAAGATCTGGTGCGCTTCGGGACATGGAGGCGCAGGGTCGATGCACCTTTACAGGGCCAAGTACGTACCTAAGGGAGGACCGGACGGCGGGGACGGAGGCCGGGGAGGACACATCATCCTCAAGGCGAACCCGCAGTTCTGGACACTGATCCACCTGAAGTACCGCAAGCACATCAAAGCCGAGGACGGAGGACACGGAGAGGGTGGACTGCGGACCGGAAAGAACGGCGATGATGTCATCCTTGATGTGCCGGTGGGGACTGTGGCGAAGAACGCCGAGACCGGAGAGGTGCTGTTCGAGATGATGGAGCCCGGGGAAACACGGATCCTCTGCAAAGGCGGACGCGGCGGCCTGGGCAACGACAACTTCAAGACCCCCACGCTTCAGACCCCAAGGTTCGCGCAGCCTGGAGAGGAAGGACAGGAAGGATGGTTCATCCTTGAACTCAAGGTGCTGGCGGATGTCGGACTTGTGGGTTTCCCGAATGCGGGCAAATCGACCCTGCTGGCTTCAATCACGGCGGCTAAACCTAAAATCGCGAACTACGCCTTCACGACGCTGGAACCGAATCTCGGGATCGTCAGATACTATGATGACCAGTCATTCGTGATGGCGGACATCCCGGGAATCATCGAGGGTGCTCACGAAGGAAGGGGCATAGGAATACGCTTCCTCCGCCACATCGAACGGAACTCGGTTCTGCTCTTCATGGTCTCGGCGGAAGAGGATGACATCAAGGCGGGCTATGAGACCCTGCTCAACGAACTTAAGGAATATAACCCCGAACTTCTGGACAAGGACCGCATCCTGGCCGTCACGAAGTGCGACCTGATCGACAAGGAGATAGAGAGGGAGATGGAGCCACTGCTTCCGAAGGGGATTCCGCACGTGTTCATCTCATCAATCAGCGGAGAGGGAATCAAGGAGTTAAAGGACATGCTATGGTCAGCGCTTCACTCATAGGTTTCCTGCACAGGCTCGATCAGGATGCCACCCTGTTCCTGAACAGCTTCAGCACACCGGCCACAGACCAGCTCTGGATGCTGATGTCGGACAAGACGGTGTGGATTCCGGCTTACCTTATCTGCGTCTGGTTCCTGTTCAGGAGGCTTGGATGGAAGAAAGCGCTCGTGGTGCTGTGTTCCGTCGGGCTTGCGTTCGGACTGTGCGACCAGTTCTCGACAATCGCGAAAAACTCGGTTGACAGGTTGAGGCCAAGCTACAGCGCGAGCATGCTCCTCGGAGGGCTTAATGTACTTGAAGGACGCGGAGGGTTCTTCGGGTTCTTCTCGGCGCATGCGGCGAACGCTTTCGCTTTGGTCATGTGCCTGATCATCGGATTCAGGAATGACCGTACACACACCTACAACGGGTTCTACAAATTCGCTCTGACGTGGGCGGGGCTGGTAGCGGTCAGCAGGATATTCGTCGGAAAGCATTACCTCGGCGACGTGGTTGTCGGAACCATAGTCGGACTGACAATCGGCTATTTTGTCGGAATGCTGGCCCGATACATCATCCAGACACGCATCGACAAAGTACCGGCGACAGGACTGACCCTGCTGCTTGACAGAAGAAGATTCCCTATAACTCAGGCAGAACCTTCTCCATCCGGATGCCACGAGAACCTTTGATCAAGATCGTGTAGCCCGATACAGGGGTCTCTTTCAGCCAATTAGCCAAATCATCAGAGGTTGGGAACCAGCGAAATCCGGTCATTTCGACAGGCTCAGTGACCGAAGCGTACGTATGGTTGGTCTGTCGAACCATCAATTCTGAATCGAGCGCCTTGCGGAACTCTTCACCCACAAGGCAGACAAGATCCAGACCCATTGAAGCCAGCTTGTCCAATATGGCAATATGCTCGGAGACGGACTCGTCGCCGAGTTCGCGCATGTCCCCCAACATCACGGCCTTATGCTGAGCCTGCACTGACGCAAGGTTGTCAAGCGCGGCGGCCATGCTTGTCGGATTGGCGTTGTAGGCATCCTCGATCAAAATGTTGTGCCCGGTCTTCTCCAACTGCGAGCGGTTGTTTTTAGGAATATATTCACTCACCGCCTGAATGGCGTCTTCGAGGGAGATTCCGAAATGAAGGCCGACGGCGATGGCGGCGGTGATGTTGGCAGCATTGTAGGAACCTGCAAGATGAGTCTCAAGACAGAGAAAGTTTTCCGTGCCGTCGGACACTTCGGTGCTTGGCGAGCATTGCAGAGCCATCCGCACAAACGGATGGGCGGCATCGGAAGGCAGAACCATAGCACCCCAATAATCGATGCCATATTCAATGACTTTCAACCCCTTGCGTTCGGAGGCCATCGCGACCAGATTCTCATCGTCGGCATTCAGGAATATGCTTCCGCCGTGTTCGGCGACATAGTCGTACAACATTCCTTTCGCCTTCTTCACCCCTTCAAAACTGCCGAACCCGAGCAGATGCGCCTTGCCGACATTCGTGATGAGGCCATAGTCCGGCTCGCAGACCTTGACCAGTTTCCCGATGTCATCAGGATGGCTCGCCCCCATCTCGATGACCGCCAACTGAGTTCTGGCATTGATGTTCAGTACAGACAACGGCACTCCGATGTCATTGTTCAGATTGCCTTGCGTGGATGTGACGTTGTACCTTACCGAAAGGACTCTCGTGATCAGTTCCTTGGTCGTGGTCTTGCCGTTCGTGCCGGTCAGTCCGATGACAGTCAGGCGTTTTCCGTCCACAAAAGAGTTCTCTCGATGGTGGCGGGCAAGCGCCTGAAGAGACTCAAGGGTGTCCGGAACGGCCATCACTCTGGCATCTCCGCCGGCAGCTGCGGCAGAACCCTCGTCCACGACCGCATAACGCGCCCCCGCCTCAAGAGCCTTGAGAGCATATTCATTGCCGTCAAAATTCTCCCCCTTCAGGGCGAAGAACATCTCCCCTCCCGCGACAGCCCTGCTGTCCGTCGTCACACGACCGCACTCCAGAAATGCCGAATATAATTCCTGAACATCCATATTCAAAATTCCTCTTTAACACTTACCCGTACTTCCCCAGCCGCCGGCACCGCGTTCCGTCTCCGAAAGAATTTCGACATCCTCCCACTCGACATGCTCGTGACGGGCGACAATCATCTGCGCGATACGCTCGCCCGGAACGATCTCGAACGGATCTCCGGAAAGATTCACCAACGAGATCTTCAGTTCCCCACGGTAATCCGCATCCACGGTCCCTGGAGTGTTGATCACGGTGATGCCGTGCTTCGTGGCAAGGCCGCTGCGAGGCCGGACCTGCGCCTCATAGCCGACCGGAAGCTCAATGAATATGCCCGTAGGCACCAGCACCCGTTCCAACGGCTTCAACACGACAGCCTCCGAGAGGTTCGCCCGCAGATCCATTCCCGCCGACGCTTCGGTGGCGTAAGCGGGATCAGGCCATTGGCTCTTGTTCACTATCTTGACTTTCAAAACACTCATGTTCTATGCGTTATGATATTCATTCCTCCGTTTCCGCCTTGTCCGGGATGACAAGATTCAGGATGACGCCGACGATCGAGGCGAGACCGATGCCGGCGAGGGAGAATTTGCCGAAACTGATGACCGCCCCGCCGATTCCGATGGTGAGGATGAGGGACGCGATGATCAGGTTGCGGGTCTTGTTCATGTCGATCCGCGCCTTCACCATGTTGTTGATTCCGACCGAGGCGATGCTTCCGAAAAGGAGCAGCATGATGCCGCCGAGAACGGCTGTAGGGATTGTCTGGATCGCCGCGCCGACCTTTCCGACAAGGGAGATAAGGATTGCGGAAAGGGCCGCTATCCTCATACAGGACGGATCAGTCACCTTGGTGAGGGACACAGCACCCGTCACTTCAGAATATGTCGTCACAGGAGCGCCTCCGAGGAATGCCGCGAGCGTGCAGGCAAGACCGTCGCCGAACATGGTGCGGTGCAGTCCCGGATCCTTCACGTAATCCTTGCCGGCAATCTCGCTGATCGCATAGACATCACCCACATGCTCGATGATAGGAGCGATGGCCACAGGCGCCATGAACACGACGGCCTGCCATGAAAGGCTCATCTTGGCGAAATGAGGCATCTGGAACCACGGCGCGTTCGCCACGCCGGAGAAATCCATGGAACTTCTGTAGAAGATCACCGCCGCGATGTAGCCGGCCAATGCGCCGAAGACGACAGGGATGAGTTTGACCATGCCCTTGCCCCAGCAGGAGCAGGCTATCGCCACTAAGAGTGAGATCAGTGCGAGAACCCAGTTCTTGCTGGCCATGTCAACTCCCGTTCCGGCCAGCGAAAGACCGATGAGGATGATGACCGGGCCTATGACAATCGGCGGGAAAAGCTTCTTGATGAAGCTGATGCCGAAAAGTTTGACAAGAAGACTCATCAGCATGTACACAAGACCCACGGCGACAAGGCCGCAGAACATCCCGGGCATTCCGTAGAGTTCGGTGGCCTTGATGATCGGAGCGATGAACGCGAAGCTGCTGCCAAGGTAGATAGGGACCTTTCCTCCGGTGACGGCGTGGAACAGAAGAGTGCCGAGACCGGCCGCGAGAAGAGCGATGGCAGGATCGAATCCGACCAGAAGAGGGACAAGAACCGTGGAGCCGAAGGCCACGAACATGAACTGAACTCCGACGATTGATCGTTTCAGCGGGGATAAGGTGTGTTGTGACATGAATATTGGATTATTTAGAAGCTCGATTGTACAGGACGGCGGCAATGATGCCGAAAATCACGTTTGGAAGCCACAGGGCGACCACAGGAGGCATCGCTCCGGAATAGACGAACATCTGGCTGAATCTCAGGAACAGGATGTAGGTGAAACTGAGGGCGATCCCGATGCCTATGTTCAGCCCTATCCCTCCCCTGCGCTTTCTGGAAGAAAGGCAGACTCCCATCAAGGTCAGGATGAAAGCTGAGAACGGAAGGGCGAGGCGGGTGTGCTTCTCGATAAGAGCGTACATCACGTTGGCGTCACCCCTCATCTTCTGGGTGGCGATCAGCTCGTCCAGCTGTTCGGCCGGCAAAGTCTCCACCGTCTTCTTGTTGCGGTAAAAGTCCGTGACTGTCAGACTCAGGACCGTGTCCAGTTCCACGCCGGTGGTGACATGGTCCTGAAGGCCGTCGGAATATTCCCTTATAAAGTAGTTCTTAAGTCTCCACCCTCCGGAAGTGCTGTCCCAGACCGCTTTCTCGGCGGAGATCTTCTTGATCAGCCTGTTGTTCTCTATGTCCTCAAGGGTGAAATCATAGGCGGTGTTGTTCCATGAGCTGA
>CAVFMX010000092.1:0-18567 GCA_963623745.1 Bulleidia sp.
CCGTTGTCGCCATAGACGGCGATCCCGCCGTGGTCACGCGCCCAGGTGTCGTTGACGGGGCACTCGCGGAAAAGGATCGCGGCGATGTCCACCCCGAGTTCGGCAAGCCTCCCTTTGGCGGATTCGATGTCGGCCGTCACCAGCAGCACTTTCTCAAAGCGCAGGATGGCGGAGATGATCCGTCCGTAGCATTCCTGCACCTTCTCCAGTTCGTACCAGGGTGTCGTCCCGTCAGGCCAGGTGAGCATCACCCCGCTCTGTCTCTCCCATTCGGCAGGCAGTCTCATGTTCAGTTGCTGTTTGAGTCTTGTGTGGATGTCTTGTCGGAGGATTCCCGCTCTCCGTCCTTGTACTTGAACCGGCGGATCTTCTGGGTGGCGGTCTTGTCGAAGTCGTCCTTCATCGCCTCGACTTCACCGATCTTGGACTGCTTGCTGACGTGCTTGTTGACATATTCAAGAACCGCCTGCTTCGTGGCCTGAAGGTTCTCGAAGAATTTGTCCTCGCGCTCCTGGTTCCAGTCCAGCACGTTGTCGTCGAATTTGACGAGGGCGACCAGTTTTCCGTCCCTCTCGACCACGAGCGACTCGTTGACGCCTCTGAAAGTGTTGATGACCTGCTCGATCTCCTCCGGGTAGATGTTCTCGCCGGAAGGTCCCACAATCATGTTCCCGAGTCTGCCTTTTATGTAGTAGCGTCCCTTGGCATCCTTGCAGGCAAGGTCGTTGGTGCGGAACCAGCCGTCATCGGTCAGCACCGAGCGGGTCCTTTCAGGATCGCGGTAGTAGCCGAGCATGACATTGTCACCCTTGGCGACGATCTCACCCTCTCCGGTTTCCGGATTGACATTCTGAAGTCTGACTTCCACGTTGTAGGCCGGAACCCCGATCGAGCCGACCACGGTCTTGCCCACGCAGGCGTTCGTGATCAGCGGAGCCGTCTCGGTCAGGCCGTAGCCGATGGCGTAGGGGAATCTGGCCTTGTTGAGGAAATCCTCCACCGTCGGGTCGAGTTTCGAGCCGCCTATGCCGAAGAATTTCAGTTTGCCGCCGAATTTCTTGTAGAGTTTCTTTCCCACCATCCAGTACAGAAGCCTCGGTGTGCGGTCTTTCATCCAGGACAGGATCCGGCTCTTCTCGATCGTCGGCACGACACTGTTCTTGTAAACTTTCTCGATGATCAGCGGCACGGCGCACATGATGGTAGGGCGGACCTTTTTCATCGCCTGCATCAGAATGCTCGGAGTGGGAGGTTTCTGAATATAATAGACGCATCCTCCGACATACAGCGGATAAAGCACGCTGAACGCCATCTCGTAGGTGTGCGACATCGGCAGGATGGAAAGCCAGCGGTCACGCCTCCCCGCTTTCTGGGCGTGGTAGGCGGCGATGATGTTCTGGCAGAAGTTACGGTGGCTGAGCATCACGCCCTTGGCCTTTCCGGAGGTGCCGGAGGTGTAGATGATCGAGGCCAGGTCATCGGCCTGGGGATCGACTCCGTGCCCTTCGCAGGTGAAAGCCTTGTCATCCTTCTTGATGAAGTCGAACGTCTCGATGTCTATCACGAGTGTCAGTCTGTCGATGATCTCCTGACTGAGTTTGCTGAGCAGCCTCTTTGAGATGAAGATAGCCTTGCATTCGGAGTGGGTGATGATGTTCGTCACCTCGCTTTCCGAGGAGTCCGGGAGGATCGGAACCGTCACTCTGCCGAACGGCACGCACGAGAACATCGCCACTGTCCAGTTGGGCATGTTGTTGGAGAGAATGGCCACCTTGTCCCTTGCGCTGATCCCGAACCGGTTGAAGCGGTGGGACAGTTCAAGGCACTTGTGCTTGAAACTTTCGTAGGTGTATTCCTGCCCGCCTTCAACAAACCGCGAGAGCGGTCTCTTGGGGTAGTTGTCGGTGGCATATTCAAATAGCTTGGCAAGGGTTGTCACATAATTTTCCTTGCTTTGGCTGAAAATAGGCATGATTCGTCCTTTTTAATGAGTGATGTAGCCCTCCGGGTGCTTGCCCTCGAAGTGCATGGTTCCGTAAATCGCCTGGATCCTGTCGGTGTCCGCGCGCGCGTCATCCGTCAGCTCTACCTTCTCGCCGATACCGACACGCTTGCTCTTCCAGTCGAAGTAGCCCATGTAAACCGGACAGCCCACCTCTTTGGCGATCAGATGGTAGCCGGTCTTCCATTTCTTCACGGGCTTTCTGGTCCCTTCAGGAGCGATGGCGAGGTGGAACTGGTCCACTTTCTCCATCTCCCCGATCAGGCTCTTGACCATGGCGGAGGCGCTGCCTCTGTCCACGGGGATGCATCCGACCTTGCGGAGGAACACTCCGACAGGCCAGAAGAAGAATTCCTTCTTGATCATGACGTGCGCCTTCCTGTCAAACTGTGTGTAGAAAAGGTAGGAGATGACGAAGTCCCAGGCCGAAGTGTGCGGGACTCCGAGGATTATCCCTTTCTTCTCTGGAACGGGACCGCCCACAGTGGTCCATCCCATTTTCTTCAGCAACCAGCCGCAAAATTTCGCCCAGCGTGACATAATCAGTGAATGTTAGATGTTGACATCCTCAAGTTCCTCTTCGGAGCGCAGGTTCGCGCGGATGAAGTTCTGGCGGTCGATGGTGTTGTCTCCCATGTAGAACTCCATGATGTCGGCGATGGATTCCTCGTCGGAAAGTTTCACGAGATCCAGCCTCATGTTCTCTCCGATGAAATCCACGAACTCGTCCGAAGAGATCTCTCCGAGACCCTTGAACCGGGTGATCTGCACCGAAGTCTTCAACTCCTTGACCGCGGCCTCCTTCTCTTCCGCGGAGTAGCAGTAGCGCCGCTCCTTCTTGTTCGCGACCCTGAAAAGAGGGGTCTGGAGAATATGCACGTGTCCGCGCCTGATCAGATCCGGGTAATATTTCATGAAAAAGGTCAGCACAAGCATCCTGATGTGCATCCCGTCATCATCGGCATCGGTCGCCACGATGATGTTGTTGTAGCGCAGGTTGTCAGGGTCGTCCTCGACCCCGAGGGCTGAGATCAGCAGGTTGAGCTCCTCGTTCTCCGCCACCTTCTTGTGACTTTCCTTGTAGCAGTTTATCGGCTTGCCGCGCAGGCTGAACACCGCCTGGTAGTTGGCCTTGCGCACCTTGGTGATGGTTCCGCTCGCGGAATCTCCCTCGGTGATGAATATGCTTGTGAGTTCCGCGAGACCCTGCTTGTCCTTCGGCAGCTTGTCACCGTAGTGGTAGCGGCAGTCGCGCAGTTTGCGGTTATAGACATTGGTCTTCTTGTTTCTTTCCCTGGTCTTCCTCTGGATTCCGGCGATCTCCTCGCGCTCCGCCTGCGACTCCTTGATCTTGTTCTCGATGACTGGGACTATGTCCTTGTGGATGCGCAGGTAATTGTCCAGATTCCTGGCTATGAAGTCGTTGACGTAGGATCTGATGGTAGGCCCGCGGTCGATCCCGATGGAACCGTCCGGATTCTGGACCTTCCTGCCGTTCTCATCGGTCTTCTCCTTCTCCCACATGTAGGTCGAACCGAGCTTGGTCTTGGTCTGCCCTTCGAAGTTCGGCTCCTGGATCTGGATGCTGATGGCTCCGATGATGCCCTGACGGCAGTCCTCAGGAGCGTAGTTCTTCTTGAAGAAATCCTTGAGCGTCTTGGCTATGGCCTCTCTGAAAGCGGCCAGATGCGTTCCTCCGTCACGGGTGTTCTGTCCGTTGACGAACGAGGCGATGTTCTCTCCGTAGGAGTTGCCGTGGGTCAGCACGACTTCGACATCCTCGCCCACAAGGTGGATCGGCTCGTAGCGTGGAGTCTCCGAAAGAGTGTCGTTCACAAGATCCAGAAGGCCGTTCTCGGATTTGTAGGTGACGCCGTTCAGTACAATGGCGAGCCCTTTCTTCAGGTAGGAGTAGTTCTTGATCATGGTCTCCACATAGTCCATGTGGAACTCGAAACCTCCGAACATCGCGCTGTCCGGCGTGAACACCACCAGGGTTCCGTTCTTCTCGTTCACTTTGTCCTTCCTTCCGCTGTCCACAAGGACGCCGCGCTCGTAACTTGCCCAGGAACTTTCCCCGTTTCTGAAGGACTCGACATAGAACTTCTCGGAAAGGGCGTTCACCGCCTTGGTTCCGACACCGTTCAGGCCGACGGACTTCTTGAAGGCCTTGTCGTCGAACTTGCCTCCGGTGTTCAGCTGGCTGGTGGCCTTGATGACCGAATTGAGCGGGATTCCGCGTCCGAAGTCCCTCACCGTGACCTGATTGTCTTCAATGTTGATTATGACCTGCTTGCCGAATCCGGCCGAGAACTCATCGATGCAGTTGTCCACGATCTCCTTGAGCAGCACATAGATGCCGTCTCCCGGATTGGAACCGTTCCCGAGCCTTCCGATGTACATTCCCGGACGCCTCCGGATGTGTTCGACACCTTCCAGAGTCTTTATGTTGTCGTCAGTGTAGTCGTAATTCTGTTCTATGTTCGCCATCTGATCTAATCGCATAATCGTACAAAAATACAAATTTTACGTGTGATTTGAAAAAGTATCTTTAAAGTGGTAAATTTGCCTTCGGAAAGGTAATTGCATCTTTCCGTTTTTATCAACTGAACATTTATGAACATATTCAAGTACCTGATGGCCTTGATCACGGTGTCCGGCATGCTGCTTTCCGGGGCGGAGCCTCTTTATGCCCAGGGTTCCGGCAAGGACAACACCTTCGGGGGAATCGTGCAACTGGACAGGACAGTGCATGATTTCGGGGACATTCTTGTGTCTGACGGTCCTGTGACGGCTACTTTCACTGCCAAGAACATCGGTGACAAGCCGTTGCTGATTTACAATGTTGTCTCATCCTGCGGCTGCACGAATGTGGAATGGACCAGAAAGCCGCTAAATCAGGGGGAGACCGGAACCATCAAGGCCACATTCAAGAATGAAGATAAAGTCGGTTACCCGTTCGACAAGTCCCTGACGGCATATTTCTCGGGATTGAAACAGCCTGTCATCCTAAGGCTCAGAGGAGTCGCCCACGACAATCAGCTCTCTCTGGGGGAACTTTATCCGATACGTTTCGGTGATCTGGCCTTCAAGACGGTTGACATCAAGGGCGGCAATCTTTCCCAAGGACAGCAGAAAAGCGGGACGGCCATGGTTGCCAATCTTGGAAACGAACCGTTGACGGTCAGTTTCTCCGGTGTCAGTGAAGGACTTTCGGTAAAAGTCTCTCCGAACCCTGTCCCGGCGCAGTCCACAGCCAAACTGAACTACACGGTCACGGCTGACAGAAACCATTGGGGCAAGAACTATTACTATGCGACCCCGCTGGTGGACGGCCACCGGTACAAGGCGGTTGTCTCGAAGTCGGCTGAGAAGGGACCGGCCGCGGCCGGAGCGGAGGCCATTGTCTCCGATCCCGATCCAGAGCTCGGGGCGGGGAAGAGCCGCATAGGGATATTCGCGTACACCAAGGAGAATTTCTCTTCGCTCACTGAAAAGGAGCTTAATGACGGTCCGAACCCGATGGCTGACGAGAGCACATTCTCATTCGGCAAGGTCAAGGCCGGAACGAAGGTGGAAGGCACATTCCATTTCACCAACAAAGGCAAGTCTCATTTCCGAATATATAAGGTGGATTCCGAGAGCTCGCACGTGAAGGCGCAAACTTTTGCGGACGTTCCCGCCGGCGGGGAAGGCGACTTGAAAGTGACGTTCGACACGACAGGATTCCCTGCGGGAGAGTGCTTGGTTGTCTTGACCCTGACCACGAACTCACCTCTCCGCCCGATCATCAACCTTTATCTCACCGGTTGGGTGACAGCGTAGCAGACCATGATCATTTCCGTTTTACTTGACACTTTGCGCGGTGCCGTCCTGGTCTCCGGTCTGGTGGTCGTCATGATGATGATCATCGAATCGTTCAACGTGGAGTCCGACGGCAGGATATTCAGATCCCTCAAGAAATCAGGCTTCGCGCAGGTTCTTGTCTCAGCTTTGCTCGGTTCCGTTCCAGGCTGCGTCGGAGGCTTCGCCGCAGTGTCGCTCTACACGCACAGGATGCTGAGTTTCGGTGCGTTGGTCGCGATGATGATCGCGACCGCAGGGGATGAGTCGTTCATGATGCTGGTGATGTTCCCGGGCAAAGCAGCTCTGCTGTTCCTTATCCTTTTTGTGCTGGCCGTCGTCACCGGACTGCTGGTTGACAGGTTCTCGCCTAAAGGCCGGCTTCTCCCTACCAGACTGGAGGATTCGTTCGAGCTGCACGGCGACGGATGCGAGCATCAGGACGGACATCACCACAGGGAAGGAAAGCATTTCGGCAGGACAAGAATATTCATGTTCTCAGGGGTCGTGATCTTCATCGCCGCCCTGTTGCTTGGCTTGTTGGAGGAAGGCGGTGAGGATGAGATGCTTGCGGTTTTCAACGAAGAGTGGATTTTTTGGATTTTCGCATCTCTGAGCCTTGCCGTGCTGGGTACCCTGCTTTTCGCCTCCGATCATTTTGTCGAGAAACATCTTTGGAAGCACATTGTCCGAAAACATCTTCCGAACATATTCGCATGGACCTTCGGGGTGCTTCTGGTCATCGGAATCCTGTTCGACCTCATAGACATCTCCGCCTGGGTCAGCGACAACACGGCTCTGATGATCCTGCTTGCCATTGTCATCGGACTGATTCCGGAGTCCGGTCCGCACCTTGTCTTTGTGACCATGTTCGCAAGCGGAGTCATCCCGTTCCCTGTTCTGCTCGCCAATTCCATCGTGCAGGACGGCCACGCCTCGCTTCCGCTTCTGGCTGACAGCAAGACATCCTTCCTCAAGGCCAAGGCGATAAAGGTGGGAATTGCACTCGTTGTTTTTGTGGTGTGGGGTTTGATATTGTGATTTTAAGATTTATATTTGCATAATGTTTCCGGATTTCCGGAAGCGGAAAAATGAAAACAATTTTATTTATTTGAATTATGGCTTACAAGATTTCAGAAACTGATTGCGTGGCTTGCGGCACATGCGCGGGCGAGTGCCCTCATGGCGCCATTCACGAAGGCGACGTTTACACCATCGACCCGAACGCCTGCATCGACTGCGGCACCTGCGCCGACGCCTGCCCGATGGGTGCGATCCATCCGGCGGAGTAATCCAGCATTGACAGATTCCAAGAGGTGATCCTGGCAGGTTCACCTCTTTTTTTATCCGGAATATCGGTCACAAAGAATGCGGCGCAGGGCGGTGGCGACGGTTTTTGAGTCTTCTGAGGCTTCAAGATGCACATCAAGAGTCAGAGCCGGAAGTGTGACAGGGAGTGTGATGAGATCCTCCGGTGCGGCGGGAAGAGGGATCAGGCCGATGATGTCAGGTGATTCCATGGCCAGTTTCCCTATGGCCTCGGCGGAATCTGACACGACCGCCACACGGGGCTCCAAATCCGGAGGCAGAATCTCTGAATATGCCTCCATAACCGCAAGCCTGACGTTCTGCGGAAGTGATTTCAGATCCGTGATTTTTGAATATGCCGTGTTGGAGCAGACCGCCGTGGCCGTCACACTGAACGCCAACGTGCCTATGTCCTCAAATGATGGTTCGGTCACGTGCTTTGTGGCATAGAGCCTTATGTCTTCTCTGCCGGCATCCGTGGAGAGCGAGAATGACAGCGTGGGGTTGAAGGCCAGCATCTTGGAAATCGCTTCCGGAAGAATATTGCCGGCAATGAAGTCGTCCGCCGCGATTCTTACGGACTTTTCGCCGGTCAGTTTGCCGTCAGGGCCGAACATCCGTCCGGCAGCGGAATACCAGTACAGGATTCTGTCGGCATATTCCTTGAATGCGATCCCGGCCGCAGTCAGGGTCACCGAACCTCTGCCTCTGGTGAACAGCTCCGCTCCAACGCTCCTTTCCAGTTCCGCGATGTTTTGGCTGACAGCAGGTTGTGTGATGCCGAGCGCTTTGGCTGCGATGGTGAAGCTGCCGTTCCCGGCCACGGCCATGAAGGTCCTCAGTCTGAAATCCTCGAACATAAGCGTTTGTTATAATGTGATGCAAATATAATCGTTTTTATCCCGGTTTCCGCAGGGAACGGACATATTCGATGATCAACAGTCTTGATAGATCGGGAATCTTGATGTAGATTTGCAGTATTAAACATATGGATTATGAGAAGATTTTCGATTTTCATCTCAGCGTTCCTGCTCACGGCTTCCGCTTTTGTGGCCGGGGCGCAGATGCAGCAGCTTCCGAACGACCCGGCGGTCAAGGTCGGAAAGCTGGAGAACGGTCTGACCTATTACATCAGGCACAATGACAAGCCGGCGGGCAGGGCCGAGTTCTATCTCGCCACCAATGTCGGAGCTATTCAGGAGACCCCGGATCAGGACGGTCTCGCGCATTTCCTGGAGCACATGTGCTTCAACGGCACGAAGAACTTTCCCGGCAAGGGGATTCTGAACTGGCTCCAGAGCATCGGAGCCTCTTTCGGCGGGAATGTGAACGCCGCCACAGGCATTGACCAGACCACCTACATGCTCAACAATATTCCTTTGGTCAGGGAGTCCGTCGTGGACACCTGTCTTCTGATCCTGCACGACTACTCGCATTTCGTGACGAACGATCCTGCCGAGATCGACAAGGAGCGCCCGGTGATCATCGAGGAGAGACGCTCCCGCAGGAATGCCGGATGGAGGACTTTCGAGAAGTCCCTCCCTTATCTCTACGGTGACTCGAAGTACGCCACCTGCACCCTGATCGGAAGCAAGGAGAACCTTGAGACTTTCAAGCCTGAGATCCTTGTGAACTTCTACCGGACATGGTACCGTCCTGACATGCAGGCGGTCATCGTTGTCGGAGATGTGGACGTGGACGCTGTCGAGGGAAAGATCAAGTCTATCTTCGCCGACATCCCGGCCGCCGTCAACCCTAAGGCGAAGGAGAAGATCAGGTTCGAGGCGTTCACCGAGCCGCGTGTGGCTGTCCTGACTGATCCCGAGACGACAGCTCCGTCAGTGGAGATGATTTGGGAAAGCGAGGCAAGGGACGAGGCGCTCAATTCCACTTCGGCCGGCCTTATGATAGATCTGATCGAGAGTGTCGTCCAGTCCGTTATGAGCGAACGCTTTGATGACATCACCTCCAAGGCTGACGCTCCGTATTTATATGGAAGTTTTGGCTTCGGGAAACTTTGCGAGGCGATCGAGGGTGCGGACGGGAATGTCGGTCTGAAAGAAGACAACATCATCGGTGGCTTCAAGGCTTTCGTGACCGAACTTGAAAGGATGAAGAGATACGGTCTGACGGAGGCCGAGGTCGGCAGAGCCAAGGACAACATCATCGCTGTCTATGAGAAGGCGGCCAACAGCTCCGAGACCAGAAAGAACAGCGAGTTTGTCAACCCGTTGATCAACAATTTCTTCAACAATTCCGCCTACATGGAGCCGGCTGCCGGACTTGAATTGGTGAAGGCAATTTTCAGCCAGTTGGACGCAAATGTCCTGAATCAGGTCGTTTCCCAGATGTTCGCCGATGAGAACAGTCTGGTGGTCATCTACAGCGGCCCGGAGAAGGAAGGCATCGCCACTCCTACGGCGGAGCAGCTGCTTGGGGTCATCGATGACGTGAAGCAGTCCGAGATAGAGGCTCCGGCCGAGGAGACCGCAGGCGAGCCGCTCATGGATCCTGCCGCCTTGAAGGGCGGGAAGGTGAAGAAGACCGCGCAGACCATCTATGGAGCCACCGAATGGACTCTTTCCAACGGTGTCAAGGTTGTCGTGCTGCCTACCGGACACAAGAAGGATCAGATCCTGTTCTCGCTCTATAAGGCCGGTGGAGAAAGCCTTATCCCGACGGAGGATCTGCCTTCGTTTGACGGAAGCTTCTACAGTGTCTTCCAGAGCGCGCAGGGCTTGTCCAAGTTCAAGAGCACGGAACTTTCCAAGATGCTTTCAGGAAAAGTTGTCAGCGTGGATCCGTTCATTGATGATCTCTACAACGGGATTTCCGGGAACTCTTCCGTGAAGGATCTGGAGACAGCGTTCCAGCTTCTTTACCTTGAGTTCACTGATCCTCGCTTCGATCAGGAGGAGTATGACAATGCGGCGGCGCAGATAAAGGCTGTGCTCCCTAACCTTGAGAACACCCCTAACTACGCGTTCCAGAGGAGGTTCAACAAGGTTCTCTACAATGACAACCCGAGAAACGAGGTGCTTTCGATGGAGAAGGTTCAGAAGGCCAGTCTCCAGGCCATCGAGAGGAACTACCGCAGACTCTTCGCGGATGCTGCGGGAGCCAGAATGGTTATTGTGGGCGATGTCAACCTTGACACCCTCAAGCCTCTGGTGGAGAAATATGTCGGCTCCCTTCCAAAAGGAAAGAAGGCTCCGAAGTGGGTTGATGTGCAGCCTCGGCTTGTGAAAGGAGAGGTCGCCGACGTGTTTGACCAGAAGATGGAGACCCCGCTGACCACGGTTCTTCAGGTTTACAGCGACTACCGTCCGTTCTCCGTGAAGGATCAGACCCTTGCCAGCGCTGTCAGCTACATCCTTGACCAGATCTACACCGAGACCCTCCGTGAGGATGAGGGCGGCACCTACGGCGCTTCCACCGCCGCGAACGCCCGCAAGGATCCTGACGGAAGGTATCTGCTTCAGGTTTACTTCAACTGCAAGCCTGCCCTTGCCGGGAAACTCAGGACCCTTGCCCAGGACGGCCTCAGGAAACTTGCCGAGGAAGGCCCTACCGACGAACAGTTCACAAGGACTGTCGAGCATTTCAAGAAGAATGTTCCTGAGAGCCGGATCAACAACTCCTACTGGCTGTCAGACCTGCTGCGCTACTTCCGCAGCGGCTACGACTACGACAAGGAGTGGGAGGCCGCCGTAAACGGTCTGACCAAGGCTGACATCCGCGAGGCCGCCGCCAAATTCCGCAACTCCGGCAACTTCGTCGAGGTCGTCATGATGCCTGGCGAGACCGCCGAGGCGGAGTAGTTTGATGAATATGTTCCCGGACATTCTGTCCTGCGGTTAAAAAAGAGCCATCCCCGATTTGAGGATGGCTCTTTTCGTTGTTATTGTGCTTGTCGAAGCATAGAAGCGACTGCCGCTAAAGTTCCTTGAGGAAACGGGCCATAGACGCGAGAAAGTCGCTTCTATATTCCTGAATAGGGTCGTCGCAGTACTTGGCGTTGCGGAAGCCGTAGCCGTGGTCACCGTCAGGGAAGGCGTGCATCTCGCAAGGAACGCCGTTCTTTACAAGGGCGTTGAAGTAGCGCACCTCGTTCTCCGGCGGTACCACGGAGTCATCGGAACTGAAGATTATGAAAGTCTTGGGCGTGTCCGTGCTGACCTGTTTGTCCGATGAATATCTTTCCTTGAGAGCCTCGAACTTTCTCTTGCCCTCATCCCAAGTCCCGAAGTCCTTGCCTTTCCTGTTGTACCAGCCTTTCTCCGTGCCGATCAGGTTGTTGAAACTGCCTTCGTGGCCGACTCCAGGCTCTGAGGAGATGACAGGATAGACGAGGATCGAGAAATCAGGCCTTGTCTCGGCGTCAATGTACTGTGTCGATGCCGTGGCGGCGAGATGTCCTCCGGCGGAGAATCCCATCACGCCGATCTGGCTCACACCCCACTGCGGAGCATAGTGACGGCAGTAGCGGAACACGTTCTGCACATCGTTCAGAGGCACGTTCCAATGGCCGTAAGGAAGCCTGTATTTCACCACTGCGGCGCTTATTCCCTGGCTGTTGAGCCATTCGGCGGCGTACTGTCCCTCATGGACATAGGCCGTGATCCAATAGCCGCCGCCCGGACAGATGATGACCATCTTCCCGTTAGGATTCTTCGCCAGATAAAGCTCGAATCTCGCGCTGTCTCCGGTGAACATCAGGTTCATCTCCTTTGTCAGTTCCTCAGGCTTTGTGCAGCCGTTGGACTCTCCCGGACCAAGAGTGACGCCTTCGATTCCCTTATCGACATTCTGACCTTCAGGGTACAGACAGACAACCTTGTCAGGTTTGCGGGGGAACTGTTCCCGGGTGACTTTCGGCAACTCTTTCTTGCCGTTCACGCTTTCCAGTTGCTGTCCGAGCCACCTTTCCAGAGCCGCCGAGAACTCCGGCCTGCATGAGCCGAGGTTGTCCTTGCAGACTTTCGGATCCAGTCCGATGCCAAGGTCGGTGAATCCCCAACCGTGACCGCCTTTGGGGTAGATGTGAAGTTCGGCCGGAACCTTGTTCCGGACAAGAGCCTGATAGAACTTCACAGAGCTGACAACCGGTACGGTCTTGTCGTAGGTGCTCACACCTATGAATGTCGGAGGAGTGGTAGGAGTGACATCATGGTAAGTTGTGTACATCCTTTTCAGTCCGGCATATTCCTCAATTCCGTTGTACCAATCTCCGAACGTCTTGTCCTCCCTTCCGGTCCGGGACTCCTCGCTCCCCAGAAGATTATCTACCGACCCGTGGTGTGTGGCGTTCTCGTCCATAAGGATGACAGGGTAGAGGAGTACCGCGAAGTCAGGCCTTGTCGTGGAGTCCACGTACATCGTCTCCGCCGCGCTGGCAAGATGCCCTCCGGCCGAGAATCCCATCACACCGATCTGCTTTATTCCCCAATCCTCGGAATGGTGTCTGCAATAACGGAATGCGTTGTGCACGTCCTGGAGCGGCACCTCCCTGTGGCCATTTGGAAGACGGTACTTGAGCACCGCGCATGCGATACCCCTGTCGTTCAGCCATTTGGCCGCATACGTCCCTTCGTTCCATGTTGAGAGACCGGCGTAGCCTCCGCCGGGACATGCGATGACCATCTGCCCGTTGGGCCTTTCCGGCATGAATATGTCGATCCTCGCGCTGTCTGTCACATTGAGGACGAATCCCCAGCCGCCGGCCTCCTCGGCTCCTTTGAGCCCGTTGGACACAAGCGGTCCCTGAGTCACGGTGATGCCGTTCTCGACTATTCCCTGATCCGCTTCCTGTCCACTCGGGTAGAGATAGACGGTCTTTGTGGGAGCATATTCGATCCCGGGAGTATTTTTGGTCTTCAACTTCTCCTCGACCGGAGATGTTCTTGCCAACGGATTGACATTGACCACCGTACCGTCAAGAATCAGTTGGCTTTTCTTGACCTTTCTCTGTGCCGAGACATCTGTCCCGACGCAGAAGGCGGCCGTCAGCACGGCCGCCAGAAGGAGTGTTCTTTTCATATTGATTGTGTTCATTCAGCAGTCTCACCGTTATACTCAAGCAGATCCCCCGGCTGACAGTCCAACGCTTTGCAGAGCGCGTCGAGTGTGCTGAACCGGACACCCTTGGCCTTGCCGGTCTTCAGAATCGACAGGTTCACCGCTGAAAGCCCGATCTTGTCAGCCAGCTCGGCGGAAGTCATCTTCCGCCTGGCCAGCATCACATCGACATTTACTACTATCGGCATGACGGTTATTTTTCAATGTTTTCTTCCGCAGGCTGCTCTTCCGGCCTGGATTCTTCCTTGCCTTTGAGGTAGTCAGGCAGATTCATGCCGGCCATGTTGAACAGGTCCTGAAGCGGAGGTACGGAACCCATCAGGCCGGAGATGAAGTTCGCGGTGGATGTCTTGCCGTTCTTTCCTTCGCCGTTGCCGTCCCAGACGGTGACCTTGTCGATCTTTATGCCCTTGACAGCCTCGACCTGAGTCTTGACGAGTTCAGGCAGCTTGTCGGCGATGAGCATGAGGACAGCCTTCTGAGGATCTCCGGAAGCGGCCTTGACCATCTCGTTGAAACCTTCGGCCTGCTTGGACAGGATCTCAAGGGTACCGCGGGCCTGGGCGTCCATCTTCGCGAAGATCGCGTCGGCCTCTCCCTTCGCCATCCTGCGGACCTTCTCGGCTTCGGCCTCGGCCTCGATGATGAGTTTCTCCTTGTCGATCTGGGCCGGCACGACGATGTTGGCCTGCTGTGTCGCCCTTTCTCTCTCGGCGCGGGCAAGCTCGGCGTCGCGCTCGCTCTGATAGGCCTCCTGAAGGGCCTTGGCGGCCTGCACTTTCTCGGCGGCCACTGCCACGCGCGCAGCCTCGGCCTCTTTCTCGCGGCGAAGGGCGTCGGAATTGGCTATGTCGATCTTGGAGGTGTTCTCACCCTGTACCGCAAGGGCGTTGGCCGCGGCGGTCTTGATACGGGTGTCCCTCTGGGTCTCGGCGATTCTGATGTCCTTGTCCCTGTCGGCCTCGGCCTTGCCGATCTCACCGTAGCGGTTCTGCTCTGCCACGCTCTTCTTGGCGTCGTTGATGGCTTTCGCGGCTGCTTCCTTGCCGAGAGCCTCGATGTAGCCGGACTCGTCAC
The DNA here is from genome assembly GCA_963623745.1 of Bulleidia sp. GTDB lineage: Bacteria > Bacteroidota > Bacteroidia > Bacteroidales > UBA932 > Cryptobacteroides. Next base: position 14,309 of record CAVFMX010000092.1, read on the forward strand.
GGATGTCGGTCACGTTCACGTTGATGAGCTTGAGGCCGATCTTGCGGAGCTCAGCCTCCACGTTCTGGCTGACGGCCACAAGGAATTTGTCGCGGTCGGAGTTGATCTCCTCGATCTCCATGGTGGCGATCACCAGACGGAGCTGTCCGAAAAGGATGTCTGTGGCGATGCTCTGGATGTTGTCGATGGAGAGTCCGAGAAGTCTTTCAGCCGCGTTTGTCATGCTGTCCGGCTCGGTGGAGATGCCGACGGTGAAGCGGCAAGGCACATCGACGCGTATGTTCTGCTTCGAAAGCGCGTTGGTGAGGTTGCACTCGATCGAGATCGGCTTGAGGTCAAGAAAAGCATAGTCCTGGAACACAGGCCAGACGAAGGCCGCTCCTCCGTGGATGCAGCGCGCGGACGAGATCGATCCGCTCTTGTTCTTGCCTGTCTTGCCGTAGATGACCATCACCTTGTCCGAAGGACAGCGGCGGTAGCGCTTGAGGATCGCCGAGAACGTCACGAATATGACAGCGACGATGATAAGGATCAGAGAGAGTTCCATATTAGAAATCTTTAATGAGTTTATAATGTTTGTATCATGTAAGGTTGGAATTGTCTATGCCGCTACGGAGGGATCAGATGATGGTAGGAGTCAGCTCCTCAACCAGCAGGGTGTAGTCGTTGATGACATCAGTGACCTTGATGGCCTTTCCGTTCGGAATGGACTCCCCGTCCGTGACGGCGTCATATTCCCTGACGGCGTTGTTGATGGAGATCTGGACCTTGCCTTCGCCCCTGCGCCCGCCGGGGATTGTGAGATAGACCTTGCCCTCGCATCCGACGGCCGACCTGTGGACATCGATGTTGCCCGTCTGCTGCATTCCGCTCAGCCATTTGAAGATCCACATCACGACTGCGACCAGAAGCACGCCGACGATGACCGAGATGATGATCAGCAGCGCGTTGGACTGAATCTTATCGTGCATAAGCACCGCCGTCCATCCGAATCCGAGGCAGAAGTTGACCAGATTGCGGAAAGTCAGGAGATTCATAGAAGGATCCGTGTCGAAGGATCCGTCCGATGTGTCCGGATCGAAATCCGTGCCGTGGTCCCCAAGCCCCAGGAATGTCATGACAGTCTGAATGACGAAAATCAGCGACGCCGAGAGCGTGACGGCCCAAAGGACCTGCATCGCCGCACTAAGTGATGTCCACCAGGTAATCATAATGTTTTGCTTCTTTAAAAGTTTGCCGGCCGGATTCCTTTCCGCACCGTCTCTTCGCAAATATATTAACTAATTTATGAAAAACAATAATATTTTTAAGAAATACATAAAATTTAGTAATATGTTGACAGCATGTTGTCATTAATGCCTTTAGGTTCTGGCAGGTAGGAGGAGCGCCTCATTGACCGTGACTTGATTTACTTGCGAGTGTTGTATGCTTTGCATCTTAATGCGATGAATGCCATTGAAGAGTATGCCGTATGGGGCGGTGTGCCGCGTTATTGGGAACTGAGGGAAAACAGAAGTTCGCTTGATGATGCCTTGTGGCGCAATATCCTTTCTGTAAATGGAACTCTTTATGAAGAGCCTATAAAACTGTTTCAGGATGATGTCAAGGATATTGTCAAGACTTCAACGATCATGTCTTATATTGGGACTGGTGCAAACCGGCTTTCTGAGATTGCTGCACGATGCAATGAGCCGGCAACCAATCTGCCGCGTCCATTGAAGAAACTTATCGATCTCGGATTCTTGGAAAAAGATGTTCCGTTCGGTATTGATGAAAAGAATGCGAAAAAGAGTCTCTATAAGATAGCCGATCCGTTTATGGCATTCTACTATCAGTTTGTTGTTCCTAACCGTTCGTTCATTGAACTTGGTCGTCGCTTACCCATAGAACAGGCTTTGACTGCCCATTTCTCCGAGTATGTGAGTATGCAGTGGGAAAAACTGTGTCGGGATGCCGTAACAGGAAATCTTGTTAACGGAATAGTTTATGGCAAGGCAAAACGTTGGTGGGGTTCTGTTCTCAATGAGGACAAGAAGCCGGAACAAGTTGAATTTGATGTGATGACAGAATCGCTTGATAAAAAGTATCTTTTGGTCGGTGAATGCAAATGGACTACTCAAGAGAATGGCAAACAACTGACTGCCGAACTTCTCCGCAAAGCTGATCTGCTACCGTTTGCAAAGAATTATGCTATCGTTCCGATGCTGTTCCTTAAGAACGCACCGAAAGATGAGGCAGGAAATACTATGTTGCCGGAAGATGTTGTCAGATTAAGTTACTAATGTTTAATTGGCTTTACTGTATTATTACTGTCCGCTCGCCATCACCGTACCTCGCCTCATAGGGGAACCAGCCGCGGAGCGAAAAAGGGAATGCCGGCGGCCGGGCAAAAAAGATACACCATTATATTACAAGTTTTTCCCTAAACTCTAAAAACCCACCATGGCGATATATTTCCGAAACAATGCAAATATAATGCTTTTCGGAAATAAAGTGCCATTTTCATCGTGAATGTCATAAATATATTTAAGTCATTGTATCACCTCCGTAGCGCGGAATATTAAGTCAGATTGCGGCATCCTTGGGCTTGCAAAGAAGGGATGATAGTCTTATTTTTGTGGAAATATGTTAATATCTGAGTGATTATGTTGAAATCAATTGCAAACATCGCGGTTCTGGCGGCGGTTGTCTCCGCTGCCGGATGCTGCCCGAAAACGGAGACTGACAAGAATGAGGGCAATGCTGTCGTGGATGCCATCATGGCGCGCCGCTCGATCCGTCACTACACGGACACGCCTGTCGGCAGAGACACATTGGCCCTTCTCGTCAAATGTGGAATCAACGCTCCTAACGCCCGGAATCTGCAGGAGTGGGCCGTGCGTGTGGTTGACAGCAAAGAGTATCTGGAAGGTGTCACGGAGGTGATGAAGGCCGGGATGCCGGCAATCGCGGATTCGGATGATCCGAAATTCCGCAATGGCTTCCGCAACGCCAGCGCGGTCATATTCGTCGCCGCTCCGGAAGATCCTTCGGGAATGCTGGATGTCAATGTCGGGGCTCTCTGCGAGAACATCTGTGTCGCGGCGCAGTCCATGGGTCTTGGCAGCATCATAATGGGCGGCCCGATCAGGTTTCTTGGCAGCGATCCGGACGCCAAGCCTTACCTTGACCGCCTGAACCTTCCGGAGGGTTACAGGCTCCGCGTCTGCGTCGGTGTCGGCTATCCGGACGAGACTCCGGACGCAAGACCGCGCGACGAAAGCAAGGTGATGTTCATCGATTGACTGACGTAAAAAAAAGAAAGGGCGGCCAAGAAACTTTGGCCGCCCTTCTTCCATATTAACGGAACACTACTTGCCGGCGAGGCGGGTGTAGGTGCCGTAACGTACTTTGGCGAACTCTTCGGTGAGGCTCAGGAGTTCCTGTGCCCTGTCAGGGAAGAGCTTGTAGAGGGACGCGAAACGCACCTCTCCCTTGAGGAAGTCCTGGAACTTTGTCCAGTCAGGCTCCTTGGAGTCAAGGGTGAACGGATTCTTCCCTTCGGCCTCAAGTGTAGGGTTGTACCTGTAGAGGTGCCAGTAGCCGCAGTCAACGGCGAGCTTCTCCTCCTTCTGGCTCAGACCCATACCAGCCTTCAGACCGTGGTTGATGCACGGAGCGTAGGCGATGATGAGGGATGGTCCGTCATAGGCCTCGGCCTCCTTGATGGCGCTGAGGTACTGCGCAGGGCTTGAACCCATCGCTACCTGGGCCACATAGACGTAGCCGTAGCTCATGGCCATCATGCCGAGATCCTTCTTGCGGATCTTCTTGCCGGAGGCCGCGAACTTGGCGATCGCACCGGCAGGGGTTGACTTGGAACTCTGTCCGCCGGTGTTGGAGTAAACCTCGGTGTCGAGGACGAGCACGTTCACATTCTTGCCCGAGGCGAGCACGTGGTCGAGTCCGCCGTAGCCGATGTCGTAGGCCCAGCCGTCACCGCCGAAGATCCACTGGCTGCGCGCAGGGATGAAGTGCTTGTAGTCAAGCAGTTTCTTGCAGTGAGGGCAGTCTGTCTTCTCCATGAGAGGAACCACCTTGTCGGCCACCTCGCGGGTGATCTCGCCGTTCTCCTTGTTGTCAAGCCACTGCCTGAACAGAGCCTTGACCTCTTCCGGACACTTGTCGCAGTCAAGAGCCGCGGTCATAAGGTTGGCCACAGTCTCTCTCGCGCGGTCTGAACCGATCTTCATTCCGAGACCGAACTCGGCGTTGTCCTC
>CAVFMX010000092.1:19504-22361 GCA_963623745.1 Bulleidia sp.
GTGTTGGTCCTGTTGCCAAGTCCGATTTCAGCGGCGATCTTGGTGGCGTTGATGATGTAGAGCTTGATCTTCTTCTTGCCGATGACGGCCTTCACGTTGTCAGGGATCCTCTTGACGGTCTCTTCCTCGTCCCAGAGAGAGTTGAGGAGAAGGGTGCCGTTCTCCTTGATGCCCTTGAGCACATCATACTTGCTCAGGTACGAAGGAACGTGGCAGGCCACGAAGTCAGGTGTGCTGACAAGATAAGGAGCCTTGATAGGGCTGTCTCCGAAGCGGAGGTGGGAGCAGGTGTAGCCGCCGGATTTCTTCGAGTCGTAGTCGAAGTAGGCCTGGCAGTATTTCCGCGTGTGGCTTCCGATGATCTTGATGGTGTTCTTGTTGGCGCCGACGGTACCGTCCGAGCCGAGACCGTAGAACTTGCACTCTGTGGTGCCGGGCTTCACGATCGAGACCTCGCTCTTGATGGAGAGTGACTTGAATGTCACGTCGTCCACGATGCCGATTGTGAAGTCGTTCTTCGGTTCGCCGAGCTCAAGATTGTCGTAAACGGCGACGATCTGCGCCGGTGTGGTGTCCTTTGAGGAGAGGCCGTAGCGTCCGCCTATGATAAGCGGAGAGTTCTTCTGACCCTGGAACAGAGCCTTGACATCGAGATAGAGAGGCTCTCCGAGCGCTCCTGGCTCCTTTGTCCTGTCGAGGACGGCTATCCTCTTGACGGTCTTCGGAAGGACCTTCAGGAAATATTTTTCGGCGAAAGGCCTGTAGAGGTGGACGGTGACAAGGCCGTACTTCCTGCCCTTCTTTGCGAGATAGTCGATGGTCTCCTTGATGGTCTCTGTCACGGAACCCATGGCGACGATGATGTTCTCCGCGTCGGCGGCTCCGTAGTATGTGAACGGACGGTACTCGCGCCCTGTCAGTTCGCTGATCTCTCCCATGTAGCGGGCCACGATGTCCGGAACGGCGTTGTAGAAGTTGTTCCTTGACTCGACGGCCTGGAAGTAGACGTCTCCGTTCTGCGCGGTGCCGCGGGTCACGGGAGCGTCAGGATTGAGCGCTCTCTCGCGGAAAGCCTTGAGGGACTTCCCGCTGACCATCTTCTTGAGTTCCTCCTCGTCCAGAGCCTCGATCTTCTGGATCTCGTGCGATGTGCGGAATCCGTCGAAGAAATGGAGGAAAGGAATGCTGGACTTGATGGCGGACAGGTGAGCCACGGCGGCGAGGTCCTGGGCCTCCTGGACTGACCCGGAGGCGAGGAGGGCGAAGCCGGTCTGGCGGCATGCCATCACGTCCTGATGGTCTCCGAAGATGGAGAGGGCATGGGACGCGAGCGCGCGGGCCGAGACGTGGAAGACAGCCGGGAGCATCTCGCCGGCGATCTTGTACATGTTGGGGATCATCAGAAGAAGTCCCTGGGAAGCGGTGTAGGTCGTGGTGAGGACACCGGCCTGGAGGGAGCCGTGCACTGCTCCGGAGGCACCGGCCTCGCTTTCCAACTCGGTGACGCTTACCGTCTCGCCCCAGAGGTTCTTTTTTCCGTGGGCAGCCCATTCGTCAATGTTCTCTGCCATCGGAGAGGATGGTGTGATAGGGTAGATGCAGGCGTTCTCGCTGAAAAGATAAGCGACGTTCGCCACGGCAGTGTTACCATCACAAGTGATGAATTTCTTTTCTTTAGCCATATCGTCAACGTTATGTTAATATGTTTTTTTTAGATAGTTGTCAAACCTTCGACGGTGATTCCCTCCGCTCCGGCGGAAATCCTCTTCACAAGCCCTTGCAGGACTGTTCCGGGGCCGATCTCCATGAAATAGTCCGCTCCGTCCGCGAGCATGTTCCTGACTGACTGGGTCCATCTCACAGGAGATGTCAGCTGGGCGAGCAGGTTCTGCTTGATGGTCTGGGGGTCGGTGACGGCCTGTGCCGAGACATTCTGGTAAACCGGACAGACCGGGGTCACGATCCTGGTCTCCTCTATCGCCTTTCCGAGTTCGATGCGCGCCGGTTCCATGAGAGGGGAGTGGAACGCCCCGCTGACGGCCAGAGGAAGAGCCCTCTTCGCGCCTTCGGCCTTGGCTTTTTCGCAGGCCTGCTCAACGGCGGCCTTCTCGCCTGAGATGACCACCTGTCCGCCGCAGTTGTAGTTGGCGGGGATCACGAGGCTTTCGCACGAGTCGCAGATCTCCTCGACCTTCTCGTCCGGCAGACCCACGATGGCGGCCATCGTCCCGGGCACCTTCTCGCAGCAGAGCTGCATCTGTGTGGCTCGGATGTGGACAAGACGAAGGGCATCCTCGAAACTGATGGCTTCCGCGGCGGCTAATGCGGAAAATTCACCAAGAGAATGCCCTGCGACCATGTCGGGTCTGAATCCTTCATAGCACTTCGCCAGCACGACGGAGTGCAGGAATATTGCCGGTTGTGTGACACGTGTGGCCTTGAGGTCCTCCGGCGTGCCCTCAAACATTATGTCAGTGATTCTGAATCCGAGTATGTCATTCGCCTTCTCGAGCAATTCCTTGCCCTTGGCGTTTCCTTCGTATAGCTCTTTTGCCATACCCGGGAACTGGGAACCCTGACCGGGGAATACGTATGCTTTCTTCATAATACGCAAAAATACGATTTATTATTGGATTATCCGAATATAAAAGGCTCTTTTATGAGCCATGAGGTTGCATTTGCCTGTAAAAGGAGAATCTTCCGACGAAAGATTCTCCAAAAATTCTTGTTTTGCCATTAATTTGCTATTTTTGTAAACTGATTGCGGGCGACCGCAAGAATGATGCCCCTGTAGTCTAATGGATAGAATTTCGGATTCCGGTTCCGACGATTTGGGTTCGATTCCCAACGGGGGTAC
>CAVFMX010000093.1:0-32561 GCA_963623745.1 Bulleidia sp.
ACTGCCTCGAAAATTCCACATGATAAAATTCGGGAATCATTTCAAAACAGCTTCTTAGATTCTATTTCTGTGTTGAAAGATATTTCTTGATAAGATCCAACTCTCCGTCAGGGAATGTCTCACGGACATTCTGACCGTCCGGCGTGTGCTTGCTGAGCATTGTCAGCAGATAGTCGAATTTCTGCCACTGGTTCATCGAGTCCTCCGCCGCCGCATTCCGCCGGGTTTTGTAAATCTCATCCCATGTTTCTGTCCACACCTGCCATCCGTAGGCATCGCGTATCCGCCACAGACAGTAAGTGAGGGCGTTGCCCATCTCCTCCGCCTTCCCTGCCAGAATAATCTTGTCGTACGAATTGGAAGTGTCCGACTTATAAAGGCCCACTATGTCTTTCCCGACATAGGTCTTCCCATCGTTATACACGACGCCGTCAAGTTTCTCAAGCGCATAGTACATCCTCCAGTTGGCCATGACCTCCTCGTTGAAGTCAAACGCGTAGGTCGCCTGGAACTCGGTAAAATTCCCGGGAGCGAAATCATGCCCGATCTCGTGCATCAGACCGAAACACCAGTCGCCCTTCTTCACGGACATCAGTGTCTCGCTGATGTAGTCCTCGTTCCACTGGATAGGATTGCCGGCATAGGCCCAGGCATCAATGGAACATGAACGGATCCTGATCTTCTTTCCACCGAAAGGTTTCCTTCCGGAAAAGAGTTCAACGTAAGCGTCATAGACTTTGTCAAGTTTTGAGAGCCAGTCCCCTATCACCTCCTCTGAGACAGACACGTACTTCTTGTCACACATCAGGATGAAACGCTCGCTTTCCTGAACATACAGGCTGTTGTTGTAAGAGATCGACACATCGTCAAAATACGCCACCCCGCGGGCATCATCGCAATTGGCGCCAAGCCTGAGGGCGATCTCGATGCAGTCCGTCTCCGGTTCTATTTCCAGACTTACAGTTGTCCAATCCGTCGTACCATAGACACGATGCGATTTCTTGGCTCCGACCGAATTCAAGGACACGCACGCACCGGACTCCCTGTTGGCTCCGCTGACTTCATTTGTCTTGATCTTGGCGGACACCTTATAGTTTTTCCCCGGAGTCACCTTTATTCTCTGCACCACAGCCACATCCACCGTATGATCCAACGCGGCGATGCATAGGCAGCGGCTGTCTTTGCAGCCGTAGCCGTCAATCTGCGAGACCTTTGCCCCCGATTCACGCCAACCTCCGACATAGTACCATTTTCCGTTCTCGGGGACACTGCTGTTTTTCGCAAGGTCGATGTCTTCCTCAAAATTCTGATTGAATATGATACCTGAGAGATACTGCTCCTTCTCGGGATCCACGGGTTCCGGTCCGTCCGGAAAATCTATCGCCGGCTCTTCCTTCCCCGAACAGGAGACAGCCAACAGCACGGCCATCAAAAATGATGATAACAGGGAACCTGATCTCATGTTTCTTGAATGTCTTTTATACTTTTAGAATCTGTTTAAAGGCGACGGGCAGATTTTGCCCGCCGCCGTTCATGACCGGCCCTCTACCGGGTCAGCCTACAGAAAAGCTTACGGGTGTTCCAATAGCCAAACACGGCCATCTGAAGATCCCAGCTGCCGTCAGCCGGATTGAACTTGGACTTGTTCCAGATCCAGTCATCGTCCGTCCTGCGGTCGCTCACATTGACCATGGTGTGGAACCCGTCCTTGTCCGGCTCGGCACTGAGGTCGAACAGAATGACGCCGTCCTTCCAGTTGCCGCCATAGATGATGTAGTACTTCTGCGGAACTCCTTCGTGAGCGGAACCCGCCGTGAACTCGATCCTGTTGGCGAAAGAGTTGTAGCCCGTATCGTTCTCGGTGAATTTTTTGGTTTCCTGAGTGGTCTCCCCACCGCCTTTGTTGGCCGCGACGAATGTCGCTTGGTCACCCACGGCAAGGTCAAACTGCCATTGGATTCCATCAACTGTCTTTGTGTAGTCTCCGGTGATGGTCTTCACCACCTTGAAGAACACCGTCTGTTTCCCTTCATCAAACAATGTCCCTTTAGGGAACTTGTCCTGATTGACGGTGAGAGCCACCATGTAGGAATCGTCTCCGTCATAAGGAAGCGCTGAGGCATCAACCGTGAACCCGACAGTCGCCTTCTTGGAGGCCGCCTTGATGCTGGCCTCGCCCACCGTCACCTTTGAAGCGTCGAAAGTCTTGTACGAGGTGCCGTTGGCGGCGTTGTAGGCATTCACGGCATCTTCATCGTAGTTGAAACTTACTTGAATGTCAGAGGACAGCGGAGCGTTCATCTGGATCTCGGCGGCACCTTGCCGATAGTACGGAAGGTCTTGCTTCACCCCCGCATCCGTGGCCCAGGCACGGAGCGATGTCAGGCTGGCGATCACGAAGACCGGTGTCGGTTGCTCCACAACATAGCCTCCGTTCTGCTCAAGGACAATCGGACAAAGATACTCTTCGCCGTCAGACATGCCTTTGCTGCTGAAGGAGATGACATTCTCAAAAGTCATCTTTTCCGCATCAAACTCACCCTCGGCAATGCTGTAGCAGCCGGAAGGAATCGGCTCATACGAAGTTCCGTTGGCGGCGTTGAACTCAGCCACCTTGTCTTCAGCGACTTTCAGGCCGACCTTCTTTGTGTCAAGGTTGTTGAAGTTTGTGGCCGCCGTGACGGTGACAGTCTGGTCAAGAGGATCGATGGAAAGGAAGGACAAAGTCTCAGGGGTCTCCGGAACATCGACCGTTATGGTCGGATCGGACGTGGTGAGGCCAATGAGTATCACACCCATGGAACCGAAATCAGCCACCTCTTCGGAAGCACCGGTAATGACAACCGGCACGAGAAATTTCTCGGCCTCTTTGCCATTGTCCCTCACAAGCTCGGCTGTCTTGATCGTCACCTTGAATTCGGTCTCCTGGGTGTTCTGAGCGAAGGTGACGGATTCCGGGAGTGTGTAATACTTGGAGTCCATCAATTTGTACGCGGTAGAGTAAATTCCGTTGTAGGAGTCAATTTCTGACGCCTCTACGGAAAGATTCAGTTTAATCTCCTTCGACACGCCATAGGTGCGCTGCACGGTGACGGTCACATCCGTCGTCTCGTAGGAACTTATCGTGGCTGTCTTCTGGAGACCGGACAACGAGAACGCCGGATCGGGCAGAACATCAGGCCGAGGCAGGTCCATTGTGCAGGAAGCGGCAAACACTCCGGCAAGCAGCAATATGGATGAAATTATCTTTTTCATTTCTGTGATGTTAATGATCTTGGTTAATAAGTGACAAAAATCGGGAAGGTGGCCCGCCACCGGCAAACCCCCTCTCCTAAGCATCCACTAATAGAACGGAGCCTGTACCAGATTGGTGTTGTACGCCACTTCTGATGACTTGACCGGTGCCAGATAATGTTCTATACGGAAGATTCGCGGCATGCCTTCAACCATCGTGAAGAACTTCGGATCGGTAGCGTTCTCTCCGTCGGCGACATTCAGGCCATAGACAGGGGTGTTGAAAACTCCGTCATCGCCATGGGCTATGAACCAGCGGCGCACGTCAAAGTAGCGGTGGCACTCCCAAGCCAGTTCGACACGGCGCTCCTTCATCAGCATGTGCCTCATCTGCTCTTTGGTGTACGTCCCGTTGTATTCAGGGATTCCCGCTCTCTTGCGGATCGCGTTCAGGTAAGGAAGGATCGTGGAATGGGAAGCCGCGCCGGCATATTCATTCATCGCCTCGCAGTAGTCAAGATAGATCTCGCCAAGTCTGATGACCGGGAACGGAATCTGGCTGGAGGAGCACTCGCCTTTCGCTTTGTCCGAATAGGCTGTGAGAGGGATGTTCTTCTGAGGCGAGAGACCTGTGGAGTTGTGGTCTCCGGTCGAACGGCTCTTGCCGGCGTTGCCTTTGTTCCAGAACTCGATAATGGTCATCACGCCTGAACCGTCCTGATTTCTCTTGTCGGGATGGGTGTAGCGGTCAAGGCACTGGTTCGGGAAGTGTGTGGAAGCATAGAAACGCGGCTCCCTGCCGACGAACATCCAGAACGTGTTCTTGATTGTTCCATGCTCAAGATCATCCTCTGAAGACCATTGTTTGTTGTCAAACCACTCTTTCAGCGGTCTGGCCTCGGTTCCGTCCGCCATGAAATAATCATTCGCAAGGTTGAGGCTCACGGCATCTCGCGCGTTCCAAGAGTAGAAGCATGCCGGCAGACACTGCATCGTCCACCATGAGGTCGATTGTGGACGGGACCAGATCAACTCCTTGTTCCATGTTGTGGTTATCTTCTGATAGTTCGTCACATAGTCATTGAACGTGAGCGCCGTGCCATCTTCAGCCTCCGGCATCAGAAGTTCATACCTGCCAAGATCGATCACGACCTTGGCCGCATCGGCCGCCTTCTTCCATTTTTCCGGATCGTAAGTCTGGTTGATCAACTGCGTACCGTCCGGGTTCTTCCAGTTGGCATAGACGGTGTTGCCGTTGAAAAGAGGACTGGCGGCATAGAGGAGGATCCTGGCCTTCATTGCCAAGGCCGCACCCTTTGTCGGAAAACCATAGTCATCCTCAACCCTTTCCTCCAGCATCGAAGGAATGGCGGCATCGATCTCGGCGCATATCCAATCCACACACTCATCGTAACTGCTTCTGCCAAGCTTCTCAGTAAGGAAGGATTTGTCCACAATCGGGATAGGCCCATACTCGCGAAGGATCCAAAAATGATAGACTGCGCGCATGAAGCGTGCCTCCGCCTTCATCCTCGGCAGCTCGGTGACAGGATCAAGTTCCTTGCAGTTGTCAACATTCTCAAGGAAGATGTTGCAGTGGCGGATCGCCTGATAGAAAAGTTGGAAATAATACTTGTCTGTCGAGGTCACAGGAGTCTCCGGACTGACAGATCCGTTGAGAATGTGAGGGATATGCCAGTCAAGAGCGTTGTTGGCATCATCGTTTCCGAACATGTAGTGGTTGTAGTAGGCGGATCCCCACAGCTCAAGCGGGAAGTAGTCGGAAGAGTACATTCTGGCGAACCACTTGCGGGTGTCATTTCGCGAAGAGAACACCTTCTCCAGAGTGTTCAGTTCCTCCGGATCCTGATCGAGGAAATTGCAGCCGACCAGCAGAACCGGGACTATAAGCGTAAGAATATATTTTCTCATGATAATCTCTTTATTAGAATGTTAGATTAACACCAAGGAAGATTGTGGCCTGAATAGGGTAAGCGTCAGCTTTAACTTCCGGATCCCAGAACTCCTTCTTGAACTTACTGAAAGTCGCAAGGTTCTGTGCAGACACATAGAATCTGAGGTTGTCCAGTTTCATCTTGTCAAGAGTCTTGCGCGGCAGAGTGTAGCCGACCTCAAGATTCTTCAGACGCATGTAGTCACTGTTGCGCACCCACCATGTGGAAGACTTGTAGTTGTTGACATTCTGTCCCATGTAAAGCCTCGGAGAGAAGGCATACGGATCCGGATTGTCTTCCGTCCAGCGGTCACGGAACTTGGTGATCAGATTACCCATCAACTTAGGGTCGCGCTCGGCCTGGAAAGGCTGGAAGTACCATCCGGAAGTCAGGTAGGTCGTCGCGCCGAAAGCCCCCTGCATGAGGAAAGAAAAGTCAAATCCCTTCCACGAAAGAGAGGCTCCGAGTCCAAGCACCTGTTCAGGGCGGGACGGAGAAGATGTCCAGATCATGTCATCCTCGGTGATCTTTCCGTCATCATTGACATCCCTGTAGCGGATGTCGCCCGGGCGAAGCTGATCCTTGGTGAGGGAGAACTGGCGATAGTAGTCAGGAAGAGCATCGATCTCCTCCTGAGAGAAAAGATGCATCGCGTCGTAAAGCTTGCGCTCACCGTAACGCGTGCCCCGGACATCCTGCCAAGAGTTCTTATAGACCTTGCCGTCATCGATGTACTTGTTGCGGGCGAAGGTGTAGTTGCCTCTGGCCGTGAACACCACGCCGTTGTCGAATGCCTTGTTGTACTCAAGGGTGGCCTCGAATCCACGGTTGTCCATCACGCCTGTGTTGGCATAGGCAGGATTCTGCAATCCGGCGATCTCAGACACCTGCGGCTGGATGAAGATGTTGCTTCGTTTCTCGTAGAAACCCTCGAAAGTGGCGCGGAAAGCGTTCCAGAAGCCGAACTCCAAACCGACATTGTACTTCGATGCTGTTTCCCAGGTGATGTCCAAGGCCGCAAGCTGATCCTCAGCGAGTCCACCGATCCCCTTGTTGAAGTTGACACCGAAATCAGAGGTTCCGTTGGCATCCTTCAGAGTCGAGAGATAGGCAAAGCGGGTCGAACCGATCTGGTCGGAACCGACACGCCCGTAGGAAGCTCTCAATTTGAGCCATGTGAGAACACTGTTGTCCTTGAGAAAATCCTCGTTGGACACGACCCAGCCAAGGGCTACGGCCGGGAAGAATCCCATGCGCTGGCCTTTAGGGAAGTTCTCGGAGCCGTTGAATCCGATGTTCACCTCGGCGAGATATTTCTTGTCATAGCCATAGGTCACACGTCCCGCGATACCGAGCGAGCGGTTCGGGAGACTGGAGATGTAACTGCTTGCGGTGTTGATCCTGTAGTCCTTCATGTAGTAAAGGACAAGACCGCCAACCTCATGCTTACCGAAAGTCCGGTCGTAGTTGAGAGATGCCTCGAAGTACTGGCTTCTGTTTCCGGAAGCCTGTGAGGAGTAGTTCAGATACTCCTGCTGCTGGTTGGCACCGATGACCTTGTACTGGATGTCACCTGCCTCGTCGCGGCTCAGAGCCTCGTAGAGGGTCAGATCTCTGGAACGTTTGGCCACATCGTAGTTCACAGCGTCGTAGGCATAGCGCACGATGGCTGACAGACCTTTTGACCAGTTCCAGAAAGAGAAGTCCTGGGTGATCGAAAGATTGGTACGCAATTCGTTCGTCGTGGTTGTTTTGTAGCCGCGTTGCGTAAGCTGGATGTAAGGGTTGTACAGCGAATCCCGGCCCGGGAACTTACCGTCCTTATAGAGTACAGGAAAAGCGTTCGGGGCGCAGTTGTTGATCCAAAGATAGATGTTGTCCGATCCCTCGGATGGTTCAACGTTGTTGGCCACATTACCCTGAAGACCCAGCGAGACCGTCGTCCACTTCGTGATGTTCATGTCAACATTGGTACGGAAGTTATAACGGATGTAGTTGATGTTCTTTCCGTATGATCCGATCTTGGTGGAAACCCAAGGATAGTCGCTGTTGTCCACGGCGTACTGTCCTTCCTGATTATAGACAGACATGGCGGAGAAATACTTCACCCATTTTGAACCTCCTGAGACATTCACGCTCAATTTCTCGTTCATCGAGAACTTCTTCATCAGGACATCCTGCCAGTCCACATTCGGGTAAAGCTCCGGATCAGTTCCGTCACGCATCGCGATGATCTCTTCATTCGAATACTTTAGAGACTGGGCCGCCGAAGGATTGGCGTCAATGGCCTCGTTGAACAGGACGGAACGCTCGTAGGCGCTCATGTAGGAAGGTCTCTTGGTGGCAAAGGAAAAGCCCTGCTCATAGCGGGCATCCACTTTCGCCTTGCCGTCAAAACCTCGCCTTGTCGTGATGAGTATGACGCCATTCGCGCCACGGACACCGTAAACGGCAGTGGCGGAGGCGTCCTTCAGCACCGAGAATGATTCTATTTCCAGAGGATCCACATTGCTCATAGGACGCTCGATGCCGTCCACAAGCACAAGCGGGTTCTGATTACCGGTAAAAGTCGAGATGCCTCGGATCCAGAACTGGGCATCATCCTTGCCCGGCTCTCCGGAAGTCTGGACGGCAATGATACCGGCCACTTTGCCCGCGATGGAATTGGTGAGGGAACGCACAGGCGTTGTCAGTTCCTTCGGTTTGATGGCCGCCACGGCACCGACCACAGATTCTTTTTTCTGGGTGCCGAATCCGACCACAACCACATCATCAAGGACGTTCTCATCCTCGACCAAAGCAACGTTTATCGTCTGTGACGACTTCACACGGAACGTCTGCGGGACAAATCCAAGGAAAGAAACCTCAACCAACGAGTTGGCCGGAACCGTGATTGAGAATTTGCCATCGACATCCGAGATGACGCCAAAAGGAGTTTTCGTCTCAAGCAAAGTGACACTTGCCCCCGGAAGCGGTTCACCTCCAGTGTCAGTGATGACACCCGACAGGACGACATCAGACTGCGCGAAAGAAACGGCAGCCCCCATCAACAGCGTCAAGACAAGAAGCGAAACCTTTAGACTAAGATTTTTCATTCTGACTGATTTTAATGGTTTGCAAAAATAAGTGTTGTTAATCCGCCTTATGGCTGGTCAAAGGTAAACAGAAGCGGACTATCCGCTCCATACAATTGTCCCTATTTATGCAACAATTGTCCGTTTGCGCCCTTTTGAAACGTTTTCTGCTTCCGAACATGGAACAATTATATTATTTTTAGACAAATTTTGCACACCATGCCACACAGACAATTGACACTGTCCATCATCCTGCTCTTGACGCTCGCACCTCTCTCCGCCCATGCCCAGAAGTACAAGTTCAGGCATTACGGGGTGGAAAACGGAATGAGTTCAAACACCGTGTTCAAGATTCATCAGGATCGGGACGGGCTCCTGTGGTTCGGAACAATCGACGGCCTGACGAGATTCGACGGGACGACGTTGAAGACATGGAGGAACAATCCTTCGGACACGCTCTCGCTTGGCAACAATTCCATCTATGCCATAGAGGAGGACGGTGACGGCACGCTTTACATAGGAACCGAGAACGGATTGTACGCGTTCGATAAAAATGAGGAACGTTTCCGGAAAATCCTTGACACGGAATCGCTTCCGGAAACGGACAAGTTAAGATTCGGCAACATGCTTGTCAGGAGCTTGGGCATCGACAACAAAGAACGGCTCTGGATAGCGACCCTTGGTCAAGGTCTGTTCCTCTATGAAATCAGATCCGGAAAACTGACCCGCTTATCAAGAGAACCGGACAACAAGTACGGGATTGACTCCGACTACATCACCTCGGTACTCTGTGACGAGAGCGGGAGAACCTGGTGCGTAAACGCAAGTTCCTACCTCTACCTGTATGATGAGGACAAGGGCTCGTTCTCAAAAATCAACATCTATGATGACAAGGCAAAGATTGAAAGCAACGCGGCATTCTGTCTGTGCGAGGACTATCAGGGAAACATCTGGATCGGCGGGTGGGGGAACGGTCTTTTCCGTTACGACAAGAAGAAAGGCACGTTCTCAAACCATAAGCTCACGGCTGACAACGGGACAAGACTCTACACGGGACGAATCCACACTGTCACCGAAGTCGAGCCCGGAATCATCTCCTACGGATGCGACAACGGCATCGTGAATTTCAACATGAGGTCCGGAGAATGTGAGAACATCCGTTATGAGCCGAATTCGAACAGGAGTGTCACAGACAACTTCATCTATGACATAGTCAAGGATCAGGAGGGAGGGATCTGGGTGGCGACCTATTTCGGAGGTGTGAACTACACCAACAAGAGTTCTTCGCTGTTCAATTTCTCGATGACGGACAGGACCGGCAGAACAGGAAGGGTGATCAGCAAGTTCTGCGAGGACCGTGACGGGAAACTCTGGATCGGCACCGACGATGGCGGATTGTTCCTTTACCACATGGATTCAGGGACATGTCTTAAAAAAACGATTGACCGGGACTTTCCGAATCTCAACATCCACGCCCTGTTGAAGGAAGATGACGGACTTTGGGTCGGCACCTACAGCAGAGGACTGTACTTTCTGGACACAAAAAACGGAAAGACGATGAATTGGCAGAAGCTGAACGAAGAAAAAGCCGGCGGCTCCGCCAGCGTCTATGCTTTGTTCAAGGATGTCAACGATAGGCTGTGGATAGGCACGAAGACCGGAATCACCGTCAAGGAGGGAGAACGGTTCCGCCAGATACTTGACCTTGGATTCAACAGCGACATCATCGACATCCGTGGAGACTCTCAAGGGAACATCTGGTTCGCGTCCATAAACGGCGGATTGATGAAATACAGCCCGAAGACCGGCGCGATAGTGAGGCCGATCACCGGCGGAACTCTCCCCGAAAAGATTCTGTCAATGGAATTCGTCCAGAACACCATCTGGCTCGGCACGGCCGGTAACGGACTGATCCGTTACGACACGCAATCCGGAGAAGTTCTGTGCGTGGTCAGCGAAGGAGTGCTTTCAGCCGACCAGACAGTTTATAACATCATCGCCGAAAATGACAACCTTTGGATCAGCTCAAACACAGGACTTGTCCAATACGACACGCGGACTCAGAAAGCAAAACTTTTCGGAACCGGAGACGGCTTGAGCGCCAATGCCTTCAACAACAATTCCGGTGTGCTGACATCCGACGGGGTGATCTTCCTCGGCACAAACGGCGGGTTCAACTATTTCAGACCCGATGAGATTAAGACAAACAGTGTCACGCCCAGACTTTACCTGAGCGATGTGGCTTACGGCGACTCGGGCGACAAGGCGGAAGAGATCAGGAGGTCCGCCAGAAAAACCGGGCGGATAAATCTGAGAACCGGCCATAAACCACTGAAGCTTAAGATGTCCGTGTTGAGTTACATGGATCCGCGCAAGAACCGGTACCGCTGGCGGGTTGATGACGGAGAGTGGAATGAATCTGATCACAACGACAACGGAATAACTCTGACCGGACTTGGCAGAGGAAAGCATACCCTGCTCGTCTCCGGATGCAACAATGACGGAGTGTGGAGTGCCGAATTGCCCACAATAATAAAAGTCAGCCCATTTTGGTACAATTGTACGGCGGCCATTTTGGCATATTCATCAGTCATTCTTTCATTGTTCATCTGTTTTTCCAAGTTCTTTATGGAGTACAGGAGGGAGCGGAAGATCAACAAGGATGAGCGGATCCGCCGCGACAGGGACCGGGTCAGGTTAGAGACGGAACTGGAACTGTTCACTGACATAGCAAGAGGCATCCGGACTCCGGTCATGCTCATCAACGGTCCCGTGGATGAGATTCTTGCCGAGAAAGGGCTTTCCGAAAGGGCGAAAAAGAACGCCGCCATCATCAAGAGCAGCAGCGGCAAACTCCATGTCATCACTCATGAAATCCTTAAATTCCTGCACAACAGCATCGAAGGTCTTAAAAAGGATGTAGGAGATGTCTCCGTGCCGATGGGAGGTGAGTACCGGCACATCGCCGCCGAGATAGAAAAAATCTCCGAAGGTGGCGCGACAACAACGATGATGCGTGAAGAAAACGCTACCAAACCACGAGAAATCAGCATAATGGTCATCGATCCAGATGCCCGGATGAGGGAATTTCTGTCGCTCGCCCTCACCCGCCACTATCAGGACATCCGTACGGTCGTGAACGCTGCCGAAGCACGGCAAATCCTTAATAGGGGGGGGCGTATTGACCTGATAATCAGCGATGCAGCCGTAGGAATTGATCTATGTGGCGAGTTGAGGAACGAGGAACGCTTCTGTCATATTCCAATCATACTCCTTTCCAGCAGCGATGATCTTAACCTCAAACTCAATGGCATAGGCAAGGGAGCTGACATCTTCCTCGAAAAGCCTGTGGAGATTGAATATCTCATCACGCAGATCAACAACATCCTCGACAAACGGAAAATGATCTGGGACAGTTTCAGCAAACGTCCGTACGTCACGTTAAGAAGCACGGTGCAGGGGAAGGGCGACGAGGTGTTCCTCCAACAGCTGAGCGACATAGTTTCCGTAAGGATTCCGGACATGGATTTCTCGGTGGACGACCTGGCAGGGCAGATGCACCTAAGCCGTTCCGTCCTGTTTGAACGGACGAAGGAGGCCTGCGGAATGACCCCGAACAATTTCATAAAGGAAATGCGTCTGCGCAAGGCTGCCAGCCTTCTGGTCGAGCAGAAGTACAAGGTGAACGAGATCTGCTACATGGTAGGGTTCAACACCCCGTCCTACTTTGCAAAATGTTTCCTCAGACATTTCGGAGTCCTGCCTAAAGACTTTGTCGGAGAGAGTACCGAACAACCTGAACAATCCTCCGAAAATGTTGTTCTTTCGGCAAAAACAGAGTAAATTTGTAATCTGCCGGGTCAGCATGGAAGCTGTCACGATTTGTCGAAGATGACTCTTGTTCATCGTTCAAAAATCACTTGCGCTCCTTCAGATAATCCGGTCAATGAGACAAACAGTCAAACTTCAAGAATATGAAAAAGCACCTTTTGGCAGCGGTTCTTGCGGTGCTGCCGATTCTGGCCGGGGCGCATAACGCGGAAAACGGACATGCCGCCGACGTGACAGGACAACAGGCCGGAGACCCCGTCAGACCGGTCAGCGCAAAGATCATTTGCGGACCTTATCTTCAGAATGTGACAACGGACAGCTTCACGGTGATGTGGATCACGGATGTGGACGCTGTGGCATGGGTGGAGATCGCTCCGGACAACGAGGAGAACATCTACTACAAGGAGAGACCGAAATACTACGACATGCGCGGCCACGGCTTGAAGCCGATCGGCAGGATCCACAAGGTGACGGTGGACGGACTCGAACCCGGCACAAGCTACCGCTACAGAGTGATGATGACGGCCGTGCAGAACTACCATAACAACTTTAATCCGGTCTACGGCAAAAGTTCCGGTGCGCCGGCCTACATGGTCGATCTGCCGAAGGCCAAGACCCTGAAGGAAAGCTACGACGAGGTCAAGTTCGCCGTCGTCAACGATGTGCACGCGCAAGACTCGCTTCTGCGCAGACTCTTCGCCGACAAGGAGAGGAACAGGACCTTCGACTTTGTCCTGTTCAACGGGGACATGACCTCGGAACTTGCGTACAGCGACAAGATCATCAAGCACTATCTGAAGCCGGCCAGCGACCTGTTCGCGGACGAGATCCCCCTCTTCATGGCCCGCGGCAACCACGAGTACAGAGGCAAGGAGGCTCTCAGGATCTCTGAATATTTCGACTTCCCGGAACACGGGCCTTACTACACGTTCAAGTACGGAAAGTTCTTCTTCCTGGTGATGGATTGCGGCGAGGACAAGGCGGACAGCGACATCGAGAATCAGGGCAGGCTCTGCTCCGAGCCTTACCTCAACCAGGAGGCGGAATGGCTCAAGAGCGTTGTCGAAAGCGACGACTGGAAGAACGCCGAAAAACGGATCGCGTTCTGCCACATTCCTCCGCAGGTCGAAGATGCGTGGCACGGCAATCTGAACATCTCGCAGAAGTTCCTGCCTGTCCTGAACGACGCCGGAGTCGATCTGATGCTCAGCGGACACGTACATGAATATTCCTTCCGCAAAGCCGGCTCGACTGACGCCTCATTCCCGGTCATCACCAACGGCCAGTGGCAGAGGATGGAAATCACGGTAAGCGCCAGGAAAATCGCCGTCAGGATCTACGACACCGACGGCAAACTCACCCATTCGGTGGATCTGTAACAGACGCAACCGCTTCTTCGGCCACACCTATCCACCAGGCAGCACAAAGAAGAGGAAGCCTCCAACCTGAATTTTGCACGTTGCCAAAATTCAGAACGGAGGCTTCCTCTTCTTATTTATGTCAAGGTCTATTTCTTGTCCCCGAGGTCAAGGATGCGGACATTGCGGATCTTCAGACCCTCTCCGTGACCGCAGAACGAGATGTAACCTTTCCTGTTGAACATTCCCGGATGGTTCTTGTGGTCAACCGTGTAAGGATTCTTCTTGCCGCCGTCCGGAGCCACATTGTGCCCCTTGCAGGCCTTGCGGATGTTGCCTTCCAGAATGACCTCGCCGTTGACGGTCACCTTGATGTTGTCGCCCTCCACACGGATCTCCTCCGTGCTCCACTCTCCGAGAGGCTTATGGACAATCCTCTTGGCGGGAATCACACCATAGACAGAACCGTGAACCTGATACTCGCGAAGATTGGCGTACATCGGAGCGTCGTGGTCAAGAATCTGCACCTCGCACATCGCATCGTAGGCGGCGTCAACCCCCATCGGAGTCCTAACGCCCACACCGTTGTTCACGCCCTCACGAAGGAAGCAGAACTCGAAACGATAGACGAAGTTGCGGTACTCCTTTTTGGTGTAGAGATTGCCTGTACTGCCGTAGTTGGCTGACACATAGATTGTTCCGTTGACAGGAGTGTAACCCTCAAGGTCACCCTGCCATTTGTCCAGATCCGTTCCGTCGAACAGCATCTCGAAACCCTGCTTCTTCTCCTCTTCGGTCAGTTGAGAGACCGGAGAAGGCTCGGCCTCGCCGAGGATCTTGCCGATCTCATCGACAGCATAGCCGTCATCAGCACCGCCGGCAGCCTTGAAGATCACGACCGCCTTGTCAAGATTGGACTTGAGGTCGGCATAGTTGATCTCTTCCTTGGTCTTGGAAGCGATTGTCCTGACGCACTCGGCAGCGGTGTGCTTGACACCCTTATCATTGTCATCCAGATACTTTCCGGCAAGCAGGAACGCCTTCATCGTCGGCACGGATGCAAGAGAGCCAAGGATGGACTTCTTCACCGCAGGAGTCTGCGCAAGCTCCAGAGCCTTGGCGAAATCGATGCGCTTCTTGTCGATGTCTGTCTCGTACCGCGAGACAAGCGAAGAATACCTTTTCACAGCTTTGTCGGCAAGGTTTGCGTCCGACCCGGCGATCTTGACAAGAACCGGAGCCGCCTTGAAGTTGTCGATCGCCAACAATGACTCGAAAGCGGACTTGTCACCGGACCCGTAGGCGGCGGCAAGGTCGTTGACAGCCTCGTCTGCGCCGGTGGCGGCAAGAACCGGATGGTAGGCGGCGGAGTTCTTTGATTTGCTCATCAGAGCGCTTACCCTGGCGTACCGCTCAGCCGGAGCAAGAGTGTGCACTGCGGCGATCAAAGCCTTTTGTGCCGCGGCAAGATCCGACGCGGAAGCATTGTCAAGCAAAGCTCCGACCTTGTCAATGTCCTGAACCCCGACAATGTCAGCAAGCGCAAGTTTGGCAAGAGTTGAAGTCTCAGCATCATTGGAAGCGATCAATGAATATACCTTCGGAGCCGCCGCCGTCATCCTTCTGGCCATCACAAGGCCGAGGATGCTGCCAAGCGTCTTGCTGTCATTGGCTCCGTCAAGAGCGGCAAGCAGATCATTCTGACAGTCACCCTTGAATGACTTCAAAGCAGCAAAAGCCGCAGCGTTGTTGTCTCCGCCAAGTTGTCCCACGAGAGCCTTGGCAGCCTTGTCTCCACCGATCTTCCCGGCTGCCGCGATGGCAGCTGCGGCAATGTCCCCACCCTCGGAGAATGAACCGAGGACGATGTCAGACACGGAAGACACCTTGTTGTCGCCAAACCAGTTGAGAAGATCCACCTTGACAGGAGAGGACAGTTTCGCAAAGTTCTTTGTGAAAAGCGGAACCAGATTGTCCGCGCCAAGAATCGAAGTGGCGTTGTCGATCACGGAGTTCCTGTACTTGATGTCATCGCTCTTCAAAGCGGCAGACACGACCTTCAAAGCCTTCGCCGGGTCGTTCTTCATCTGCGCCAGCGCGCCGGCGGACTTGTAGGCGGACACCTCGGAGGTCATCAGAGCCTTGGCGGCCTTCGCAACGGCCTTGCTCTTTGAACCGTCCGCAAGCCTCACGGCCAGAGCGGCATACTCCGGAGTCGAATTCTCTTTAAGAACATTCAGGGAAGACTCGGAGCCGATGGCGGCGAGAGCCGAAAGAAAGGCGTTGTCGCCCTTGTCGGAACTCTGGACGGCCGGGATGACCCATCCCTGAATGTACGGCTCCGCAGCAGCGATGCCTTTCTCGGCCGCTGCGGCAGCCAGCAACTTCCTGTCAGCCGTGCCTTCCTTCACAAGGTCGAGAATCAAATCTTCCGTCCCCGGAATGTCCACGAGAGCGCCCACGGCCGTGGAGGCGAGAGCGGGTTCGCTGACATATTCCTTGAACAGTCGGGCGTCTGCAGGCTTGGCTATCTGACGCAGCAGATTCAGCAGGAGTGCCTTGCTGTTGCTGTCCGCCGTGGCCTTGATGGCCTGAACGAATCCTTCGCGGACCTTGTCCACGCACTGCGGATTCGCCGAAGCATAGCTTGCGAGACCTGTGAGGGCATATTCATAAAGATTGTTCCTCACGCCTTCACCGGCGGGCTTGAGCATTTTTGCGGTCTCCGCCACCGATGCCGGAGCTGCGGCGGCAAGGTCTGCTATCTGTGCGTTGAAATCGGCCGCGTTGTTTGCCGGCATGGCCGCAAGCACATCTGCGACAACGGTTTCAACTGTTCTCTGCCTTGCGTCCTGGGCACCAAGGGTCAAGGCAGCCGCAAGGAATAGTATGGATGTAATTAACTTCTTCATATTCTGTAATATATTAGAGAATCATCGAACCCCAAGGGGCACGCATCGGCTGATTGATGAGCTGGTTGGCCGCGTCGTCGCCTATGAAGACCTGCTTGTCCGGGTCAAAATTCAGAGTCCTGCCAAGCCTGAGTGCGCAGGCTCCGATGTTGACGATCGTGCAGCTGTGGTGACCGTTGTCCTCCGCCAAAGCGAATTTCCGGCGGGTCTTCACGCACTCCAGGAAATCCGTGTGGCGAGGCTCAGGGTCGGGAAGCGAATTGATGACATCCATCACATTAGGGATCGTGCATTCGAATCCCTTGTAAACCTTGCCGTCAGGGCCTTCGATGTAAGGTACCTTGCCCTTGCTCTCGAAGCCTTCGCCCTCAAGGATGATCTTGCAGCCGTCGGCGTAGGTGTAGGTGATGCTCCGCCATATTCCCACTGCGTCAGGATGCTGCTGGGGAGCGTCAACCTCAACTTTCACAGGGAAGGTGTCGTCCTTTCCGAGGATGTACTGGACAGGGTCGATGTAGTGCTGTCCCATGTCTCCAAGGCCGCCGGATTCGTAGTCCCAGTAGCCGCGGAAGGTCTGGTGCACACGATGAGGGTTGTACGGCTTGTAAGGAGCCGGACCGAGCCACATGTCGTAGTCAAGTTCGGCAGGGACAGGCTGAGGCACAAGGTTTTCCTTACCGGTCCAGTAGAATTTCCAGGTAAAGCCCGTGGCTCCGGAGATCCTCACCGTCAGAGGCCAGCCCAGAAGTCCGCTCTGCACGAGTTTCTTAAGCGGCTCGACCGTGGTTCCGAGACCGTAGAAAGTGTCCTTGAAGCGGAACCAAGTGTCCAGACGGAAGATCCTTCCGTACTTGTTCACCGCCTCCACGACCTTCTGACCCTCTCCGATAGTCCTTGTCATCGGCTTCTCGCAGAAAATGTCCTTCCCTGCCTTGCAGGACTCCACGGCCATGATTCCGTGCCAATGGGACGGTGTGGCGATGTGGACGATGTCCACATTCGGATCGTGCACCAGATCCCTCCAGTCCGTGTAGGCCTGAAGCTTCGTGCCGAACTTCTCGACACCTTTATTGAGCGCGTTGTCAAGGTGGATCCTGTCCACATCGCAGACAGAGACCAGACGGCAACGCTCATCGCTGGCAAAATGAAGGCTGCTCATTCCGATGCCGCCGGTACCGATAATTCCACGTGTCAGCTGATCGCTCGGCGCGACATACTTCTTGTCCCCGCCCATGGCGCCCAACACATTACGTGGCAGGATCGTGAACAATGCCAGTCCCGCCGCCGATTTCTTTAGAAAACTTCTTCTGGATTCACCCATAGTGTTATTGTGATTTAGTAGTTCCTTCAGGATGCAAATTTACATTATTTTTTGCCTTATAACGTTACAAGCCATTCCATTTTTGCAAAAAGCCGGTCAATGACTCTCTTTTTTGCGTGTATGGAATGGCTTGATTTATTATTGCAGAAGAGCCGCCCTCTAAAGCCGGACATCCACGAACACCGGAAGATGATCCGATGCAACGGTGACATCCCCGTCCTTGAATTCGGTGGGAACCTCAGAACCGGCCACCTCATACTTTGCCCCGTTCCTCAACGCAAGTATGAAATCTATGCAGTCTTGAGGATTCTTGGCCGAAATCGACGGCTTGGCGCAGGACAGAACATCCCACTCCTTCGCCAGCTCCGCCAGAACGGCACTTTCAGGCGTGGAATTCATGTCTCCGCAAAGGAACACCGGTTTCTTCACGGAGCCGTACTTCTCTTTAAGAGTCGCATTGATGATGCGGGCCTGTTCCAGCATCGCCGACTCCGAACGGTAGTCCAGATGGGTAGAGGCGAGGACATATTCCTTCGTCTCGACAACACAACAAGCCCTCGGTTCTGAGCCTTCCCCCTTCGGAAGGGAAATCGCAAAGCCGCCCAGAATGTCCTCCGGCACGACGACCCCGATCCCGTACGCTCCGCCGCGGTAAGGCATCGCCCTGCTGTAGCGGAAGTTCCACCCTCCCAGAGCATCCGCGAAGTCAGCGAGCTGGAAATTGGAATGACGGGCGTTGCAGCTGTCCAGCTCATTGACCGACACCGCATCAGCACCGAGTTCCTTCATCATGGCAGCCACCATAGGGATGCTGTTCTCTATCTCCTTGGAGAACGCCCCCACATTATACTGCACCAGACGTGTCACCCCGTCCGCCTTCTTATAAACCTCGCTTGTTGCAGGACGGGCCGTCTTTCCCTGTCCGCACCCAAGAAGCGAAGCGGAGCAGACGGCGACAAACATCATCACATGAAAATGTTTCATACTATCAGTTTTTAAAATTTGACATCCACATACACCGGAAGATGATCGGAAGCCTTCGAGACATCTCCACAATAGGTCTTGCTGATCGTATGGCTTCCGACGACCTGCACCGGAGCCGATTTCCTATAATGGAATATGTAGTCGATGCATTTCGTTGCAGGAGCGGTTCCATAGGCGGTGTTCTCTTTACTTGAGATGACCTCCCAACAGACTTCAAGCGCCTTTATCGCGTCTGATGAAGGCACCGCGTTCATGTCCCCAAGATAAAAGACCGGCTTGTCACAACTATTGTACCGTGACTGCGCCCAGGCGTTCACCGCCTGGATCTGACTTTGGATATACTCCTCTGAAGAATGATCCAGATGCGATGCGGCGATCACATACCTGTCGGTCTCCACGACAGCGATGCTTCTGGACTCGTAGTCAGTCGTGTTAGGGAGCGGCACCGTGTACTTCTCCACGATGCCGACACCCTTAGGCACGACCACACCATTGCCGTAAGACCCTCCACGATAGTTGATCCCTTTGCCGAAATACCATTGCCAGTTCCCAAGTTCACTTGCGAGAATCGCCACTTGGTTGGCATTGTGACGGGTGTTCATGCTGTCAAGCTCGTTGAGCCCGACAGCATCCGCCTCGACTTCCTTTATGATTTTTGCGACAAGGTCAATGTTCTGGTTCATGGCGGAGATGTACTTGCAGAACGCACCCACGTTGTAGGTCATAATCCTGAAAGAACCCTCCGCCTTTGGATAGTACGACTTCCCGTCATTCCCGGATTCGTCCTTATCGCCTCCGCCCCAGATGTAAGGGTTGTCCGGATCTTCTTTGGAAACGCCACCTCCTCCACAAGAAGGAACCAGCATCAAGGCAACAAACAAAATTGACAACAGCCGTTTCATGACTCCTTGAATGTCTTACTTCAACTTAGGCTCGTCACCCGACAGATCCCAGACACTTTCCGGCCAACCTATCGATTTGGCGACAGACGAGATTGTGGATCCGGCCGGCGCGGCGGCTCCGTGGTACGGGTAATAGTACTTTGGGTCACCGCAATAAGAAAGCGGAGCGCTCGGAGAAGAGTCCGCGCAATCGAAAAGCGTCTTCCCGTCAGTGTCATTCAGAACCATGTCCGGACGACGGTAATTACCGGTCAGGGTGTTGACGATGTTTGACACGGCGATGATTCCACCGGAGCTCCATGTGTTGCCAACCTTGTTTGTCAAAGTCTTGTTCCAGGCGATGCAATGCTCCATCTTGAAGTTTATGTCATCCGTCAGAGGAGCGCCGGACTTGGCGAAACCCACAAGACCGCCGACCACGGAAGTCAGAGAGGACACATCGCCAGAGGCATAGCACCTGCGTATCGTGAAATCCGTCTTGTTCTCTATACATCCGACCAAGCCTCCTGCGATACGACCCTTGGTTCCGGTCAACACGACATTGCCTGTAGCATAGCAGTCCTCGACCGTCGTGCCGCCATCCGTTCTCGTGGCGTTTCCGATCAAGCCTCCTATATGATTTCCACCCTTGGCGAAAACATTCCCGGTGACATAGCATCTGCTGATTGTGGAGAAACCGGCCAAAGAGCCTATCAGACCTCCGGCATAGTTGCCATTGTTGACGACCTCACCGGCAGAATGACTGTCACTCATAGTAAGATACTCTCCCTCGACATAACCGGCCAATCCTCCTGCATTTTCTCCGAAAGCATTGATGTTCATTGCTGAAGATGATTTTTCGATTGTGACATTGTCGTTCCCTTTGGCAATGTGGGCGACAAGTCCGGAGACACGCTTGGAACCAGTAACGGAACCGGAAGTGTGTACGTTCGTGAACGAGGACGGAACATCGGCGGCAACACCTACCACGCCGCCCACCGAGTCAGGCGCCTTCCCGTCATTGTCGGCATCCGTAATGTCTGCAGAGAGATTTATGTCCGAGAATGTGGTCGCTATCGCGCGCCCGACAAGGCCTCCGACACCTTCGGTAGTCCCGTTCACGTTGATCACCAGATTATTGACCGTCACATTACTGATTTCGGCAGGCACTTCAGCCGTACCGCTCTGCGCGCCAAGGAGGCCGGCGCTTGAGTTTCTGACAGTCAGTACAGGATTGTCGAACGTGACATTGCGGAACGACCCCACCAACACCCCGAACATGCTCGGATACGCCTCCGAGGAACAGCTGAACCCTGTTATGGTGTGTCCGCAGCCGTCGAAATCCACCACCATGTCATAAGGAGAAACAGCGTTCAACGGAGTCCAGTCCTCATAGTCAGACATGTCCACGTCGGCATCCAGCTTGAAACAGGTCTTGCCGCTCTTCATTCCTTTGACCATACTTATCATTTCGAGCTGATTGCGGATGATGTACGGATCTGCCTCCGTTCCTGTCCCTAATTCGAATCCGGAGGCAGGAAGAACCTTGCGGCGGAAAAGGATGAACACGGTGCTGTCTGATGCGGTCATCGAGATGTTGTCCTTGCCTTCAATCTTTGTGATGGAAAGCGCCAGCACTTTGACAGATCCATCCTCCGGCATCGCGGAACTCTTCAGGGTCAATTGAGCCGTCGTAGAGGCAGTGTTGTAACGAGGCAGCATCAAAGTGCTGGAGGAAAGTTCAAAGGCATCTCCCGGAACAGCGTCAAAGGATGTTCCGTGCGCCTTGTTGAAAGCGGACACGCGGGAAGGATCCGCCGCTATCGTAAGGGACAGCATCTCATCCGCGATGGAAGACGCGGTCACGTTCACCGTGTAGGATTTTGTTTTCGGCGACATCAGAGCCACCGTGTCCTCGACGTTCTGGACATTGAGCGACACGACCGCCGGCGAGGCAAGTCGCTCCTTTTTCTCGTAGTCATACTCCTCAGCGCAGGACACTCCGAGAAAAGCGGCCAACAGTGTCACGGCTATTATCTTATCTGTTTTCATTGAATATCAACTTTTTAAAACTGCACATCGACATAAATCGGAAGATGGTCCGATGCCATCGTAACATCTCCCTTGTGGAATCTGGTCAGGGAGTGCGCTCCGACCAGCTTCACAGAAGCGGAACTCTTGTAATGGAATATGTAGTCAATACAAGATCCCGGCACCCTTGAAGAGAAGGAATTCTCAGTGGAGGACAACATGTCCCAGGTTTCCTTAAGGGTTCTGATCGTCTCGGAATCAGGATACGCATTCATGTCCCCGCAAAAGAAGACAGGCTTCGAGGATTTGATGTAGCGCTCTTGGGCCCAGGCGTTCACAGCGGCCACCTGCGCCAACCGGGCGGCAGCCGAAGTGTGATCCAGATGGGCGGCTCCGATGACATATTCATCGGTCTCGATGACCGCGACGCTTCGTTGCTCGGCACCGGAGTCTTTCGGTAGAGCGACCGTGTACTTCTCCACGATCTTAACTTGTTTAGGTACGACGCACCCGTTGCCGTATGCGCCGTTGCGGTACGCCATAGCCCGTCCGAAATGCCACTGCCACCCACCGATGGCTTCGGCAAGGATCGCGACCTCGTTGACGTTGTGTCTGGTGTTCACGCTGTCAAGCTCATTGAGGGCCACCGCGTCCGCCTCCACCTCCTTGATCATCTCGGCCACCATCGCCACATTGTCGGTAACGGAGGTGATGTACTTCCCGAAACTGCCTATGTTGTAGGACATGATCCTGAAACTTCCTGATGCCTTGGGATAATATGGTTCTCCGTCCGATCCCTCATCCTTCTTTTCCTCATCGCCTTTATTCCAGCCCCAAGGATCTTCGGACGGATCGTCCGGTTTCCCGTTGTCCCCTCCGCAGGAAGAGACAACGAGCGCGGACTGCGTAAGCGTCAGAATCAATAAGATCTTGATGTACTTGCTCATGACTTATGAACCTATTTTGTCCATCCGGGGTTCTGTTTAAGATTCGGATTCAGATTGAGTTCATCCGTCGGAATCGGATAGAAATAATCGCGATCCTCGTTCCAGACACCGGGAAGGTTAGGTGTGACATCCACATAGCCGTGGTCTCCTTCCGTGAAAAAGATTCTCTCCCCTATCTTGCATCTCACCACACCGGCGGAAAGTCCGGAAGGCTCATTGTCAGTGTAGAAGCAGACATCAGGAGTTCCGTTCCCGTCAAGGTCATAGATTCCCGGAGCCGGGAAATACATGCCGAGGAACTTGTGGGTTATCGCCTGCCCGTTCTTCCAGCGGATCAGGTCATAAAAGCGGAAGTTCTCGTCAAAGAGCTCCACCGCCCTTTCGCGGCGGATCTCCAGAATCACACCAGAATTCTCTCCGGAAACATTGGGATAACCGGTCTCTTCCGCCAAAAGGTACGGGTCAGGAGAAGCGTTGGCTGCGGCCATATCCATGTTCGGCATTCCGACACGATCCCTGAGAAGCTTGATGGATTTGTCAAGGTCAGCCTGCGTCAAAGTCCCCAGCTCAGCCTTCGCCTCAGCGAAATTGAGATAGACCTCCGCACTTCTGAAAAGAGGGAGATCGTTGTAGGAAGCGCCATACAGATCCACATTCAGATCGGCACCCTGCATGTACTTGGTAAGCATATACCCGGTCTCCGTGTGGCCGAAGTCAGGAGCCTCGACCTTGTCCGATCCTATTCTCCTGTAGCCGGGAGTCCTGATGGACTGGGAAAGTCTCGGGTCACGGTTCTTGGTCTCCTCAACGAAAGACATCGTCTCCCATCCTTCCTTGTCGGTGAATCTTGAACCATCCTTCATAAGGTACGAGCAGAACATCTTACGGGTCATGCCGGGATTGCCATAGTTTCCCAACGTATAATACGTTCCCGTGTGTTTTATGGACAGGTTCTGGTCATAGTCACGGGCCAGAATCATCTCTGTTCCGACGGCATCGGTGCTGGCGAACAGATCGCGATAACTATTTTCCACACCTCCTCCGGTGTAAACTGAATAGCCGCTTGTCGAGATGAACTCCTCTCCGGCGGCGGCAGCCTGTTCAAGGTACCAGTCAGCGGAATGTCCTTCCAATTTGACTCCGTGGTATTTACGGAACGTCCCCTCGAACAGGCAAGCCCTGCTCTTAAGAGCCAGAGCGGTCCATTTAGTGACCTTGTACACGGAATGGCTCACCGGCAGATTGGCAATGGCGAAATCCAGATCCTCCACCACGTTTGACATCACCAGTTCCCTGGAATCACGAGGCTTGTACAGATCCTGGTCAGCGGAACCGAGCTGGTGATCGTACCACGGCACATCCCCGAACCGCTTGACCTTCTCGAAGTAGAACCAAGCTCTGAAGAAACGCGCCACTCCGACATATTCATTGCGCACATTCTCATCCTTGCAGTTTGACGAGAGTTCTATGAGTGTGTTGAAATCCCTCAACGCCGTCCATGTCCAGCCGCCGCCGGAACCCGGAACCGAACGTCCGTCGCGCATCCAGTCAGAACGGGAGTTCTTTATGATGAAGTCTGATTCTTCCTGATAAACCGACTCCCCCGGAAAATTTGAGTAGAAATTATTGGCGAACGCATCAAGCTCGCTTCTGGTCGAGAAGAAGCTGTCCGGTGACAACTGGGCCAAAGGCTGTTTGTCCAAGTCGCATGACACCACGAGAAGAGAGGCCGCCGCAATAAGCAATATACTTTTTTTCATATCGTATTCCTCCAAAGATTAGAAAGTTAGATCGACACCGAACATGAACGACCTCTGCCAAGGGTAGATCCTGTTGGTACTGTTGGTCTGAGCCATTTCAGGGTCAATGTATTTCGAGTGCTTCTTGAACGGAGACCAGTAATGAAGGTTCTCGCCCGAGAAATAGAAGCGGACCGGACCCATACCGATCTTGTCCGTAAGTGATTTCGGCACGGTGTAGCCGAATGTCACATTCTTAAGACGGCAGTAGCTGATGTCCTGAAGGTAACGGTCGCTCGGAACGGTCAACTCACGGTTTGAGCCGAGTCCGACATAACCTCTCGGACGCGGCAGATAAGCGTCAGGATTGTCCTCGCTCCAGATCATCTTGTGGAAATCCTTCGGAAGGAGAGTGGCGTATGGACGGGCGTACGGACCGTAGAACAAGACGTTGTTGGTGGCTGGAGCCCAGTCCAGCTTGCCGATGCCCTGGAAAAAGACTCCAAGGTCAAAACCAAGATATTGGAAACTGAGGTTCAGGCCATAATTGTAGCGTGGTTGGCTGTTGCCGATGATGGTGCGGTCTCCCGGATCATCAACCGTGTTCTTACCCTGATTCACAACTCCGTCTCCATTCAGGTCAAGGAACTTGACATCGCCGGCATGAAGTCCCCGTTCATCCCCGGCCGCCGAGATGATGGCCTGGTTGACAAATGTCTGGTCAACCTCATAAGCCGCAGCCTCGGCATCAGTCTTGAAAAGTCCGCCGGTGTGATACCCCCAGATCTCACCCATACGCATTCCTACATAGTAGGTCTTGGCGAATGAACGGTCAGGGTTGTCAAACTTGGTGATCTCCGTGTAGTAATCACTGAAACTGGCTGTGGCGGAGTAATTGAACGGCTTTCCGAACAACGTGAAGCCATCTCTCCAGGAAAGCTGAAGTTCATAGCCCTTTGTACGCAGATCCGCAGCGTTCATCTTTGGAGAGGAGGCTCCGTAAACAGCCGGAAGGGCGACACCGGAGGTCAACATGTCCTTTGTGTCACGGATGTACGCATCCGCCGTGAACACAAGGCGGTCATCCAGAAATGAAACGTCAAGTCCGAGATCGTGCTGGAAAGTTTTCTCCCAAGTCAGGTCGGAAGCCACAGGTGCACCGATTGTCGCAATGGTCGGTTTAGATCCTGTGCCAAAGGTGTAAGAGCCGGTACCTACCGAAATTTTACGGACATAATCATAGTAGCCGACCAACTGGTTGCCAAGACTTCCGTATGAATATCTCAACTTGAGGTTGTTCATCGCATCCTTCAAAGGCTCAAAGAAGCCCTCCTCGGAGATTCTCCAGCCCACGGACATAGATGGGAAGAAACCCCAACGATGGCTGGAGGCGAAACGCGAGGTACCGTCATAACGGCCGCTGGCCTCAAAGAGATAGCGACCTTTGTAGTCATAGTTCAGTCGTCCGAAAAAACCTGAGAGAGCATATTCATTCTGTCCTCCCGCAGTCTCCATCCTCTTGTTTCCGTCCGCATCCGAACCAATGAGGTTCAAGTCGTTGAGCGTCTCGCTCATCAGATAGTAGCCTTTCGCGGAGACATCCTTGTAATGTTTGGTCTCCCAGTTGAAACCGGCCATGACCTTGAAGTTATGAGCCTCCGCGAAACTTTCTGTCCAAGTCGCATAGACATTCGTGGCATAGTAATGCTGGGTTTCAAACGACTCGTAAAGATTGTCCACAGATCTGGAGTTGGTGACCTGTACCGTCTCCCCCGGATAGCGGGAGTACTCCGTGTTGGTCGCACGGTTCATGTTGCGGTACTGATTCAGAGCGTAGGTGAAATTCGCCTTGATTTCCAAGGACTTCAAAGGCTTTACCGTGAGTTCGGCGGTTGTTGACAGATTGTCGTTGTTGTCCTCGTTCTTGTAGTTGGGGTTGTCCAGAATGGTGAGCATTCCGTCCATCACGTAATTGTTGTTGGCAAAAGACGTGTAACCGATGCTTGTCCCGTCCGGATTGTGAGCGGGATAACTGGCCAGAGCATGTACCGTCATCAATGAGAACGCCGTGTTGACACTGCTTGGCCCCGGATAGCGGTAACGAGACTTGTAGTAGCTCGTGTTATTGCTGAGATTGAGCCATTTGTTGATGTCGAACGAAATCTTTGAACGGAAACTGTACTTGTCCAGTTTGTCAGTGTTGCGGCGGAAAATACCCTCTTCCCTGTTATAAGAACCGGAAAGGAAGTACTTCACGTGAGCGTTGCCGCCGCTGAGCGACACGCTGTGCTGCTGGCTTGGATGACGGTCCCGGAACAGTTCGTGGTACCAGTCCGTGTTGGCGTAATAAACGTAAGTGTCTTTTCCGTCACGCTGGTCGATCATAACCCAAGGACGGGCAGGATTCTCTGTCTTGTCATTCACGCGCGCCCAAAGTTCCTGCATGTCCGCTTGAGTGTAGAACGTGTAGTTTGTCCCGTTTTGAGCACGATAGAACAAGTCGTTGAGATAGACTGAATAATAGCCCCTTGTCTCAAATTCGGTGGATGTCGTGGGTTCCTCCCAACCGATGCGGCTGTTCACGCGCACTGTGGCCATCCCGTCAGCCACGTCTCCGTTTTTGGTGGTCACGAGAATCACACCGAACGATGCCCTCGCACCATAAATCGCGGCGGCCGAAGCATCCTTGATCACGGAAACAGACTCAACATCCGCAGGATTCACCCTTGACAGATCACCTTCCGCGCCATCAATGAGAACCAAAGGATTACCTCCGTTGATGGAATTGATTCCACGAATGTTAATGCTCGCCGAATTGCCCGGGCGGCCGGAACTTGTGGTGACATTGAGACCCGGCACAGAACCTTGAAGCATATGTGTGAGAGTCGGCGATGTCCTGTTCTCCAGATTGCCCGAGGACACTGTGGAAATCGCTCCGGTCAGGTTGACTTTCTTCTGCACACCGTAACCGACGACCACGGTCTCCTCGATGGAAAGGGCGTTATCTTCCAGAATCACCGTGATTTGGTTGACTGCGGCAGGAACAGCCTGACTCTTCTCAACATAACCAAGACACTGCACTGTCACCGTGAATTCTTCTCCCGGTCCGGAGATCAAGAATTTACCGGCACCGTCCGTCACCGTACCGCCCTGTTGGCCGGCGATCATGACAACAGCTCCGGGCACAGGAAGTCCGGAAGCGTCGCTGACCTGCCCCGTCAATGTACGCTTACCGCCTTGCGAAGATTTGGATTGTCTCAGCACAACGGTTTCTCCGACAATGGAATATGAAACCCCGGTCCGAACAAAAATTTCGTCCAGAATATCGCCAAGGCTTGTGTTTTTACGGCTGACCTCTATGTCTCCAAGAGACATCCCCGTCAGTTCCGCGTCATATGAGAACAGGATTCCTGTCTGCCTCGTGAGGGCATCCGCTATCCTTTTCACCGTAGCATTCCTTTCGGAAATGCTGACGTCATACGTTTTCTGGGTACTTGGCGCGGCGACGGCAGGATGCTGCAAAAGCACCCCCACCACACAAAAAGCCACGCACAGGGAAACCCATCTGTAAAGCTTAAATCTCATAAATGATTCTTTAATTGGTTAAACTTGGTTTTATTATAGTGTTAAGCGATGAATCTCATCTGTCACCGAGTCTGCACTCCGCTCCGGTCAGATGAGACAGAATGTCCATGGCCTCGTCGGCTCCACGACTCTTAAGGCAACTGAAATTGTAGCGTTTGTTCTCATCCGGAACCTTTCCCACGATTATCTTCACGCCGTATGACTTTTCAATGTTCCCGACGATCTCCTCCATTGTCGCGTCAGTAAGGGAAATGACATTGTATTTCAGCCGGATTTCAGACTGTACATAGCGTTGCTCTATGAATATGTCACCGCTCTTGCCGTCCAACTTCGCCGTCTGATTTGGAAGAAGCCGCATAAGATTCACCCCCTGTGGATTACGCAGTCTTACGCTTCCCTCCTCCAGCATCACTTCGACATCTCCGCCATCCTTGTTTCTCACATTGAACCGTGTGCCCACCGCCACAACAGACAGGGTCGGGGTCTTCACGACAAACGGATGAAGCGTGTCTTTGGCGACATCGAAGAACGCCTCTCCGTCAAGATAGACCGTCCTCTGAGTCCCGCCATTGATGGCTTCCGCAGAATAACGCAAGGAGGATCCGCTCATGATCCAGACTGCCGAGCCGTCCGGCAGAGTGATGATGTCAGAATCATTGCCCGTGTTGAAAAATGACGCATAGGTCTGCGGAGCGTGATAGGGATGATCCTGTCCTGAAGCAAAGAGAAACACCGACAAAGCGACCAACGCCGCAGCCACTCCACCGATGACAGAAAAGCGGCCGATTCTCCTACGCCTTTTCCGGGACACTTCAGCCTCCTGCCTGTCAAGGTTCCGTTTCAGACGGTCAAGGAAAGCCGCCCGTCTGGACTCAAACCGCCCGTCACCCGCAACGCGGACGGCACTGACGACCGACAGGGTGTCCGCAAAAACACGCCCGTTGCCCTCATCCTCAAGCAACCATTCTATCAGCTGACGGTTTTCGGAGGCATCCGTCTCTCCATCGAGATATTTCCTTAAAAGATCGTATGGCAGTTCCGACATGATTTTGAAGAATCTTATCTATACATCTATATTACAGACAACCTCCCTTGACTGCCTAAGAATCTGTTTAAATTTATGTCAAAAATTCTTTTATGCGCCTTGCCGGTATAGTTTTTACCTTAAAATGTGCAGAAAAAACATCATCAAGGCCGTACCCAATGAGTCTCTCAGAACCATAAGGGCATTATGAATATGATTGGAGACCGTGCTTGTCGAAATCCCGAGCTCAGCGGCGATCTCTTTTGTGGATTTGTGTTCCATATAACTCAACCTGAACACCTCACGGCATTTCGGAGGCAACGCCATCACTGCACTGTCAATCTTGTTCCTCAAATCCATTGAGTACAACCGGCGGAGAGAGTCATTGTTCTCCGGATCGCAATAAAAGCTTGTGAGAGAAGCTATCGTCATTCTGTACCACTGCCGGTAATCGGCCGCTGACCTGTCCTTGGAAAGCCTGTTCATCGCCCGGTTGTAGATAGAGCGCAGGATATAATTCTGAAGCGAACTGTCCTCCATCAGTTTCTCGCGGCCGCTCCACACGTTCAGCAAAACGTCCTGAACGACATCTTCAGCCCCATCGGTCGGCAGAAACATTCTGGCATAAGAGATAAAGGCGGCATAAGATTCCCTGCAAAGAAAGTCAAACGCCTTTCTGTCTCCCTGCCGGATCCGCCTGATCTGTTCTCTTTCTGTCATATTGGTTGCGCTGCAAGCCCCAACACACAATGAAGTTGTCGCAAATATATAGCGATTTTTTCACATCCACAAAAAAGACAATGACTGAAAAGTCAACTTTTCAGTCACTGTCTCTATTACGTTATGATGTGCAGGAATGTTCCTACTCGGACTGACGGTCTCCACGACGGCCTCCGCGGCCTCCACGGCCACGACGGTCTCCGCGATCTCCTCCTCTGCGGTCGCCACGGTCTCCGCGTGAAGAACGTGAACCGCCCTGCGCGTTGGCGGCAGCTGCGGTGTTAGGAGTAAGATCCTGCTTGCCGTAACGCTCGCCGTTGCAGATCCACACCTTGATTCCGAGGGCGCCGACCTTCGTGCTTGCCACAGCAAGAGCATAGTCAATGTCAGCACGGAATGTGTGCAGAGGTGTACGACCTTCCTTGAACATCTCGCTTCTTGCCATTTCAGCTCCGCCTACACGGCCGCTGATCTGGATCTTGATGCCCTCGGCACCAACCCTCATGGTCGAAGCGATCGCCATCTTGATTGCCCTTCTGTAGGAAACACGACCCTCGATCTGACGGGCGATGCTGTCAGCGACGATGTGGGCGTCAACCTCAGGCCTCTTCACCTCGAAGATGTTGATCTGAACGTCCTTCTTGGTGACTTTCTTAAGCTCTTCCTTGAGTTTGTCAACCTCGGTCCCGCCTTTACCGATGATGAATCCCGGCCTTGCGGCGTGGATGGTCACGGTGATGAACTTGAGGGTTCTTTCGATGACAATCTTGGAGAGGCTGGCCTTGGCAAGACGGTTGGTCAGATACTTGCGGATCTCATAATCCTCAGCGATCTTCTCAGCATAGTTACCACCACACCAGTTAGAGTCCCAACCACGGGTGATACCGATTCTGTTAGAAATAGGATTTGTCTTCTGTCCCATATTACTTGTTCTCCTCTACTGTTGTTGGTTTCTTGACGTCGAGAATGATGGTGACGTGGTTCGAACGCTTGCGGATCCTTCCGGCGCGGCCCTGAGGACAAGGACGGATTCTCTTGAGCGTGCGGCCCTCTCCCACCATGATCGTCTTGACATAAACGTTGCCATTGTCCAGCTCCTTTGTCTGATCCGGATTCTTGGCTTCCCAGTTGGCGATGGCGCTGCGGAGAAGCTTCTCAAGACGGATGGACGGCTGCCTCTTCGAGAAATGAAGAAGATCAATCGCACGGTTTACCTCCACACCTCTCACGGTGTCAGCGACAAGACGCATCTTGCGTGGAGATGTAGGGACATCATTCAACTTGGCTATTGCCGTATTCTTTTTGGCTTCCTTGAACTTCTCAGCCATTAATCTTTTACGAGCTCCCATAATGAATTCTCTTTTGATAATTACTACTTATTGTTGCCCGAATGGCCTTTGAATGTTCTGGTCGGCGCGAATTCGCCGAGTTTGTGGCCCACCATGTTCTCAGTGATGTAAACAGGAATGAACTTGTTTCCATTATGAACTGCGACAGTGTGGCCTACAAAGTCAGGAGAGATCATGCTGGCGCGGGACCAGGTCTTCACGACCTCCTTCTTCTTGCTACCATCATTCATAGCAAGAATTCTCTTTTCCAGGGCTTCCTGGATGTATGGACCTTTTCTTAATGAACGACTCATAATCTTAAAGTTTAATTCCGTTTAATTACTTCTTCTTTCTTCTCTCGATGATGAACTTGTTGGAAGTAGCCTTAGGATTACGTGTCTTGTAACCCTTTGCAGGAAGACCCTTGCGTGAGCGCGGGTGACCTCCGGAAGCACGACCTTCACCACCACCCATAGGGTGATCGACAGGGTTCATGACAACTCCACGGTTGTGAGGCCTGCGGCCGAGCCAGCGGCTGCGTCCGGCCTTTCCGGAAGACTCAAGATTATGATCGGTGTTGGAAACGGTTCCCACGGTGGCGCGGCAGGACACAAGCACCATTCTGGTCTCACCCGAAGGCAGACGAAGGATGGCGTACTTGCCCTCACGGGCAGCAAGCTGCGCGAATGTACCGGCGGAACGCGCCATCGCGGCACCCTGACCGGGACGGAGCTCGATGTTGTGGACGAGCGTACCTACAGGGATCTCCGCGAGAGGGAGGCAGTTACCAAGCTCTGGAGCGACTCCGGAGCCGGACTCTATGATCTGTCCCACCTTGATTCCGGCAGGAGCGATGATGTACTTCTTCACACCATCCTCGTACTCGACGAGGGCGATGCGGGCACTACGGTTCGGATCATACTCGATGGTCTTCACGGTAGCCTTGACGTTGTCCTTGTTGCGGAGGAAATCGATGATTCTGTACATCCTCTTGTGTCCGCCGCCACGGTAACGAACGGTCATCTGACCGGTGTTGTTTCTACCGCCTGTGCTCTTAAGAGGTTCCAACAAAGCCTTGTACGGCTTCTTGGCAGTGATCTCGTCAAACGCACTGATAGCCTTGTTCCTGGTACCAGGAGTAGTCGGCTTGAATTTTCTGATTGCCATTGCCTTGTCCCTCCTTAAATGTTACTGTAGAAATCGATCTTGTCATCACCGGCAAGGGTAACGTATGCCTTCTTGTAGTGATTGGCGCGTCCGCGGAGCATTCCGGACTTGCTGTAGCGGGACTTCCTCTTTCCGTGATAGTTCACGGTGTTGACGTCCTTCACAGTCACATTGTAGAACTGCTCTACAGCGGCCTTTATCTGAAGCTTGTTCGCTTCTCTGTCAACGATGAAGCCATAACGGTTGAGCTTGTCTGTCAGGGCCGTGAGCTTCTCGGTTACTATTGGCTTGATTAAAATTCCCATCTCTTTGCGCTTTTAACGGTTGACCCTGACCCTGGCCGAGAGGACATCCTGAACACC
This sequence comes from Bulleidia sp., assembly GCA_963623745.1. GTDB lineage: Bacteria > Bacteroidota > Bacteroidia > Bacteroidales > UBA932 > Cryptobacteroides. Next base: position 32,454 of record CAVFMX010000093.1, read on the forward strand.
GTCAACGATCACCATGGAATTGGCGTTCATGATGGTGTAGGTGTTGATCTCGTCAACAGTGATGACCTTTACCTCAGGGAGGTTACGTGATGAAAGGAAAATGTTGTT
>CAVFMX010000094.1:0-5472 GCA_963623745.1 Bulleidia sp.
CTCATGATGATGTTCTGGAGCCACATCGGGGCGGTGATGCCCCAGGCGTTGCCCAAAGTCTTTCGCTGAGGAACGAACGTGGCCCGCTCTCCTTTGATGTTCAATTCCTTGGAATGGCAGAGAATGTACCAGACAACGAATGCGGAGGTGACTACTTCGGAAGCACCTGTCCCCAGCGCGGCCCCTGCCACTCCCATGTCGCAGATGTAAATGAATATGTAGTTGAACACTACGTCCAGAACGCACATCCCGGTGAACATCAGGCTCGGAATCTTCATGTTGCCGCTGGCCTGAAGCATGGCGCTCGCAGCCCAGCCGACAGCTCCTATCGGAATGAACGTTGAATATATCCGGAAATATTCAGATGCGTCCCCGTTGATCTCCGGAGTCCCACCGAGCCAGCGGGGGAGCGGACCGCTGATTCCTACACCGATCACGGCGAGAACAAGTCCGATGAGAAAGACCGTCGTAAGTCCCTGCCTCATCACGGCTCTCGCTCCCTTGAAATCCTGCGCTCCGCAAAGATGAGCCACCTGGACGGAGAATCCGGAGCAGGTCCCGGACGTGAAACCTCCCATTATCCAGGTCGTCGTGGCGATCAATCCTATCGAGGCTGACTGGTTTGCCCCGAGATGCCCGACCATCCCGGCATCGATGTACTGCATCAGTACGGACGAAACCTGCGCGGCTATCGCCGGCAGACTCAGCAGAACCGTAAGCCGGATCTGCTGTCCGAGAGTCATCGGAATTCCGTTCCTGACCATCCCGAGAAGTATGTCCTTGCGTCCTGATGCCATAACGTGAAACCGCCGCAAAGTTATCACAAAGAAATGAAATCCGGAACTGCCGCACTTAGCGCTCCGGGAATATTCTGTTTATAAAGCTTTGCTGATTTGTTTTTATTGTTTCTGATACAATATTTCCGAAAATTTTCAACTGACTTATCCGGAAATGACAAAGCAAAAAATAGGGGACTGTCGGGAAAAAGTGTTTCTAATGAACCGTTTTTCCGCAAGTAGTTCTCATACCACGGGCGAAAGAGCCATATTGCGCATCTTGGCCAGCTTTTCAAGAAGGCATTTTTCCTTGTCGGCATCGATCCTGCGGTCAGTGTCAACGTGGCGGGAAGACCTGATGCTTATGGAGTCCATGAGCTCCTTAAACACGCCTTCCCACTTCCGCTTGTTGAAGTAATGGAAGACGGCATCGTGCGGAGGGAAATCCCTCGGAAGCATGCGTCACTGGGGACCGGTCTTCTCCCAATACATTACGCGTTCATGATGTCTCCGAGAGAATGCTTTCTCTTCCGTTGTTGCGGGTGCAGGATTTTTTCAGTAACTTGCCACTGTTTGTCAGTAAGGTTGGCCGGGTATCGTTCCATGACATTAATGGATTGTTACTCATAAAGTTATGAAAAATATTCCAATCAAACTACTGATTTTTAATTATGATACACCATTAGCGGAATTTTCCAATAAAATTCAAACAGCTTCTAAAAGAAAATCAACTTATGGCAAAAGGTTTCGGAAACACTTGGTGGGGGAACAGATGGCTGCTTTCGCTGACGCACATAGACTATGAGAACAGGATCCCGCGCGGGGCAACATATGCACGGGCGGGGGCGGTGCGTGAGATAAAGGTCAACGGGAATGCCATCAGTGCGAAGGTCAGCGGACGAAGGCCGAGGCCATATTCCGTCACCATCATTGTGCCGCCGTTCTTTCCGGAGGATGTGGAAAAACTTCTTCAGGGGATTATGGCACGGCCGGACATCGTCGCGAAACTGCTTAAGCATGAGCTGGATCCTGAGGTTATGGACATTGCTTCGGAGTGCGGACTCGGGATTTTCCCGGAAAAATGGACTGACTTCAAGATGCAGTGCAGCTGTCCGGACTGGGCTGTGCCGTGCAAGCATCTGGCGGCGGTCATCTATATGATGAGCCGGGAGATCGACAACAACCCTTTCCTTGTGTTCAGGATCCACAATGTGGATTTGCTGGAGGAGTTGAAGAAACGCGGAGTTATGGCGGATGATGCCGTGAAGGCGGCTGCGGTCCCGTCAGTCAAAGACGTTATCGAGTTCAGGAAATCCGCCAAGGATGTAAACAGGAATGCGCCCGAGTTCCGCAGAGTTGACTTCTCGCATCTGTCGGACAGGCTGGATGTCATTCTTATGCTGCTTCCGGCCGACCCTACGTTCGATCTGAACGGTGACTTCAAGGAGCGATACTCATCTCAGATGAGGAAGATCCGCGGCAACGCTGTCAGATTCTTCGAGGGGAAACTCACGCCGGAGATGCTTTTCCCGCCCCGGATGCTTGCCGGCAATAGTTTTGAATATGTGCTGTCGGGCGATTCCGCCGTGTCGCTGGAGTCCGACCTGTTTCTGGATTGGAAGATGAACTGTTCGCCGGACGGGAAGGCGTCCGATGAAGCAGAGGGGGATGCTGTCCTGCGCGAAATCACCGGGATCAATCCTGATTTCATTCCCGACTATTCCCCGAGCGTTGCCGCTTTGCATCAGGGCTTTCTGGCTTCGATGCACCTGATGGCGAACGGAGACATCGCGCCGCAGATTGTCCGCCTGGCGGACGGAAATTATGCCGTGAGATGGATTCCTTGCCTGGTGGACCCGGAGGTGACATCACTGATTGAAAGTCTGGATGCGATAATCCCGGACACGATGATCCGGTTCAAGGTAGGGAAGTCCGGAAAGTACGTCAAGAACAAGGCGGAGGCGTTGGTCTCTTACCTTTTGGGCAGGCTTGTGCCGGAACTCAGTCTGGTGTCACACAGGCCCCTTACCGGGATGTTCTTTGATAATGAACGTTATGCCTTTGGCCGGCCGGGCGAACGGGAGATTCCCGGGAGCATCGCCGCCTGGCTGTCGTCATATTCAATACGCCAGTCCCGTTTCGTGCCGGTGCTGACGGTTGATGAGAATGTGGACGGGATGTTCTATGTGAATCTCGGGGTCGAGGATGCGGAGGCTCCGGAGAGAGGGATAAGCTCCTTGTCGGATGTCCTTACCAAGGACGAGTTCGCGCAGACACGGCTTGCGATTCTGAAAGCGTTCACGGATCTTTCTGTCATTATCCCGGAGGTGGGACGCTACATCGCACGGAAGGCGGAAAGGGCGCTAAGATATTCATTGGAAGAGTTCGTGCCGCTTCTGATGAGGATTATTCCTGCGATCAAGCTGCTGGGAGTCAAAGTGTTCCTTCCAAAATCGCTTGAGAGTCTGATAAGGCCGAAACCGACACTGAAATTGAAGAAGAAAGTCGGCGGTTCGCCGTCCTGCTTCAGGCTTTCGGATTTGTTCGAGTTCGAGTGGGAAGTCGCCCTGGGTGACGAGGTGGTCTCGGCGGAGGATTTCCGCAGGCTTCTCGGACAAGCTGGAAAACTGTTGAAATTCAAAGGACAGTACATCTACACCTCTCCGGAGGATCTGAAGAAAGTCAACAAGGCTATCGCCGGAGCCGGCTATGTCAGTCCGGGAGAGATGCTTCAGGCCGCTGTTCTCGGTGAATATGATTCCGCTCCGATTGTCCTTTCAGATGAGGCTAAAGAACTGATCGAGAGGTTTACCAACGAAGAGGAAATCCCTGTCCCTGACGGGGTCAAGGCCGAGTTGCGCCCTTACCAGAAGCGGGGATATTCCTGGCTCTACAGGAATATGCGGGTCGGCTTCGGTTCCATTCTGGCGGATGATATGGGGCTTGGCAAGACGCTCCAGACCATCACCCTGCTTCAGAAAATTAAGGATGACGGTGTGTTGATGAAGAAGCCCGCGCTTGTGGTCGTGCCGACGGGACTTCTTTCCAACTGGCAGACGGAGATCTCCAGATTCGCTCCCGCTCTGACCTCGTTCATCTATCACGGCACCGGCAGGCAGGAACCTGAAAGCAGTGTGGACATCATGCTCACGACCTACGGTGTGCTCCGTTCGGACCAGAAGATGTTCGCGAAAGTCAAGTGGAGCGTGATGGTGATCGATGAGGCGCAGAACATCAAGAACCCGACCGCCATCCAGAGCAAGGCTGTCCGTTCAATTACCGCCGACACGAAGATTGCACTCAGCGGCACCCCGGTCGAGAACCGCCTGACCGAGTTCTGGAGCATAATGGACTATGCCAACAGCGGTTACCTCGGCAACATCAAGACCTTCAAGAAAGAATATGCCAACCCTATCCAGCTGTACAACGACGAGGAGTGCGCCGCGAAGTTCCGCAAGGTGACCTCTCCGTTCATGATGCGGAGGATGAAGACCGACAAGACTGTCATCAGCGACCTTCCGGACAAGGTTGAAATCAATGAATATTCCGCCTTGTCCCCCGAGCAGGCCGCCCTGTACCACAAGACTTTGGATGCCGCGATGGCTGAGATCGAGGGTAAGGACACCTCTGACAGCGCCGCATTGTTCGAAAGGCAAGGTCTAATCCTTCAGATGATCCTGGCGTTGAAGCAGATATGCAACCATCCGGCGCAGTACCTGAAGAACGGGAACATCTCTCCGTCTCTGTCTGGAAAGGTCGAGATGCTGCTTGACCGGCTGGACGGAATCGTGGATGCCGGCGAGAAGGTGCTGGTCTTCACCCAGTTCAAGGAGATGGGCGAGATGCTCGTGAAGTTTGTCGCCGAGCGTGTGGGCAAGGTTCCGATGTTCTATCACGGCGGGTGCTCTGTCCAGCAGCGGAACGAGATGGTGTCCCGTTTCCAGAACGGAAAGGAGGACAAGATCTTCATCCTGTCATTGAAGGCCGCCGGAACCGGCCTGAACCTGACCGCAGCCTCGCGCGTGATTCATTTCGACCTCTGGTGGAATCCTGCCGTGGAGGCTCAGGCCACAGACCGCGCCTACCGTATCGGCCAGAACAAGAACGTGATGGTTCACCGTTTCATCACCAAGGACACCTTCGAGGAGAAGATCGATCAGATGATCCAGCGCAAGAAACACCTTGCCGAGATGACCGTCTCCACCGGCGAAAGTTGGATCGGCAAGCTCAGCAACAAGGAACTCCGCGACATTTTCGGGTAACTGCTGATTCAAGCCTGCTGCGGCGGTGTAGTAGCCGGTCAGCTGTTCGTTGCCCCAGGACTTCAACGAAGTCAGCCTTACCCGCCTGCTTGAGGGCGGCGATATTGGAGGTCTGGTCTTGGCGCAACTCGTGTATGCTCGGTCCATGTACAATGCATCAGAGCCAACTCTCGACAGAACATCAGCCGCAGCCTGCGAACCCCGGCAAGCCACCGCCCAAGTCTTCCTCACCCTCCCGAAAGCGGAGGCGCACCAAACCTCCTCCGCCACGACCTCCACGAGAACCACGCTCCTGCATCGTCAGTTCCTCGAAGCCCTACCGGCAGAGTTCGACCGCCAGACCTACACCTCCCTCGCCGCCGCTCTCGGCATCAACCCACGCACCGCCGACCGCATCATCCGCCGCCGGTGCGACACCGGCCAGATCGAAAATA
>CAVFMX010000095.1:0-6256 GCA_963623745.1 Bulleidia sp.
CTTTGAGAAATCCGAAGGGAAAAACACCGTCCCTCTCCCGCATTTCTTTATGGAGTTAAGAATTGTATTTTCAATGCTTTGAGCCATTATTATCGCCACTATTTGTCGCAAAAATACGACTTTTTTACGACAAGACAAGTAAGTCCAGGAGAATTTTCCCCTACTCTGACTTTCAGATGACGGATTAGGATGTGACTATCTAATCTCGGATATTGAGGTGTCGGGAACAATCCTCACAAATTCTTTCAAAAAATTTGTCCTCCTTCCAAATTACGGGGATAGACGGGTGGACAATCGTGAAATGTCAAAATTTACAAAGTGTTTGATTATAAGCGATTAACCGATTTTCTTATATTCTGCATCGGAAAGTCAGTCTTTCCCGCTTTTTCAAGTCCCGGCCTGCCGAGAAATCCTTACGCTGGTGCAGCTTTCTTTGTAATAATCTCAAAAAGGTGAATTATGCTAAAACGTAAAATATACGGGCGGATTCTGGAATGGAAGCGGGAGAAGAATGGAAGTACGGCTCTTATGATAGAAGGCGCACGGCGTATCGGCAAGAGTTTCATCGTCGAACTGTTTGCCAGGAATGAATATGGCTCCTACATTCTGATAGATTTTTCGAAGGCACCGTCCATCGTAAAATCTTGGCTTGACGAGTACCTTGATGATATTGACACTTTATTGGAGAACATTCAGTCAAGACTGCAAAGATCGGCGACCGGTGGAAAGTGTAAAGTTTCTTTACACGCAGTGTAAAATTTCTTTACACTTCTTGCAAGTGTGTGAATAGATAAATTACTAATAATTAATTAATTGAATATTATGGCACGCCTGATGCTTGTTCCTTTTGCCGAAAAGACAAAGGAACATGAAGAAGACGATATTCATAACATTCGCGATGATGGCAGCGGTTCCGGTTCTTGCGCAGGAGCCGCTTCCGAACCCGATGACGCTGAAGGACTGCATGGAATATGCGGTCAGCAACAGCACCAAGGTGAGGATCCGGCAGGCGGCCAACGGAGACGCGCGGCTTGCCAGAAGGGATGCCATCTTCGAGGCGTTCACCCCGGAGATCAGCGGAAGCAGCTATGCCTACTACAACTTCGGACGTGCCGTTGACCCTAAGACCAACACCTACGTCACCACGACATCGTTCCACAACAGCTACGGAGTCAGTGCCGGAATCGCCCTCTTCAACGGATTCAAGGCCGTGAACAATCTGAAGATCTCCAGAACCTCAATCGCTCTGGGCAATTCGCAGGAGGAGCAGATCGAGGCTGACATCTGTCTCGCCACGATGGAAGCCTACTGCAATGTGCTTTACTACAGCAAGCTGGCCGACATCTACAAGTCTCAGGTCAAGGTGGCCGAGGAGTCTCTCACAAAGGCCCGCCGCCAGGAGGAACTCGGGCAGAAAGGCCATGCGGACGTGGTCGAGATGGACTCCAATCTTGCCGACAAACAATACCAATTGGTTGAAGCCTGCAACAAGCTGGCCGATGCGAGAATCACTCTTGAAGACGTGATGTTCTGGTCTGAGGATCACGAGCTTGTGATCGACACGGAACTTCCGTCAACCCTTGACGGCGAAAGGATTCTGACCGACTCCCTGGCGATGGAGGACATGGTCGGTTTCGCGCAGAGGAACAATCCCGCTGCACAGGTGGCCAGATACAACCTCCTGAACGCCAAGCGGGAACTCAGCACGGCCAGATGGCAGCTCCTCCCTTCGCTGAACGCCTACGCCGGATGGTCCACGACCTACTTCACCTACCCTGGCAGCGATTCCTCGTCCGACCCGTTCCGCACGCAGTTCAAGAACAACGGCGGAGAATATGTCCAGCTGTCCCTGAACATTCCGATCTTCTCGGGATTCCAGCGCCACAGCAGCATCGCAAGGAAGAAGAACGCCCTCGCGAAGGCCACGGCCGAGTACGACCAGAAGATGAGGGACATCTCGGCCGAGGTGCGCAGGGCTGTCCAGGACCGTGACGGAGCCTCGGCCGCCTACATCCAGGCGCAGAGGAAATCCGATGTGCAGGAGGAGGCATATTCATTGAGCATGAAGAAGCTGGAGCAGGGATTGATCTCTCCGATCGAGTTCCAGACCGCATCGAACAACTACCTTGAGGCGAATGCCCAGCGGCTGAACTCCCTTCTGACCTACTTCATCAAGCGCAGCGTGGTCAACTACTACAATGGAGTGGATTACATCAATCAATGAATATGACCGCGGTGGTCACTGAACAGGCCGGCGAGCCTGTCGAAGCGCCGCTGAAAACAGAGAACAACAAAAAATCACAGAAGACAATAAACAATTATGGACAAGATAATCGAGAAGAAGAAAGGCTGGAGGTCAGCCTTCACTAAGAAAGCGATGCCTTACTGGCTTGGAGCTTTCGTGCTGGTGTTCGTGCTCTACCTCGTGTTCAGGGACAACTCCAAGACCCTCAGGGTTGACAAGGACACGATCACGGTCAGCCAGGTGACTGACGGACAGTTCAACGACTACATCCGTGTGAGCGGCCAGGTTCAGCCAATGGTCACGATCCAGATAAGCCCGCTTGAGGGCGGCACCGTCCAGAAGATCATCGTCGAGGAAGGTTCGACCGTCAAGGCCGGTGAGCCGATCCTTGAACTTTCCAATGACAATCTTGACCTCCAGATCCTCAACGCAGAGGCCGAGCTTGCCGAAAAGGAGAACATCCTGCGCAACACGATGATCTCGATGGAGCAGCAGAAACTCTCCCACGAGCAGAACAGGCTCCGTTACGCGTCCGAGGCGAAGCGCAACAAGAGAGCCTTCGAGCAGAACGAGCAGCTCTACAAAGAGAAACTCATCTCCAAGGAGGACTTCCTCAAGGCCGAGGAGGACTACGAACTCTCTCGGCAGAACCTCGACCTCACTCTCAAGAGCATGGAACAGGACAGCCTCTACCGTTCGACCCAACTCCAGAGCCTCCGCGAAAGCCTTGACAACATGCGGCTGAACATGCAGCTTATCCGCCGCCGCAAGGAGAGCCTTACGATCAAGGCTCCGATCGACGGAGTCCTCGGACTTCTGGATGCCAACCTTGGCCAGTACATCGGGGCCGGCACGAAGATCGGCCAGATCAACTCCGAGGGCAGCTACAAGATCGAGGCTAAGATAGACGAGCACTACATCGACCGTGTGGTTCCGGGACTGGACGCCACGTTCGAGCGTCAGAGCGAGAAATACGATGCCCAGGTGCGCAAGGTCTATCCTGAAGTGCGTGACGGCAAGTTCCAGGCGGACTTCAAGTTCGAGGGACAGCAGCCCGACAACATCAGGACCGGTCAGACATATTACCTGAACCTTCAGCTCGGGCAGCCGGAGCGTGCGCTCCTCATCCCGCGCGGAACCTTCTACCAGAAGACGGGCGGCAAGTGGATCTATGTTGTCGCCAAGGACGGCGCCAAGGCCCTGAAGCGTGAGATACGCATCGGCCGCCAGAACCCTCAGTTCTACGAGGTGCTTGAAGGTCTGACTCCGGGCGAGAAGGTCATCACCTCCTCCTACGACAACTATGGCGACAGCGATGTACTTGTCTTCTAATTGATTAATGAATATAAAACCGAGGTCTCCGAGCTTGCCGAAGCGCCGCCGGTACAAGAATATAAACAATAACAAATAAAAATCACAAAGCCATGATTAAAGTCAACAATCTGTCCAAAGTCTTCAGAACCGAAGAAATCGAGACAACAGCCCTCAATGGAGTTTCATTCGAAATCGCCGACGGTGAGTTTGTCGCCATCATGGGTCCTTCCGGTTGCGGAAAGTCAACCCTGCTGAACATCCTCGGCCTTCTTGACAACCCTACCGCAGGCTCCTACGAGCTTCTCGGCACGGAGGTCAGCCAGCTCAAGGAGAAGGAACGCACCAAGTTCCGCAAGGGCAACATCGGATTCGTCTTCCAGAGCTTCAACCTGATCGACGAGCTGAACGTCTATGAGAACATCGAGCTTCCGCTCCGTTACCTGAACATCTCCGCCGCCGAGCGCAAGCAGAAGGTCACCGAGATCATGAAGAGGATGGCCATCAGCCACAGGGCGCAGCACTTCCCTCAGCAGCTTTCCGGAGGTCAGCAGCAGAGAGTCGCCATCGCCCGCGCCGTGGTCGCAGGTCCGAAGCTGATCCTCGCCGATGAGCCTACGGGTAACCTGGACTCCAAGAACGGCAAGGAGGTGATGGATCTTCTGAACGAGCTCAACAAGGAGGGCACTACAATCGTGATGGTGACCCACTCCCAGAGGGACGCCGCAGTCGCCCAGCGGACCATCGACCTCTTCGACGGCCAGATCGTCTCCGACGTCAAGAACGAACTTTAGCGCTGGGTGAATATATCGAAAAACAAAGTATTGGCCTCCATAAGGCCGTAAACGGAATATGAACAGTTTCATTAATTTCTTGAAGCGCAACAAACTTTACAGCGCGGTCAACTTTCTGGGACTCGGCCTTTCAATGGCGTTTGTCCTGCTTCTGGCCGTGTACGTCACCAGCCAGCTCGGAACGGATTCGTTCCACAAGAACGCCGACAGAATCTATCTGGTCGCCCAGAAGGAGACCGTCTCGACCGCCTACTGGATGTCCCGGCATCTGAAGGCGAACTTTTCGGAAATAGAGATGTCCGCGTCATATTCCACCAACGGACTTCAGGAGTACAAGATAGAGGGCAACATAGTAAACGCCAACACCGCCTACGCCGACTCGTCGTTTTTCGATATGTTCAGTTTCCCTCTTGTGGAGGGTGACTACATCGGGTGGAAGGCCTCGTTGAGCGGAGTGTTGGTCAGCGAATCCTTCGCCAAGGCGCAGTTCGGGGACAGGGACCCCGTCGGACGGGAGATCCGTTACGACGGAGCCGACTCCACGGTAAGCGTCCTGACCGTCTCCGGAGTTCTCAAGGACATCGGAAACTCAATCATCAGGCCGTGCGACATATTCCTGCGCGGCGAGATCTTGACGATGACGAATCTGGCCAACGACGCGAGAATGTCCAACGCCGGAGCGTCCAACTGCTTTGTGATGGCCTGGCCGAACGCTGACTTTCCGGCCAGGAGGAGCGATGTCCTCAAATGGTGCCGGGAGAATTTCTGGATATATTCATCAGACTATGGCGGAGAGGACAATGACGTGAGAATCATTCCTTTGCGGGATGTCTATTTCCTGTCGGACGGCAATGAGGACTACAACGAAAGCCTGGTTCTGGGCAACAAGACGACCGTGATGCTGCTCTCCGGAATGTGCTTCCTGCTCCTGCTGTTCGCCATCCTGAACTATGTGAACATGACCACGGCCCTGTCCGGCTTCCGCGCCAAGGAGATGGCCACAAGGAGGCTTATCGGAGCTACGAAAGGCAGCATATTCCTCAAAATGATTGCAGAGAGCACCATCATCTGCGCGGTCGCTATGATTATCGCCATCCTGCTGGGCGAAGCCATCTCCCCGGCAGCCTCGAAGGTGCTGAACTATGACATCTCTATCTTCAAGGCTGTCTCTCCCGTAAGCGTTCTTGTCTGCGTACTGTTCACTGTTCTGATCGGTGTCGTGGCCGGTCTTGTTCCGGCTCTCATCATCCAGAAGGCCGAGCCGATCGAGATTGTCCGCGGTACGCTCAGGCTCAAGACAAAGACCCTCTACAGCAAGGTCATCATCGTCATTCAGAACGTAATCACGGTGGTGATGCTCGTGACGGCGTTCACGATGTTCCTTCAGATCCGCCATATGATCAGCGCCCCGATGGGCTACAACACCGAGGACCAGATTATGATAAGCAATCAGTTCGGGCGTGCCGGAGAACTTAGTCCGCTCATCGACAGGCTCAAGGCGGAGAGCTGCGTTGAGGCTGTGGGGCTGGGCAACGGCTACCCGATGTTCACGACCAACAACTCGACTATGTCCACAGAAAGCGGGCGGGAGGCTTCGTTCCAGATGGTGAAGGGCGACAGCACCTACTTCAACATCCTTGGAATCAGGAAGAAGCAGGACAACCACGCTTCGGATGAATATTGGTTGAACGAATATGCCTACGGCATCCTGGGCATAGACGAGAGTGCGACGGAGTTCACGACCAAGTCCAACGGCACGATACCTATCGGCGGAATCTACTACGACTTCAAGCTCAAACCCCTGCTGCAGGAACAGCATCCGGCCTTGATCTATCAGTATGATGAATATCCTTCCGGCAGATGGCCGTGGACTATACTTATCAAGACCACGCCGGATCACAAGGAG
>CAVFMX010000096.1:0-7848 GCA_963623745.1 Bulleidia sp.
AGTCCGCCAAGGACTTCGGGGCTTCGGGAACGATCTACATCACCACCCGCAGACCTCGGTTCGAAAACGGTCGGAAGGCCAACTTCAAGGCGACCGTGAAGACCGGATCCTTCGGCCTTGTCAACCCGTCACTCTGCGGGGAGTACAAGATCTCGGATGCCGTAAGCGCCTCGTTCAGCGGAGAATGGGTCAATGCCACGGGCAAGTACAAGTTCCGTTACCGCCGCAGGAACTCCCTTGGAGAGATCGCCTACGACACCACGGCGGTACGCCACAACGGGGACATCGACGCCACGAGGCTTGAAGCCGCGCTGCACGGAGTCCTGGACGATGGACGCTGGACCGTCCGGGCATATTCCTACACCTCCGAAAGAGGTGTTCCGGGAGCCATCGTGAACAACGTGTTCCGGGGCGGCGAAAGGCTTTGGGACACGAACTCGTTCATCCAAGGCACTTTCACCAACAGATGGACCCCGAATTTCAGATCGATGGTCAACGCCAAGTACGCCGCCGACTACACCCGCTACGAGAATCAGGACGCGAAACTTCTCCAGACCAAGAACGCCTACTGGCAGAAGGAAACGTACGTCTCCTGCGTCAACCTTTACAACATTCTTGATGGCTGGGAAGTCTCCCTCGCCTACGACTTCCAGTGGAACACCCTCGACGCAGCATTCTACCTGCCGACCGAAAGCGACGGCACATTCCCCTACCCTACCAGATATTCACACATGGCGGCGCTTGCCACGGCGTTCGAGTGGGGACGGTTCAAGGGACAGGCAAGCGTTCTGGGCCATTTCGTCCACGAGACGGTGAAGCGGTTCGAGGCGAGCCCGGACAAGGCGGTGGCCACACCGGCGTTCTTCCTCTCCTGCAATCCGTTCCGCAGACAGAGCCTGTCGGTGCGCGCATTCTACAAACGGACGTTCCGGATGCCGACGTTCAACGACCTCTACTACACCGACATGGGCAACGCCTTCCTGAAACCCGAATATGCCCGGCAATTCAACGTGGGACTTAACTACACGAAGAATTTTATGAATATGCCCGTTCTGCGCGCCGTTGACGCTTCGGTGGACGCCTACCACAACCGCATCACAGACAAGATCATCGCCTACCCGAAAGGTCAGCAGTTCCGCTGGACGATGCTGAACCTCGGAGAGGTGGACATCAAGGGTGTGGACGTGGCCCTGAACACGGCCTGGGTCTTCGGCAAGGTGGAGGCCACGGCCAGATTCCAGTACACCTGGCAGGAAGCGATTGACGTCACGGACCCGGCTGACACATATTACCGGGACCAGATTCCCTACATCCCTTGGCACAGCGGTTCCGCCGTCGTGTCACTCTTCCGCAAAGGCTGGGGTCTGAACTACAGTTTCATCTACACCGGAGAGCGCTACAACCAGCAGGAGAACATCCCCCGGAACCACACCCAGCCGTGGTACACCAGCGACCTTTCCCTCCAGAAGTCCTTCGCCATCAGCACCCGCACCCTCAAGCTCTCCGCCGAGGTCAACAACCTCTTCGGCCAGGACTATGACGTGGTGCTGAACTACCCTATGCCTAAGACCAATTGCAGGTTTGTCATAAGTTTTAATTTTTAAATCAATACGTTATGAGACATTTCAACAAAATCGCCAAAGCTGCGGCATTGATTCTGTTTCTCGGCGCGGCACTGTGCGGATGCCGCAAGGAAGAGACCATCGTACCTCCTGTTTACGGTCCTCTGGGGTTCCTGACAGATCCGGATGCCGACCCGATAGGAATGTACGTCCTGAACGAGGGCAACATGTGGAGCAACAAGGCCGACATCGATTTCCTCGATTACCGTGAGGCGTCCTACGCCTGCGGAATCTACGCCGCAAATAATCCGACGGTCGTCAAAGGTCTTGGAGACACCGGCAACGACCTCCGGATCCATGACGGAAGGCTGTTCGCCGTCATCAACGGCTCGCGCAAGGTCGAGGTTATGGATGCCTACACCGCAAAGAGAATCACGCAGATCGACATCGCCAACTGCCGATACATAGCGTTCAAGGACAACCACGCCTACGTCACCGCCTATGTCGGTTCCGACGCGGAGTTTCAGGCAGACCGCAAGGGTTCCGTATTCAAAGTCAATCTTGACACTTACAAGATCGAGGGTGAAGTCCAGGTCGGCTACCAGCCGGAAGAGATCGCCATAATCGGCTCCAACGCCTACGTGGCGAACTCAGGAGGCTGGAAACCGAATTATGACTCGACTGTTTCCGTCATCGATCTGGACTCCATGAAAGAGCTCTACAAGATTGATGTCGGCATCAATCTCTGCCACATCAAGGCCGACTCCAAGGGCAATCTGTGGGTGTCCTCCAACGGCAACTATGTCGATGTCGCCTCGAACCTGTACCGTCTGGAAAAAGACGGGGCACAGTACAAAGTCGCGGAAACCATGAATATTCCCGTGTCCAACATGGCCATAGCCAATGATTCCCTCTACATCTGCAGCAGCGAGTACAGCTACGCCACTTCCAGCAGCACAATCTCCTACGCCATAGTGGATGCTGCCCGCAAAAGCATCGTCTCCCGCAAAATCATCACGGATGGTACGGAAAGCCGGATCGTGGCGCCATACGGAATAGCGGTTCATCCGTCCAACGGAGACATCTACATCACCGACGCGAAGAACTACACCTCCAGCGGCGCACTTTACTGCTACTCGAAGTCCGGAGTGCTGAAATGGAGCGCCACCACCGGAGACATCCCCGGGCATTTCGCCTTCCTGCCGCGGAAGGAGTAATCTCCTTCCAACGACATCTTCTTGATCAGAATACTTTTGTTGCTCCTGCATGATTGAAACGGATGAGTTCAATGCCGACTCTTTTTCTTCCGCAGCAGAGAATGTCTCCTTTTCCCCATTCTCATAATTGATGCAATTTACCTCCACCTTGGCGATGGAATAGACCGACCCTTCAAGGTTGGAGAATTTCTTATACTTGACAACCGTAAATAGAAAGAGACCGGCTGCTTGCTTACGATTATCAGGAACGAATCGCACAGCAGACGGCAGCCGTTTACCGTGACAGCAAGATGATCAAACTCATCACGGGCCCACGCAGAGCCGGCAAGTCATCTTTGGCGCTTCAGATGCTCAGAGGGCAGAGCTTCGCATACCTGAATTTTGACGATTCAGCCCTTCTGGACGGCTTTGAGGAATCCAAGGTCGAAGATTTGCTGGACGAGGTGTACAACGGCTACAAGTTTCTGCTTTTGGACGAAGTCCAGAATCTGACCGACTGGAGCATCTGGGTGGAGAAATTGTACAGAAGGGGTACGAATCTGATAATCACAGGGTCGAATGCGAATATGTTGTCTGATGACATTGCGGCGATACTGTCAGGGCGGTATCTGGAAATCCGGCTGTATCCATTCTCGGCGGAAGAGTATAAATCGTACAGACAAAAAAATGAACAGGATGCATTTCCGGAGAATGTCTTATATGCTGATTTTCTGAAACATGGCGGATATCCCGAAATAGCCCTGACACCCAAGGTCTGTGAGGGATATCTCTCCGGCCTTTATGATTCAACCATCGTCACGGACATAGTGAAAAGATACAAGGTGCGGAAGGTGGATGAATTGTACAATGTCGCCGACCGGCTGCTCTCAAACTTCGCTGACACATTTAGCGTTACATCATTGACGGACGACCTGGATATGAGAAGTGTGACAACCGTCCAGAAGTATTGCCGGTATCTCCGGAACACATATCTTTTCCAATACCTCCCGAGATTCAACAACAAACTGAAATTGATGAACAAGGCGGACAGAAAATGCTATGTGGTGGACAACGGCTACGTCCTTGCCCGAGCTTTTGAACTGTCCTCCAATCTCGGAAGGCTTCTTGAGAATATGGTGTTTCTGGAGCTGCTGAAAAAAGGATACGATCTGAAAATGCACGAACTCTTCTATTACAGATCACGCAACGACAGGGAAGTTGATTTTGTCTGTAGAAAAGGTGTGACAATCCGGCAGCTTATACAGGTGTGCTATGACATAAGTTCCCCGAAGACCAGAAAAAGAGAAATCGACTCTCTGATTGAGTGTGCGGAGGAACTTAAAGTCAACGGGCTTCAAATAATCACGTGGGATCAGGATGAGATTCTTGAAAAGAAAGGATACACGATCGAGGTGATTTCAGTGAGAAACCGGACAAGCAGATAATCTAAAAGAAATCAATTATGGCAAAGGGGTTCGGAACTACCCCTGCTCCTTCTCCTGACGGCTTGAGCGTTTGATGGCGGGGACGCGCTCAAGTTCGGCGAGGTTCTGCCCGTGTTCAACGGCGAGGGCAGGCTTCTTGTCAGGGTCGAAGTGGAAGCGTTTGACGTTCTCGGAGGTGTTGTAGCCTATGATCTTCACCTTGCCGGTGAGGTTGATCTCGTCCTCGGGTTCGGGCAGGGGCTGCCTCTCGAACCTGAAATCCTTGCCGATCAGAATCATGTTGCCGAGGTCGGCTCTTGCGATTTTCCTCAAGTCATTGACCCTGAACCCGGTGGCTATGGCTGTGATTTGAATCTTATCCCCGATCTCCGGATCTGTCATCCAGACCAGACCGGTCTTGAATTTCTTGACGTTGCCGGTATATTCGGAAATCTTGTCGTTGATCTCGGAGAGGTCATCCATCGTCAGACCCTTGTCGTTCCTGCCGCAGGTGATGTTGACGAGCAGGCTCTTGGCCGTCTTGAGGTCGAAGTCGTTCAGCAGAGGGGACTGCAGCGCCCCCTTGACCGCATCCTCGATCCTGCCCTTGCCGGTGCCGGTGCCGCATCCCATCAAGGCCATGCCGCTGTTCCGCATCATTGTCTTGATGTCCTCGAAATCGACGTTGATGTAGCCGGGACGGCTGATGATCTCCGTGATGCCCTTGACGGCTGTTGAGAGAACCTCGTCAGCTTTCGGAAAGGCCTCGTGGACAAGATGGCTGCCGAAGAAATCGTAGAGCTTCTCGTTGTTGATGATCAGAAGGCTGTCAACATTCTTCACCAGTTCGTGGATGCCGTCAATCGCGCGGGACATGGCGTTCTCGCCTTCGTTCTCAAAAGGCAGGGTGACCACTCCGACAGTCAGAATGCCCTTGTCCTTGGCCATCTTGGCGATGATCGGAGCGGCTCCCGTGCCGGTGCCTCCGCCCATTCCGGCGGTGATGAACAGCATCTGGGTGTCGGTTCCAAGCACAACCTTGTCGATCTGGTCGTGGGCTTCAAGCGCGGCCTTGCGGCCCTTCGCGGGATCCGTTCCGGCTCCGAGGGCGTTCTCCCCGATGTGGATCTTGACAGGGACAGGACTCCCGTCAAGAGCCTGACGGTCGGTGTTGCAGACAATGAAGCTGCAACCCTCCACCTTCTCCCTGAACATGTAGTTCACGGCGTTGCATCCGCCACCGCCCACTCCGATCACCTTGATCATCGACTGGATAGGTGTCATCATCGGGCTGGTCTCAGCCAGATCTATGTCGAGATTGTCAATCATGTCTTCCATAACCTTCTCTGTTTAAACCTCCTCGTTATTCATTTCATCGTACAGGTCTCCGACCTTCTCTCCGACCTTGTCCATAAGGTGCTTTGTCCAAGTGAAATTGAACAGGCTACGGCGCACTTTCTTTTCCTCCTTCTCTTTCCGCTTCCTGTCCTCATAATCCTTGATCTCCTCTGCGGAAGGCTTGTCGAACACTCCAGGCCCGTCGTCTTCATCCTGCGTGGCCGCGACAGAGGCCTCTATGGCAGGCTGCCCGATAGCGGAATACGGGTCATATTCAGCTTCAGGAGCATCACCATGCGGTTCTTCTTGCGGGATGTCCGGCGTTTCCATCGGGACGGCCTCTGCCCCGGCGGCGAGGTCATTCCCGGCGGTCTCCGGCCCTACCTTAGACGTGACCGGGATGCTTTCCGCGCCGGTGGCTCCCGGAATCCTTATCACGACATCATTGATGCAGTTGAGTCCTCTGTCGCCCTTGGCGGACATAATCATGCCCATGGAAGTCGCGGCGCTGGCCTCACTGGCCTCGGCACAACCCTCGCAGGAAAAGCACCGTCTCGGCTTGCCGATCTTCACTGAATACCCCGACAGCTCCTTGATGTAGTTGGCGCAGTTCACAAGCTCCGCGCCGCCGCCTGTCACGACTACGCCGGCCCTGAGGTCATCTTCGGAAGCGTAGCCGCTTTCCTGGATTCTGAACAGGAGAGCCTCGATGATCTCCTTCATCCTCGCCGTGATGATCTCGGAGATGTACTTGACCGAGACCTGGGCGGTGGCGTTCCCATCCTCATCCACAATCTGGATGGACTTCTCGCCAAGCGCGGACAACTTGTTCGGCATGCACGCCCCGTAGGCCTTCTTGATGTTCTCGGCCAGCTCGAATGAGAAGTTGCACTCCGACTTTATGTCGTTCGTCACGCTGTTCCCTCCGAACGGAATCGCGGCGTAAAACCTCATTATCTGATCCTTGAATATGGTGACGGAACTTACTCCCGCTCCGATGTCGATCAGCGCGGCTCCGTTCTCCATCTGCTCGGATTTCAGGACGGCGCGCGCAGTGATGCCGGGGGTGAAATATTTCTTGGCTATCGCTATCCCCAGATCGTTGAAGACGCTGTCGATGTTCGAGGAGTATCTCCGGTTCCCGATGAAGACCTTGAAGTTGCCCTCAAGTGTCTCGGCGGCCATGCCCACGATGTCGTTCTCCGGCTCGTTGATGCAGTCCTCCGTAGAGAACGACTGGGCCACGGCTCCGTAGATGACCTCTTTTGCCGAGTCCTCCAGCGGATAGGACTCCAAAGCCATGGACTTCAGCGCCCGGATCTCGCTTTCCCGGATCAGATCGTCCGGCTCGGGCCTTGTCATGCTGGCCGAGGCGGTCTCCTGACGGACGTACCAGCGCGGCAGCCCGACGATCACCTGCAGGATCTTTATCTTGAGGGCCTGTTGCGCCTCGCTTATGGCCTTGCCAAGCTCGTCCTTGACCTTTCCCGGGATCAGGACATAACTGTAGCGGATGCCAAGCGACGGCGACTCCTTGTAGTAGATCACCTCGACATTCTGATCCTGGATCCTGGCCACGCAGACGGCCAGCTTTGACGTTCCCAGATCAACGGATGCTATGTATCTATCTTCCATACTCACGATTTATTTTCTGCAGACAATCTGCCCGTTGTACTTAACATTCACTGTCGAATAGTAACCCGCTCCCTTTTCCGGCAGGATGGCTGTGTAGTAGCGTCCGATCCTGTCGAACTTGCTTTCAAAACCGGACGGATGGCCGAAGATGAACCTCTCTTTCCCCTGACGGGGAATCATGACCAGATCCCCGTTGTCCCTTACTGAGATCTGGCTGATGTTTTCCTCCCAGATCCCGGAGTCCTTCATGTAGTTCACCAGCCTGATGGCCTCGGACAGCCATCTTCTCTCGGCTTCTGTCTTAGGCTCGCCTTTGTACCCTCTCTCCACATTCAGCGGCACCGCCCCGTCAATGATCGGAACCATGGACGTGTAGTTCTTCTGGAGAGGGAACAGGAATCCTTTCCCGTCGGCGTAGTAGCCGTTGTTGTCCTTCTGGAACCTGATGACCGGCTCCCTCTGCCGGATCCTCACGTTGAGGTAGCCGTCGGGAGTCGTGTAGGCCTCGGCCTTGAGGATCGCGCTCTTGCTGTCCAGAATGTTCTCCACTTTCATCAGGTCCACGCTGTCGAGCCGCTGCCCGATGTAGGCTCCGTAGCCCTTGTTCAGGTAGCCTTCCACGTCTTTTGCGGTCACGAAGTTGAAATCATCCGTGAACTCCACCTTGACACCCGCGCAGGTGAGCTGACCGAT
>CAVFMX010000097.1:0-7744 GCA_963623745.1 Bulleidia sp.
ATCTCGCCGACCTTGTCGGAATAGGCCTTGAAGACATTCGCCTTGTCGATGTCCATGATGCGACCCTGAAGGTTCTGCCTGATGTTCAGGATTCCTCTTCTTCCGAAAGACGCGAGGGACAGCTTCTTGGTGTAAACATCGCCGATCTCGTAGTCATCGTCACCGGTCTCGGCCTTGATCTGGTCGAGAGTGATCTGGGTGTTGGGGTTCTCCACCTCCTCGACGATGTCGAAGTTCTGGTAGATCTCGCAGTCTCCCTTGTCCACGTTGATGATGACATCGAAGTTGTCGGCCGACCCGTAGGTCTTGGCGATCTGGGTGAGGAACACGTCCTTGAGCACACCCATCATCACCGGTCTGTCGATGTTCTTCTCCTCCTTGAAATCCTTGAAGGCATCGATGAGAGTGATTTCTTCTTTCTTTTCCATTGTTGTATTCTTTATTGTCTATTTCTTGAAAACGATGTAAGGGATGACGGAATTGATCCTTTCGAATCCGAAACGGTCCTCATGCTCCACAATCTCCTTCTTTTTTCTGCCTTCGACAGCCTCTTTCTGAGAGTATCGGAGGCATATTCCATTCTCATCAGCCTCAGTCAGCACCCCGGTGATCCTTTTGCCTCCCTTCAGACTGACCTCCACCGCCGAGCCTATAGCCTTGGTGAACTGCCTCAACACCTTGAACGGTTGGTCGAGACCTGCCGAGGTGACAGTGAGGGAATAGTCCTCCACGTCCTTGTCGAAGATCCCCAGAAACGCGTTGTTGACGCTGACGCAATCCTCAAGATCGATGTCTCCTGTCTCTTTCTCGATTGTCAGGACAATGTCGTTGTCCTTGCTCACGGTGGCATCCACGATGAAGCATCCGCGTCCGCTAACAGCCTCCTCAATGCCGGAGATTATCCGTTCCTTCTCCATAAATCATTTGTTTTACAAAACAAAAGATAGGAGAGACGCTTTCGTCCTCCTATCTCTCACAACGATGCAAAGATAAGAATATTTTAGTGAATATGAAAATAAATTGCTTACTTTGCAGACCGATTTGGAAGAATTTTGAAGAATTTAACGTCAGGAAAGATGGAATTCACCGCAAAGCAATTGGCGCAGGTACTCAAAGGAACGGTTGAGGGAGACCCGCAGGCGACGGTCACGTCATTTGCCAAGATCGAACATGGGAAACCGGGGCAGCTGTGCTTTTTCGCGAATCCGAAGTATGAGAAGTACGTTTACACCTGCAGGGCAAGCATCCTGCTGGTGAACAAGGACTTCACTCCGAAGGAGGCAGTGACGTCAACAATGGTCAAGGTCGATGACGCGTACAAGTCCCTGGCCGACCTGCTTAAATATGTCTCCACCCAGAGACGCACCGACAAGAGGCACAGGGGCTTCCGTTCCTCATGGTTCCTGACCACGAAATTCGGCAGGAAAGTCTATCTCGGCAGCCATTCCTACGTCGGACATCACGCCAAAGTGGGGGACTACACCAAGATCTACGAGAATGTCTATGTCGGTGACAACACCGTGATCGGCTCCCATTGCATAATCTATCCCGGGGTAGTGATCTATCCGGGAATGGTGATCGGCGACAACGTGATCATCCATGCCAACGCCGTGATCGGCTCCGACGGATTCGGCAACGCACCGCTTAAGGACGGCACATGGGAGAAGATCGAACACATCGGCAACGTCGTCATCGGCAACAATGTCGAGATCGGCGCCGGCACGACGATCGACAAGTCCGAGATGGAGTCCACGATCATCGGCAACGGAGTCAAGATTGACAATCTTTGCCAGATAGCCCACAATGTCCAGATCGGCGACAACACCGTGATGGCGGCCCAGTGCGGCATCGCCGGATCCACCAAGATCGGCAAGAACTGCATCCTGGCCGGCCAGGTCGGCATAGCGGGGCATCTGAACATCGCCGACAACACCACGATCGGAGCCCAGTGCGGAGTGATAGGCAACATCCGCAAGTCCGGTCAGGTGCTTCTCGGTTCTCCGGCGATCCCCCTGAAAAACTACCTCCGCAGCTATGCTGTCTTCAAGCAGCAGGGCGAGGAATAGCGGCCGACAGCCACGAAGTGGCAGGGTAATCCTTGAATATTCAAAAATCATTGCTATCTTTGCAGACTGCTGAATTTTACACGGTTTGCAAAAGACAGATTATGACTCTAAATAAGCAAAAGACCCTTGCTGGTGAATATAAGTTTCACGGTAAAGGACTCCACACCGGGCGGATTTCGACAATGATTCTCAAGCCGGCTCCTGAGAACACTGGGATAGTGTTCCATAGGGTGGATCTCGGTGAATCGGCGTTTGTCGAGGCTTTGGCCGAGAATGTGTCATCGACGGCCAGAAGCACCACCATCTCCAAAGGAGAGGCCTCTGTCGCTACAATCGAGCACATAATGTCGGCTCTGACGGGCATGGGAGTGGATGACGCTCTAATCGAAATCGACAACGTGGAAGTTCCGATTCTTGACGGCAGCGCACGCTGTTATGTCGAGGCTATCGCCAGGGACGGACTCAAGGAGCAGGAAGCGGAGAGAAAGTATGTGACAATCCCTGAGGAGATCGAGATCCGTGACGAGAAGACCGGCTCCTTCGTGAGGATCACCCCTGCCGACGCGCCGTCAATGGACATCACCGTTGACTTCGGCTCAAAAGTTCTCGGAGTCCAGACCGCCCATTGGGACGAGTCAACCGACTATGCGACCCAGATAGGCTCGTGCCGTACTTTCGTGTTCTTCCACGAGATAGAGTATCTGTTCCAGAACAATCTGGTGAAGGGCGGAGATGTGGACAACGCCATCGTGATTGTCGAGCGTCCGGTTCAGCCTGAGCAGGTCGAGAGGCTCTCGGCCCTTTTCAACGTGCCTGAACTTGCCATAAACGACAACGGCTACCTCAACAACCTCAAACTCCATTTCCCGAACGAATGCGGAAGGCACAAACTTCTGGATCTGATAGGTGATCTGAGGCTCGCCGGTGGCTATCTCAAGGCCAATGTCACCGCTTTCAAGCCCGGACACACGATCAACACGCGGACAGCGGCCGCGATCCGCAAGGCAATAGAAAAATAAGACATTTGGAATATGAACACAATTTCACCATTAGCGTCAGTCAGCCCGAAGGCGAAACTTGGCGACAACATTGAGATCGGACCGTTCGCATTCATCGATGATGATGTAGAGATCGGTGACGGCTGCAAGATTCATCCGCATGCGATGATATATTCCTACGTCAGGATGGGAAAGAACTGCCAGGTGTTCCCTGGAGCCGTCGTGGGAGCAATCCCTCAGGATCTGAAGTATGAGGGAGAGGTGACCTACGTTGAGATCGGCGACAATGTGAACATCCGCGAGTGTGTGACGATCAACCGCGGCACAAAGGCAAGCGGCAAGGGTGTGACCAAGATCGGCAGCAACACATTGCTGATGTCCTACGTCCACGTCGCTCACGACTGCGTGGTCGGCGACCATTGCATTCTGGTCAGCTTCGTCGGAATCGCAGGTGAGACCGTGGTTGACGACTGGGCTATTGTCGGAGGTGGAGCGAAGGCTCACCAGTTCACCAAGATCGGTTGCCATGCCATGGTAGGCGGAATGTCCAAGATCAACAAGGACATCCCTCCTTACGTCCTCTGCGGACGTGATCCTATCTGCTATTCAGGTGTGAACATTGTCGGACTCCGCCGTCGAGGTTTCTCTTCCGAGGTCATCCGCAACATCCGGGACATCTACGACACGATCTATTTCGCCGGCTACAACATCACCGACGGATGCGCCAAGGTCGAGGCCGGATTCCCTCAGAGCGAGGAGCGTGACACGATCCTGAATTTCATCAGAAACTCGAAGCGTGGAATCATCAGGGCGAACGACTCACGCGAGAAAGGCGAATTTGAATAGCCCCGGAGAGGGGAGTGCCGTGCTTCTTAGCGTGGCGTGGTTCCCTCCGGTCAGCTATTTCGCGTTGATGGCTAAAGACTTCGTCTTGTCCGGGGACAGGGTGAAGCCTTCTGTCGTTTATCTTGAGGCCTGCGAACATTACCAGAAACAGTCATGGCGGAACCGCTTCCGTTACTACGCCGCGGACGGTCCGGGGGCTCTGAATTTCCCGATTGTCCACGAGGACGGCACGCACGAGCTGCCGATAACGGAGATCAAGGTGGATTACTCGACTCCGTGGCTGGTTCGTACCGAGCGGGCGATCTCGTCGGCCTACGAATCCTCCGCCTATTTTGAGTATTACAAGGACGAGCTGTTCGGAATCCTTGACTCCCGTCCCGAGACCCTTTTTGATCTGAATGTCCGGATAATCAAGTTCTTCCTCCGGAAGACCGGCATCGCCGCCGACTTGAGGATGACCGATGAATATGTTCCCGTCCGTTCCCGTGAGGTTCCTGTGGACACGGGACTCTACGGAATGGACTACCGGGAGCTCATCCATCCGAAACGTCAGGACAACATCCTGAAAGATCTTGGACTGGAAAAACCGTACTTTCAGGTTTTTGCCCGAAAGTACGGTTTTGTCCCCAATCTTTCCATCATGGATCTTCTGTTCAACGAAGGCCCCGACTCAATCTCCTATCTTAAGAACCTTTAGAACCTCCATCCGAATGTCGCCGTGACGCTGTAGATGCTCCTCTTGTTGAGGATCATCGGTGACGCCACATCCTCAAGATAGTCGGCGTAAGGGGAAATGTATTCATCCGACAGTGTCATCAGCCTGGCCGCGAAGTCGGCGAAGAATGACCCGTCCGAGGAATATCCGAGACCTACGGAGAATGAGTTTATCCTGTCGTTCAGGGTTGTCTTCGCCGTCCCATTGTAAACATATTCAGGAGTGGTGGTGAAGTTGTAGCCCGCGCGCACGGCAAATTCCGGCCTTGGCTTGAACTCCGCACCGATCCTCACCATGTGCGACACGCCCATGCAGTCACGGATCTCGTCGTTCAGGTCATCAAAAGTGCTGTCCCAACCATTCATGCTCATGAATTTAATGGTGCTGTAGTCGGTCATCTCGTAGTCCGCGCTGACAAGAGCCATCCCTGCGAACGTGAACGCCGCTCCGGCATTTATCCTGTATGGTGAACGTACTCTGTAGGAATAGCTGCCTTCCGGAGTCTGGGCTGATCCATTGAGCTGGGTGTAGGTGTAGTCCACATTCACGTCATGACGCCAATGCTCGTTGATCTCCATGATTGTCGGGGTCTGTACGGCGGCTCCAAGACGGAGCCCGTCAACCGGTCTCCAAAGGAAACCGACCTTGCCATAGACACCGTTGCCGTCCGCAGTGTAGGAGTAGCGCGTGCGGTAGTCGCTGAAGCATGTCTTCCCCTTTTCTCCGAAATCGATCCCGAAAGCTGACGGATTTTCAGCCGCTTCCTTGAAAAACTCATCATAGTTGTAACCCAGGGATGTGATTCCGAGGTTGGCTCCCAGATAGAATGTGTCACCGAAATTGAATCCCACATTGATCAGAGCGTCGTATTTGCTTCCGGTCACCTTGCGGCCGTAGGTCTGGTTCAAGGCTCCCGGGAGGTAAACGTTGTAGATGTAGTTGCCGTCCGCATCCGTCTCTCCGGTGTTCTCGAAGGCTTCGGTCGCCCCGATGTAACGCCAGTGATATGCAGGGTCTTCCGTGTCTCCGTAGTTGGCTATCGCCCCTGCCTGTGCGTTGGCGATCACATTCCAGGGCGCGTACATGTTCCTGTCGTCCGCATTGTAGTAGGCGTTGTTCCATGCGTCGATGTCTTTCCCGGCCGCGTCACGGTACCCGTTCAGGAAGTCAATGTCGAAACCGTCCGCCGCCACGGCCATCGAACTGATGTAGCTTGTCTTGTCGTTCCGGCCTCCTGACATCATCTTGCCGGTGAAGTTATTCGTCCCGTTGACGACGAATCCGTAGGTTATCGCCTTGAGACCGCTTCTGTTGCCGGTTTTCCAGTTGAAGGTGGCTCCGATGTTCGGCAGGGAGAACCGTGTCAGATTCGTGCTTCTTCCGTTGGTGAACCTGTCCACATCTCCGACCGGATAAGCACTGTATGACGCGTTCATCGAACTTATGGTCAGATTCGGCGTGATCGTGAACTGGGAATATCCCGCCACCGCCGATCCCGCCGGGTTGATCCCGATGGATCCGAGATCTCCGCCGACGGCAGTCATGGCGTTGCCCATTCCTATTGACCTTGCCGTGCCGTAGTAGTTGTTCTGACTGAATGTCAGTCCGTCGTACATTGTCTGCGCCCCGGCCGCCATCGCGGTCAATGAGAGCAGAACTGTGAATATTGTCTTCTTCATTTCATCCGATTTTAATGGTTACCTTCTTCCGCCCCCGCTTCTTGAGCTGCCTCCTCCGCTGTAGGAACCTCCGGAGCTTCTGGACGATCCTCCTCCGCTGTAGGAACCGCCGGAATAACTGCGGCTTGAGCTGCCGGAAGAGTAGGAACTCCTGTTTGTGGAGCTGCTGCCGGAACTTCTCGTTGAGCCGGAAGAATAGTTACCGCTTGAGGAAGATCTGTAGGAAGAGCTTGAGGATCTGTAGCTTCCTGAGGAACTTCTGCCGGAATTGCCGGAAGAGACGCTTCCCGAAGATGTTCCGCTGGAGCTTCGGTTACCGCTTGACGGCCTTGAGTACGTTGCCGATGAGGACGATGAGCGGGTGCTTCCATAGGAAGACCTTGCGGAAGAGGATCCGGTTGAGACTCCGGATGATGATGAGCCGTTCTGTCTTGCCGTACTCCCTGCCGATGATCTGACGGATGATGATCTTACCGATGACGAGGCGGTTCTGCTTACCGGAGAAACCGAAGATCTTGTGCTGCCAGTGCGTCCTCCGATGCTTGAGGATCTGGTTGATGATGCTGCCATCGAGGATCTTGTCGAGGCGGAACCGCTTCTGGTCCTTGCCATGGATGAACTCCTGACTCCGGCGCTCCGGGCCGAGGAACCGATCCCGCTTCTCCCGTTGGAGGAGCCGGTTGTGGTCAGACGCGGAGTGTGGACACGTCCGCTGCCTGGGCCGAAGAAGTCATGGCCGTTGTGGTGATGGGGAACGTGTCCCCATCCTCCGTGATGCCACGGATCATGCCACCCGCCGTACCAGCCTCCATGCCACCCGCCATAGTACCAAGGATCCCAATGCCAATGGCTGTACCATCCGCTGTAATACCACGGATCGCTCCAGCCCCGGCTCCAGGAATAGCCGTAGTACCATGGGTCATAACGCCACGGCGAGTACCATCCGCCGTAGTACCAAGGATTCGCTCCCCAGTAGATTGAGGAGTAGAAAGGACGGCTCCAGAAGTACCATGACGTGGCGTACCAAGGCTGGTAGGCCGCCCAGGTGTCCCATCCGTTGTCGTAAAGATAGACGGACGTCGTGTTGTCCGTGTTGTTGAAGTCTATTCTCGCCGTCTTGCTCTCGGGGATGAACAGGGTGTCAACCTTCCCGCCGCTTTTCATGAAGATCGGAGAGTCCTTGGTCTTTGCCACAAGAAGATCCGTCTCTTCCTCATTGGCGGAAGCGATGGCCTCATCGGCCAGGATCCTTGCCTCGTCGGACTTTGACGTATAGTAGATTCCATCCTGATACTTCTGTCCGGAAGCATCACTGGCATAACGCGCCGCTGAACCGCACGAAGTCAGTGCCAGAAGCGCCGAGATAAAGAGGATTGTGCGTGTTTTCATTTCTGAATCTCCTATATTTGACAATAAATTCGTAACTTCGTGGCCGCATCC
>CAVFMX010000098.1:0-12757 GCA_963623745.1 Bulleidia sp.
CCTGTCTGGCCCATCCGAAGTACGGCATCACCGCGATGACCTTGTCGGCCGAGGCCCTTTTGGCCGCGTCGATGGTCAGAAGAAGCTCCATCAGGTTCTCTGTAGGAGGGAAAGTGGACTGCAGGATGAACACGGTGGCGCCTCTGACGCTGTCCGTGAACGAGGGCACGAATTCTCCGTCGCTGAACCGGGTGACTTCTGAAGCTCCAAGGTGGTACTTCTCGCCGGTCTCGACACCTATCCTGTTCAACTCGTCAACAACCTTGCAAGCAAAGTCCCTGGAGGCCCTGCAGGCAAACAATTCCATTCTGTGTTCGATGTACATTGTGCGCTATGCTATGAATTTTTGAATATATTCGAGTATCTCTTCCTTCCCCGCACCCGTCTGGGCGCTGGAGACGAACATCGGAGGCATTTCCTCCCATTCCTCCGACAGGATCTCCTTGTCCCGCTCTATCTGCGCCTTGAGGGCGTTCGACCCGAGCTTGTCGCCTTTTGTGAAGATTATCGCGAACGGAATGCCGTTCTCTCCGAGGCCGGCAAGGAACTCCCTGTCGATCCTTGTGATGTCGTGACGGGAATCGACCAGCACGAAGAGCAGGATCATCTCCTCGGATTTCCCGATGTAGTCGTTGATCATCCTGCGGAGCTCATCGCGGCCCTCCTTCGAGATCTTTGCGAAGCCGTAGCCCGGGAGATCGACAAGGTACCAGCTGTCGTTGATGATGAAATGGTTGATGAGTTTGGTCTTTCCCGGGGTGGATGAGGTTTTCGCAAGATTCCGGTTGCCGCACAACATGTTGATCAGCGATGACTTGCCGACATTGGAGCGTCCGATGAACGCGAACTCCGGCAGTCTGCGGGCCGGTTTCTGGCTGACTCTGGTGCAGCTGCCTGCGAATTTTGCTTCAGTGATGGTCATCTTTCTTTCTGCCTGTGCGATTCTTTCACAAAGATAGTGGATTTTTGTTAATTTTGTAAGGATAGAACTCTTATTATGGAAAAGAAGTACATCGACCTCTTCACCCTTCAGGCCCGTCTGAAATCGGTTGTGGAGGGACTGTTCCCACAGCGGATCTGGGTCAAGGCCGAGATCGGCAGTCTGAGCCGCAAGCAGAACGGCCACTGCTATCTGGAACTGTCCCAAAGCGAGGGCGGGGGAGTCGTCGCGAAGACCCGGGCAACGATCTGGGCGTTCCGCTGGAACATCATCGACCAGCGGTTCAGGAGCGTGACGGGCTCGTCTCTGGAGGCCGGGATGGAGATCCTTGCCTGTGTGCAGGTCAGCTACCATCCGTTGTACGGATTTTCCCTGAACATCGAAGACATCGATCCGGAGTTCACCCTCGGTGCGAACGAACGCCGCCGGCAGGAGACAATAGAACGCCTCACGATAGAGGGGCTGCTCGACCTCCAGAAGCGTCTGCGGCTTCCCGCGCTGCCATATTCATTGGCGGTGATTTCCGCTCCCGGGGCGGCGGGCTTCGGGGACTTCCGCCGTCATCTGATGGACAATGAATATGGTTTCGTGTTCAACGTGAAGTTGTTCGAGGCCTTGATGCAGGGTGATGCCGCTCCGGCTTCCATAATGGAGGCGTTCGCGGAGATCCTGTCCTCGCGGATTCGTTACGATGCCGTGCTGATCATGCGCGGAGGCGGTTCGGACCTGGATCTGGGCTGCTTCGACGACTATGACCTTGCCGTGACCATCGCCCGTTGCCCTGTCCCGGTCTTCACGGCGATCGGCCATGACAAGGATCATCACGTCGCGGACATGGTGGCGAACACCTACGTCAAGACTCCTACGGCGCTTGCCGACCTGTTTCTGGACTGCTACATCGCTGAGGACCAGCACCTGGTGACGCTGGAATCCCGGCTGATGATGTCGTTCGGCAACCGTCTTTCGGCGATGTCGTCAAAGGTGGACTTGCTTGAGGCCCGTGTCCGCCGTCAGGCTGATGTGCGGGTGTCGGACGCGATGCACAGGGTCGGGATTCTGGAGGCGGCCTTGGCGAAGTCCGTGGAGAACCGGATCGTCACTCAGGAACACCGGTTGGACAGGCTGTCCGACAGAGTGTCGCATGGTGCTGACAGAAGTCTTTACAAGGCATCTTCCTCTCTGGACCGGATTGAGCAGAGGCTGAGGGGACGTGTCGGAGTCGTGTTGTCGGGAGCCTTGTCGCGCCTGATGATGATCGAGACCAGAATCACCGCAAACGACCCGCGCGGCATCCTGCGCAAGGGTTTCGTCCTGGCTCTGGACCGGGATGGGGTGAAGATGGATTCCGCCACCAGGACGCATGTCGGGGACCGTGTGCGGATGATGTTCGCGGACGGCACCGTCAAGTGCGGGGTAGTGGAGGTGGATCTGAAGAGCAATGTGCCGGGAAGCGAAAGTGAGGACCTTCCGGCAATGAGTGAAATCAGTTGAAAAACCAACGAATATGTCAGAAAAGAAATTCGATTACACCAAGGCGGTCGCCGAACTGGACGAGATCGCCGCAAAAGTTGAGGATCCCGCCACCAGCCTGGATGACATCGGCGCCCTTGTCAAGCGCTCCAAGGAACTTATCGAGTCCTGCCGCAAGTACCTCCGAACTGTCAGGGAATCTATCGGAGACTCAGAATCTCTTTGATCCGGGCGGCGGTTCCGTCGAAGGTCAGTCCGTCGGTGTCGATTGTGTGGTGGGCTGTGGCGAGGTACCTGGGGGAACGGATCTCCATCAGTGATTCGACGCGGCGGAGGAGGGCTTCCCGTTCGCTGTGGATTTCCTTGCAGTGCGCTTCGGCAGGCTCGGCGACCGGTCCGGGCATTTGGGGACTTTTACTCTGCCGATTATCAGTCTTATGAACTTCGCCGGTTGCAGAGCCTGCCGAAGCATCAAGGCAAACCGGCCGTGCTGTGTTCAGCATCGGGCGGCCTTCGGAATGACCTTCGAGGTTGGCAAGAAGGGTGCCGGTGGTGGCGCGGAGGTAAAAGCAGACGGAATTTTCCCTTACGAGGCGGCTGCACTCTTCGGGAATCACGGTGCCGCCGCCGAGGGAGAGAATGGTGCGGGGACGGGATGTGTCACTGAATATCTCCTCAAGAGCCACCCGTTCCATCCGGCGGAAAGCCGCTTCGCCATATTCGTTGAATATTTCGGGAATATTCCTGCCCTGCCGGGTCTCTATGTAGGTGTCCAGATCGATCAGGCGGCATCCGGGAAGCAGTGCCGCGAGGCATCTCCCGACACTGCTCTTGCCGCAGCCCATAAAGCCTATGAGGGAGATGTCCTTCATGTTCAGAACAGCGTAGGCTCATCGATGTCCCCGACATCGGGGATGTCGCCGGAGCTTAGAAGATCGACCGCCCCGGCCTGCCCTCCGTCATCGCCCGCCGGCTCGGAGTCTATGAAAACGTCCTGAACGTCAAGGTGTTGCTCTGACGGCTCAATGATGTCAAGAGGGTCGTCCTCGATGTCATCCTCAGGCTTGTGCAGAGGTTCGATGAATCTCACTTCCTTGAGGTCGTACTGATGGCACTTCTTGCCTTTGGCCGAGTAGCCCTTCTTGGCGATGTACTCCTCCGCATCAATGTTCTCCGGATCGCGATGTCCGTACTTCCCGCCGAAAATCACCTGGAACTGAGGATGTCTGTCCTCTGAAATGTCAACAAGGTATGACTTTGCTCCGGGAGCGATGAACGACAGCGGAGTGTTGTCGCTGAGGATAAAACTGAACCTCTTGACATAGAACGCCTTGGCTGTCCCGTCGTAGTAGAGGGCTGTGTAGGTCTTGTCCGGGTCGAACTTCTCGATCCGGATCACCTCTCCCTGATAGCGGTTTGACACGTCGAACGAAGTCGTGTAGAACGTTCCGTCCTTGAAGATCGCAAGAACCTTGTCCTCCGGGCCGAACTCGCCGAGGCACCGGCCTCGCTGCTCATCATTAAGTTTCTGGATGTCAGCATCATACCAGATGAGCTTGCCGCCTATTGTGGAGACACCCTTGGATTTCAGCTGAATCCTCGCTATCGGGTTTTTTGACACCAGATTGCCTCTGGATGTCTTGCCTTTGATCGCAAGGGTGGAGAAATCATATTCAATCTGTGTCTTCTTCAACTTCGGCCGCGGGCGCAGGTAGATCCGTACAGACTCGGCCTCGCCGTTGTGGTTGACCGTGAACCAGAGGATCTTGGATCCTTCCTCGCCTGTGGTGATGTCGTAGTCCTTGTCCCTCGTGACGCTGGTGATGGCGAATCTTTTGGCGTAGGAGACACTGCTCTTGCCATCACGGTAGATTACATTGTAGATGGTTCTGCCGTCGCCTCTGTTGAACACTCCGACGTAGAGCAGATCCTTCCAGAAGAACGCCTTGTCCGTTACCTTGGTGATGCGGTACTTGCCGTCCTTGCCGATCACGATGATCTCGGAAAGGTCCGAGCAGTCGCAGATGTAGGTTCCGTTGTCGTCCTTCTTGAGGTTCAGTCCCACGAAGCCCTCCTCGTAGTTGGCGTAGAGCTTGGCGTTGTTGCTGACCACCTTGGTGACGGCGATGCTCTCGAAGGCTGTGATCTCGGTCTGGCGGACGAACGGCTTGCCGTATTTGGTCTTGAGTGTCCTGAACCAGTCGATGGTGTACTCGGTGATGTGTTCGATGTTGTCCTTGACGGTCTGCATCTCTGCCTCGATGGCGGCGATCTTCTCGTCGATGGCCTTTGTGTCGAACTTGGAGATCTTGCGCACAGGCTTCTCCACGAGTTTCTCGATGTCCTCCATCAGAATCTCCCGACGGAGGATGCCCTGATAGGTCTTCATCTCGGAGAACACATCCTCCAGCTGTTTCTCCCAACTGGCCTGGTTCTGCTCAAGGATCTTATAGACCTTGTTCTCGAAGAATATCCTTTCGAGGGATGTGTAGTGCCATTGGTCTTCAAGCTCGGCGAGCCTGATCTCAAGCTGCCATTTGAGGAGATCCTTTGTGTGGAGAGTGTCGTAGGTCAGGATGTCCTTGACAGAGAGGAACTGCGGCTTGTTGTCCACGATGACGCAGGCGTTCGGCGCGATGTTGCACTCGCAGTCGGTGAAGGCGTACAGCGCGTCGATCGTCTTGTCCGGGGACACGTCGTTCGGAAGGTGGATCAGGATCTCTACCTTTTCCGTGGTCATGTCCTCGATCTTCTTGATCTTGATCTTGCCTTTGTCCTTCGCCTTGAGGATGGAGTCGATGAGGATGTGCGAGGTCTTTCCGTAAGGGATCTCGGTGATCGCCACCGTGTTCTTGTCGATTTTCTCGATCTTGGCGCGCACTTTCACGCTGCCGCCCCTCGCTCCGTCCTTGTAGTTGCTGCAATCCGCCGAACCGCCGGTCGGGAAGTCCGGGTAGATTGTGAAATCCTTGCCCTGAAGGATGTTGACCGAGGCGTCAATGAGCTCGTTGAAGTTGTGGGGAAGAATCTTGGAGGCCATTCCGACGGCGATTCCCTCCGTCCCCTGTGCGAGCAGGAGCGGGAAACGGACAGGGAGTTCGGTCGGCTCCTGATTGCGTCCGTCGTAGGATGTCATCCAGCGGGTGATCTTAGGATCGAAGACGACCTCCTTTGCGAATTTGCTCAGGCGGGCCTCGATGTAACGCGGAGCCGCGTTGCTGTCGCCTGTGAGGATGTTGCCCCAGTTTCCCTGACAGTCGATCAGCAGACCTTTCTGACCGAGCTGGACAAGGGCTCCAAGGATGGACTGGTCGCCGTGAGGGTGGTACTGCATCGCCTGTCCGACGATGTTGGCCACCTTCGTGTAGCTTCCGTCGTCCATCCTGGACAAGGCATGAAGCACTCGTCGCTGCACGGGTTTCAGACCGTCAACGATGTGAGGGACCGCCCTTTGCAGAATGACGTACGAGGAATAGTCCAAGAACCAGTCCTTGAACATTCCCGAGAGTTTGTACTTCCTGCTGTCGGAACTGAGCAGCTTGTCGTATTTTCCTGAAGATTTGGCCGATGTCTCGTCGATCGGCTCTTCATTCAGTTCTTCGTCCCCGTTGTCTCCTTCCGGAGTCCCGATGTCATCCCACCCGTCGTCATTTGCCATATTAAGAAATTCCTTTAATTGTTAGATTTACTCCTTGTCGCCGAGCCGACGCTCCCTATTCCTCGTACCCGAACTTCCTGAGTTCCCTGCGGTTCTCCCTCCAGTCCGGATTGACCTTCACGAAAAGCTGAAGAAAGACTCTTTTCTGAAAGAAATCCTCCATCTCCAGTCTCGCCGCCGTGCCGGTCTTCTTGAGCGCCGCGCCTCCCTTGCCGATTATGATGCCTTTCTGGGAGTCGCGCGTCACATAGATGACCGCGCTGATCTCGTACCTGTCCCTGCCTTCCTTGAAGGCCTCCACAGCCACTTCACAGCTGTATGGAACCTCCTGGCTGTAGTTCTCCAGGATTTTCTCACGGATGATCTCGGAGGCGAAGAAACGCAGGTTCCTGTCGGTGAACTGATCCTTGTCAAACCACGGAGGGGCGACCGGAAGCCTGCTCATCACGGCGTTCAGCACGCTCTCAAGGTTGAACCTCTCTTTGGCGGACACCGGAATGATGACAGCCTCGGGAAGCTTCTCCTGCCAACAGGCGATCAGATCCATCACCTTCTGCTGCTCGCTGATGTCGATCTTGTTGATGACGACCACCACCGGGCAGCCCAGCTTCTGGAGTTTCTGAATATATTCACTGTTCTTGTCGCTCTTCTCGACCACGTCGGTCACGTAGAGGATGATGTCCGCGTCACCGATGGCGGCGTCCACGAACTTCATCATGTCCTCCTGCAGGCGGTAGTTCGGCTTGAGCATGCCGGGAGTGTCCGAATAGACAATCTGGCAGTCGTCCGTGTTGACGATCCCCATTATCCTGTGCCTGGTGGTCTGGGCCTTCGCCGTGACGATGGACAGTTTTTCGCCGACCAGGGCATTCATGAGCGTGGATTTGCCGACATTCGGATTACCGATGATGTTGACAAATCCGGCTCTGTGTTCCGTGTGCTTCTCCGGGTTAGACATAGGCCCCCATCTTGAGGACATTCACCTCACCCTCGCTGAGGTACCTCCATTCGCCCTTCTTGAGTCCCTTCTTTGTGAGACCGGCGAAATAGACCCTGTCAAGCGCCTTCACGTCGTAGCCGAGGGATTCGAAGATCCTTCTGACGATCCTGTTCTTGCCGGAGTGGATCTCGATTCCGAGACGTCTGTGGTCATCCGCGTCGATGTACTCAAGCTCGTCGGCCTTTATGTTGCCGTCGTTGAGGTCAAGGCCTTCGGTAAGGATCTTCTCCTTGTCGGTCTCCTCAAGCGGTTTGTCGAGGATCACCTGATAGATCTTCTTCTTGTTGTAGGAAGGATGTGTGAGCTGCTCGGCGATCTCTCCGTCATTGGTGAACATCAGAACGCCGGTGGTGTTCTTGTCAAGCCTTCCGACAGGGAACACGCGGACCTGACAGCCCTTGAGAAGATCCATGACGGTCTTATCGGCGTGCGGGTCGCTCGCGCTGGTGACAAAGCCCTTCGGCTTGTTCATCACGATGTAAACCTTCTTCTCGCCCTTGAGCCTCTCGCCGTTGAAGCGGATGTCGTCGTTCAGGACGTTGATCTTTGTCCCAAGCTCTGTCACAACCTCTCCGTTGACGGTCACGACACCGGCCTGTATGAAGTTGTCGGCCTCGCGGCGTGAGCACACCCCGGAATTGGCGATGTACTTGTTGAGGCGCATCTCTTCCTTTATAGGTGTAGGAACGTTGTCGTTGTCCGAGAAAGCGGCATCGATCTGCGGCTTTCTTGAGAGCATCTGGTTGATTCCGGCCTCGTCAGTCTCGGTGAAGTGCGGCTCGTTCCTGCGTCCGAATCTCTTCGACCCTGAATGTGCGGCTCCTCTTCCTGCGGAGAAACCTCCGCGCTTGGAACCGAATCCGTGTCCGTCCGCCGGTCTTCTTGAGAATGAAGGCCTTCTCTCTCCGTCCTCATGACCGGTACCGTAGCTTCTGCGCTGTCCGTAAGACGGCCTGTCCCCGTAGGACGGACGGCCCTCTCCGAATGACGGACGGCCGTAGGAAGACCTTCTCTCTCCGCCCTCTGAATCGCCGCCGTAGCTTCTGCGCTGACCGTAAGGCGGTCTGTCCCCGTAAGACGGGCGGCCTTCGCTGAATGAAGGACGTCCGTAGGATTGCCTTCTGTCCTCTCCGTCATGGCCGCGTCCGCTTCCATAGCTTCTGCGCTGTCCGTAGGACGGCCTGTCTCCGAATGAAGGACGGTTTTGTCCGTAAGATGAAGTTCTCCTTTCTCCGCCCTCGGCGTTGTCTCCGTAGTTCCTGCGTTGGCCATAGCCGCCGCTGCGGTCTCCGTAGCTTCCGCGGTCCGATGGATGTCCGCCTCTTCCGCCGTAGCCTCCGCGGCTCTGATAACCGCCGCGCTGGCCATAACTGCTATGGTTGTCACGGGAATAACTCCTGTGGCTGCTGTCGTACGGTTTGTACTCTCCGTCAGTTGCCGATGATGAGACAGGCACTACCTTCTTTCTCGGTCTGAGTTTCCTGCCTTCTGATGAATAGCCTGTCGTTGATCCTTCCGCAGCGTAATCCCTACGCTCCTCGTGGCCTTCCTGACCACCGTTGAAATTTTCTTCCATAATGTCTGTGGCTCACGCCATTAAAAATAATTAAAAATAGAAATGTTTGTCTATTGAAGTTTGAACACGTATGTTATCGTTCCCTGCTGCAGAGCCGGCGCATCGGAACTCTGGTTGAAGTGCGTCTGCATTGCGGCGGCTCTCGCGGCGGCCCAAAGCTTGGAGTTGTTCACCGTTGTCCCCTGTCCTCCCGGGACAGCCTTTGTCACGTTTCCATAGTTGTCAACCCAGATGTCCACCACGACCGTTCCGTAGTCCTGCTCTGAATATGCCGGCCTCGGAATCGCTCCGAGCGTGTTTCTGCCTTTCAGACGGGCGTTCGGCTCTCCCTCGGTCTTTCCGGTGGAGGTGTTCCCTTTGGCATGCCCCGCCTTGAACTCGTTCTTCGGGTCGGATGCTCCGTGGGGAGCGTTCGACGAGTCTTTCCTGCTCATCCCCGGGAAGAGGGCGTTCCTGTTGATCTCCTCTTTCTGCAAAGGAGTCTCGACATCACCGAAGTCATCAGGTTTCGCCTCGGCTGTATTGTTGGCCTTCTCGGCTTTGTGCGGGGACTCGCTTCTTTGGATCAGCTCCACCGGCTTTGTCTTGTAAATCTCCTCGGCCTGAGGTTGCCGGCCCCTTCGCTGCCGCTTTATCGGCCGGATCTCATCCTCGCTGAAATCGATGAGGAAGGTCTGTTCCTGTGGCGGCGGGTAGATGTACTTCATCCCCGTGAACACGCAAAGCAGGCAGGCTAGCACATGAACCGAGACCGTAAGCACGATCCCTGTCACTGTGGAGACCTTGGCCTCTCTCTCTCTGTCGCGAAGGTACGGTTTCATCATTCGGGCTGTGTCGCAAGGATCACCTTGTAGTGGTTCCGTTTCGCGATGTTCATCAGCGACACGACCTCCTTGATCGGCACGCTCTCGGCCGAATAGATGGAGAATGTCGGATCCTCCTCCGTCTGAAGAAGATCCACGAGCTCGTCCTCCAATTCGGAGTACTGCACCGGAGTCTCGTCACCGTTGAGGTGGTAGGTGTAGGTGTCATCGCCCCAATCCTTGATCGAGACAGTGACCGTAGGCTTGGCGGAGACCTGCCCGGTACTCTTCGGGAGCAGGAGTTTCAGCGCGTTCGGATTGACCAGTGTCGAGGTGATCAGAAAGAAGATCAACAGCAGGAACACCAGATCGGTCATCGAAGACATCGCTGTTTCCGACAAAACCTTTGTGGTTCTCTTGAATGCCATCGGCTACTTCTCCTCCCCGTTGTCTGCAGGTTCGTGCAGAAGATCCATGAAATTGATGGTCGCGTTCTCCATCATGAGC
Organism: Bulleidia sp.; assembly: GCA_963623745.1. Lineage (GTDB taxonomy): Bacteria > Bacteroidota > Bacteroidia > Bacteroidales > UBA932 > Cryptobacteroides. The sequence continues at coordinate 9,955 of CAVFMX010000098.1, forward strand.
ATCAGGTTGGAGATCTGGGAGACCAGGTAGTTGTAGCCGAAATAGGCGAGGATGCCGACGATAAGACCGCCGACGGTGGTGATCATCGCGGTGTAGATGCCGCTCGAAAGCAGCGTGATATCGATGTTGTTGCCGGCGTTCGCCATGTTGAAGAAGGCCTGCACCATGCCCAGCACCGTGCCGAGGAATCCGATCATCGGCGCTCCTCCGGCGATGGTGGCGAGCATCGGAAGCCCCTTCTCAAGCCTTGCCACCTCGACGTTTCCCATGTTCTCGACCGAAGTCTGGATGTCCGCGAGAGGCCTGCCGATGCGCTCGATCCCTTTCTCCACGAGACGCGCCACAGGCGAGTCGTACTTCTGGCAGAGCGTGACCGCCGATTTCACTTTCCCTTCATGAATATAGTCACGTATGTCCCGCATGAAGTTCCTGTCGACCTGCCCCGCCTGATGGATCATCCACCATTTCTTTCCGAAGATGTAGATTGCGATCACTGACAGAATCGCCAGCACGATCATCAGCCAGCCGCCCTTGGTGGCCATTTCGATAAGGGTGAACGACTGCTCCACCTGCTGTGGGGCGAGATCCGCCACAGGTGCGGCAGCCTGTGCCATGTCATCGGCCATCCCGGCCGCCGCTGAATCCAGGCCCGCGGCCTGCAAAACTTGGAACAACATAATTATAACGTACGTTTTTATTATTTACAAACAAGTCCGGCGTGCCAATTGCACATTTCACGCCACCAAACCGCAAAGGTACGCAAAAAAACCTTAATATTCCACTTTGGTAAGGAAAAGGGCATGGCCTGGGACGGATTCGCCGGCGCTGGAGCGGGAGCCGCCTTGGGTGAGGGCGGTGATCCAGGACTCGTCGCGTCTGCCGCGGCCTACCTCAAGAAGGGAGCCGACGACGGCGCGGACCATATTCCTTAAAAAGCGGTCGGCGCGGATGGTGAAGACGAGGTAGTCGCCTTCATTGGCGGGGTAGCCCATGATCCGCACATGATCCGGGGAATATGCCTCCCAGCGGGCCAGCGTGACGGTGCAGACGGAGGTCTTGTTGTCGCTGCCGACTTTCTCGAAGCAGCTGAAATCGTGTTCCCCAAGAAGGGTCAGGGCCGCGCGGTTCATCCTGTCCACATCAAGCGGAAAGGTGTAGAGGTAGGAATATTCCCGCATGAAAGGATCCTTGCGGCGGTGGATGAAATACTTGTACTCGCGCTGCGTGGCATCGAATCTGGCGTGGAATCCGGGCGCGCAAGGCTTGATTGAATGCACCTTGATTCCGGCCGGTAAAATGGCATTTATTTTGTAGCCAACCGCGCTTGCGTCAATGTCCGTACGGGAGGTCTCAAAATGGGCGACATAATTGACCGCGTTCACCTTAGAGTCCGTCCTTCCCGCTCCGGTGACGGCAATGTCCTCCTTCAAGAGAGTCGAAAGTGCATTCTGAAGACACTCCTGGACGGTCTTCGCTTGGTTTTGAATCTGCCAGCCGCAGAATGACGAGCCGTCGTAGGAAAGGGTGAGGAGGTAGCGCATTTTGGAAAGATTGTTTGGCTGCAAAAATAGTAAAAAACAATATAAAATGGAAAGTGTAAACATCAAGGAACTCAACGACAGGATCCAGAAGGAGAGCGCCTTCGTGGACATGCTGTCCCTTGAGATGGGCAAGGTCATCATCGGGCAGAAGCACCTGGTGGAGAACCTTCTTATCGGACTTCTCGCCAACGGGCACATTCTTCTTGAAGGTGTTCCGGGATTGGCGAAGACTCTCGCCATCAGCACGCTGTCAAAGGCGATCGACGCAAGGTTCAGCAGGATCCAGTTCACTCCGGACCTTCTGCCGGCCGATCTCATAGGTACGATGATATATTCCCAGAAGGATGAGTCTTTCGAGGTGCACAAGGGACCTGTCTTCGCGAACTTCGTGCTGGCGGATGAGATCAACCGTAGCCCGGCGAAGGTGCAGTCAGCTCTTCTGGAGGCGATGCAGGAACGTCAGGTGACGATCGGAGACAAGACATTCAAGCTTCCGGAGCCGTTCCTTGTGATGGCGACCCAGAACCCTGTCGAGCAGGAGGGCACCTATCCGCTTCCTGAGGCTCAGGTGGACCGTTTCATGCTGAAGGTCATCGTAAGCTATCCTAAGAAAGAAGAGGAGAGGCAGATCATAAGGATGAACAATTCCGGGGAGTTCCCGACGGTCAATCCGGTGATCAAGCCGGAGGACATCGTGCGTGCCAGAAGCGTCGTGAGGGATGTTTACATGGACGAGAAGATCGAGAGGTACATCGTGGACATCGTCTATGCCACGCGTACTCCGGACGACTACGGTCTGGGTAAGATCAAGGATCTCGTCTCGTTCGGAGCCTCGCCGCGTGCCAGCATCTCATTGTCAATGGCATCCAAGGCCTACGCCTTCATCAAGAGAAGAGGTTATGTGATCCCCGAGGATGTGCGGGCTGTCTGCAATGAGGTTCTGCGCCACAGGATCGGGCTGACCTACGAGGCCGAGGCGGAGAACGTCACGACCGAGCGGATCATCGCCGAAGTGATCAACGCCGTGCAGGTTCCGTAACGGAAGTTTCAGACAGTTGGATCATGGCAGCTAATTCCTCAGCCAATGAACTTCTGCGCAAAGTCCGCAAGATAGAGATCCGCACCAGGGCTCTGTCCCACCAGATCTTTGCCGGCGAGTATCACAGTGCTTTCAAAGGCCGTGGAATGGCCTTCAGCGAAGTGCGCGAGTACCAGTACGGGGACGATGTGCGTTCTATGGACTGGAACGTGACCGCGCGTCT
>CAVFMX010000099.1:0-2496 GCA_963623745.1 Bulleidia sp.
GCCTTGCGGATCAGAGGGCAGGTGAGGGCGAACGCGTCGGTCTTGCCGAGCATCCTGCGGATGAGTTCCGTGCCGGTGGTGATGTTCCCCCACTGGTCGCTTCCTCCGAGCTGGAGGCGGCAGCCCTTGTTCTCGTAGAGCCAAAGGTAGTCGTAGCCCTGGAGGAGCTGGTAGCTGAACTCTGTGAACGACATGCCTTCACGGGACTCGCTGGAAAGACGTTTCTTCACCGAGTCCTTGGCCATCATGTAGTTGACGGTGATGTGCTTGCCCACGTCACGGATGAAATTCAGGAACGAGTAGTTCTTCATCCAGTCGTAGTTGTTCACGAGTTCGGCCTTGTTCGGGGCGTCGGAGTCGAAGTCCAGAATTTTAGAAAGCTGCTTCTTGATGCCGGCGATGTTGTGCCTGAGCGTCTCCTCGTCCAGAAGGTTCCTCTCCTGGGACTTCATCGAAGGGTCGCCGATCATTCCGGTCGCACCTCCGATCAGGGCGATCGGCTTGTGTCCGCACTGCTGGAAATGCTTCAGAATCATGATGCTGACAAGGTGGCCGATGTGCAGGGAGTCGGCTGTCGGGTCAATCCCGACGTAGGCTGTCTGAGGGCCTTCCATGAGTTTTTCCTCCGTACCCGGCATGATGTCCTGAATCATGCCTCGCCATTTGAGTTCCTCTACGAAATTCTTCATCGGATGATGCGTTTTTTCTGGTCTTTAATAAATAATTTTGTGCAAAGTTAGGCAAAAATAACGTAAATTTGCAGGCTCGAAGCGAAATTAACATTTTAAAGATTAACGAATATGAGAAAGAAAATCGTAGCCGGAAACTGGAAGATGAACACAACTCTTCCTGAAGGCGTAGAACTTGCCAAGGCCGTGGCCGCCAAGGCTGTTGAGATCCCTGAGAATGTCGGACTTATCGTCGCCCCTCCTTTCACACATCTTGCATCCGTAGCGGAGGCTCTCAAAGGATCGAAGGTCGAGCTTTCAGCCCAGAACTGCGCTGACCATGAGAAAGGTGCCTACACAGGTGAGGTCGCTGTGAGCATGCTGACTTCCGTCGGCTGCCAGTGGACAATCCTTGGACACTCCGAGAGGAGACAGTACTACGGCGAGACTGACGGGAAGCTCGTCGAGAAGACTAAACTTGCCCTTGCCGCAGGTCTTGGTGTGATTCTTTGCGTCGGAGAGAATCTGGATCAGAGAGAGGCCGGGAAGCATTTCGATGTTGTGACAGAGCAGATCAAGAACGTCCTCTACAACTTCACCGCCGGTTACATGGCAAAAATCATTGTGGCTTACGAGCCGGTCTGGGCCATCGGGACAGGCAAGACCGCTACCGCGGAGCAGGCTGAGGAGATCCACGCATGCATCCGCAAGGTGCTCGCCGAAAAGTTCGGTGAGACGGTTGCCGAGGACACCACAATCCTCTATGGTGGAAGCTGCAAGCCGTCCAACGCCAAAGAACTCTTTGCGCAGAAGGACATTGACGGAGGTCTTATCGGTGGCGCCGCCCTCAAGGCTGACGATTTCATCGCGATAGCCCAGAGCTATTAGTATATCCCCTTAAAAAGAATAAAAAGGAGGCTAAGCAAAAAACTTAACCTCCCTTTTTATTTCTGTCATTGATCTTACTTCTTGGCCTCGGCTACGGAAACCTTTCTGAACTCCTTGAGATCCTTCATAAGATCAATGGCAGCCTTGCGGGCGCGAGCGCCAGCTGCCTTGTTACCCTTTTCTACTTGAGCGTCGGCATTCTCTACGAACACGTTGAGCTCTTCCTTGATTTTAGCGACAAGCTTCTCCATTTTGTCTGAATTTAGTGAAGTTGGATTATTAATAATAAAAAAGTAATCTGTACTCAATACAGAGTGCAAGTTATGTAAAAAAATAGAATTAGCAAATTTTTTCTGGCGAAAAATGCTGGTTTTTAGTCGGCTCAGGTATTGGTTTCACTTTCCTTGGGCTTGACATTGAGCAGATTCATCGCTCTGTCGGGACCTATGGTCGCAAAATTCCTGATGCCATCGATCACACGTCCGCAAATCTGCGGAACAGCCGCCTTCTCCTCTACGTTCAGCTCCCCGATCACAAAGTCAACCTGTCCTCCACGTGAGAAATTGTTCCCGATTCCGATCCTGATCCTTGCCCATTGGTCCGTTCCAAGTTTGGCTTGGATGTCTTTAAGGCCGTTGTGTCCGCCGTCACTCCCGTTCTTTCGCATCCGGACTGTTCCGAAAGGAAGGTTGAGGTCATCGCAGACCACAATGAGATTCTCAAGCGGCAGTTTCAGTTTGTCCATCCAGTAACGGACTGCGTTGCCGCTGAGGTTCATGTAGGTGGAAGGCTTCAGAAGATAGAATCGTCTCCCCTTGAACGGAATCTCGGCCACGTCACCGTAACGTTCCGTCCTGAAAACAGCGTTGGATGCCTGTGCCCAGGCATCCAACACCATAAACCCCATGTTATGTCTGGTAGAAGCGTACTCGGCGCCGAT
>CAVFMX010000100.1:0-12798 GCA_963623745.1 Bulleidia sp.
AAACAGTTTTTCACAAAAATAACTAAATTTGTACGGATATGCCAAAGTTCAACCCCATATCCCGTTGGCCCGAAAGAAGCCAGCTTTTGGTGCTCAGCCTCGTCGTCGGAATCGTGGTCGGGCTTGCCGCCGTGCTGCTCAAGACCTTGATCTCCGTGATTCAGGACGGGCTGCGGGACGCTTTCGGAGGTGTGTTGGACGGGGCGCTCTACTATCTGGCCCTTCCCGGGGTCGGAATGCTTCTGGCAATGCTTTTCTGCCGGTACGTGATCAAGGACAGGATCGGCCACGGTGTGACAAAGGCCTTGCAGGCGGTCTCCAGACATGAGTCCAGGATCAAGCCGCACAACATGTGGTCCTCGATTGCGGCCAGTTCGGTGACCATAGGATTCGGAGGATCCGTGGGAGCCGAGGCCCCGATTGTTTACACGGGAGCCGCGATCGGATCCAATTTCGCCCGCTACATGGGACTGTCCTACAGGAGCATGACCGTCCTGCTGGGATGCGGCGCGGCCGCCGCTGTGGCGGGAATATTCAAAGCTCCTCTCGCTGGAGTCCTCTTCGTGCTGGAGATCCTGCTGTTCAACATCTCGATGACGTCGATGATGCCTCTGCTGCTGGCCACAGTCTCCGCGACAGTGGTGTCCTACACGCTGCTCGGCTCCTCGACCCCGTTCGAATGCACCCTGACTCCGTTCGATCTCAGGAATATCCCTTACTACGTCATCCTCGGACTTTTCTGCGGAGCATGTTCCGTCTATTTCATCCGTACCACGCTGAAGCTGGAGGACCGGATAGGGAAGATGGACAATGCCTACCTCAAATGGCTTCTCTGCGCGGTCGGACTGGGAATCCTGATCTTCCTGTTCCCGCCGCTCTACGGTGAAGGCTACGAGTCCCTCGGCGGTCTGCTCAACGGACAGGAACTCTCGTTGGACGGGCAGACTCCGCTGGCTTTTCTGGCGGACAGCCCCTGGTCCGTGCCGGTCTTCTTCCTGCTGATCCTGCTGCTCAAGGTGTTCTCCATGACCCTGACCAACGCCGGAGGGGGAGTGGGCGGAACTTTCGGTCCCACGCTTTTCGTCGGAGCCATCGCCGGATTCGTGGTGGCCAGAACCCTTAACCTGCTTTTCGACGGCATGCCCATGAGTGTTCCGGAGCAGAATTTCGTTCTGGTCGGAATGGCGGGACTGATGGCCGGCGTGATGCAGGCTCCGATGACGGCCATCTTCCTGATCGCCGAGATCTCAGGAGGCTATGACTTGTTCCTTCCGCTGATCCTTACATCGACAATCGCTTTCGGAACGACGAGGATTGTCGAGAAATACTCCATCTACACCAAACGGATAGCCCAGAGGGGCGAACTTCTGACCCACGACAGCGACCAGGCCGTGCTGACCCTGCTGAAAGTGTCCGATGTCATCGAGACGGACTTCTCCACAGTGAAGATCGACGACACCCTCGGCCGCCTTGTCGAGGTCGTCTCCGAGTCCACCAGAAACATATTCCCTGTTCTGGATTCGGTGGACCGCTTTCAGGGTTTCGTCTCTTTGGAGGACATCCGCAAGGACATGTTCAGAACCGATGAATATGAGACCCTGCACGTCTTCAACTTCATGCGCAGCGCCGAGGAATATGTTTACGATGATGAGAGCATGGAGTCCGTGATGAGGAAGTTCGAGGTCACGTCGGCATGGAACCTTCCTGTGGTGAGGCGTGACAGGTCCTACGTAGGCTTCGTCTCAAAGTCCAAGATCTTCTCGGCGTACAGGGATGAGCTGAAGGTTGTCTCGCAGGATTGACATTGATTGATAACATTTCGAGTATGAAGACCATCTATATTGACTATATCGCCAACTCCATCGGGGTGAAGGATTGGCAGGTTGAGAACTGCGTCCATCTTTTCGAGGAGGGGAACACGATCCCGTTCATCAGCCGTTACCGTAAGGAGAAGACCGGAGGGCTGGACGATGTCGCCGTCGCCGAGATCAAGCATTGGAACGATGTGTTCACCGAGATGGAGAAAAGGAAGGCGGGCATCCTGTCCACGATCTCCGAGCAGGGAAAATTGACCGACGGACTTCGCTCAAAAATAGAGAACTGCGTGGCCTCCAGTGAGTTGGAGGATCTCTATCTGCCTTATCGTCCCAAGCGCAGAACCCGTGCCACGATGGCAAGGGAAAAAGGGCTTGAACCATTGGCCGACAGGATGTGGAAGGTTGAGGCTGCGGATCCGGAGGCTGAGGCCGGCAAGTATGTCGGTGACAAGGTCGCTTCCGTGGAGGAGGCTCTCGCCGGAGCCCGGGACATCATCGCCGAACGGCTTTCCGAATCGCAGACAGTCCGCGGGAACCTCAGGAACATATTCAGAACCCGCAGGATAGAGTCCAAGGCGACCAAGGCCGCCTCTGGCAATGCCGAGGCTTCGAAGTACAGGACGTATTTCAATTTTTCAATGCCTTTGCAGAGGATTCCGTCGCACAACCTGCTGGCGATCCTGCGCGCGGAAAGGGAAGGTTTCCTGTCTGTCGGTCTGGATGCGGATCCCGAGAAGTGCGGCAACAAGATCTACTACGATTTCTGCCAGGAACACCGTTATCCGGGAGCGAAGCTTGCGGAGCAGATCCGTCTGGCCGTGGATGATGCCTACAAGCGTCTTCTGGAGCCTTCGCTGACCAACGAGATTCTCAAGGAGGCGAAGGAAAAGGCTGACGTCGAGTCCATCAATGTGTTCGGTGAGAACCTTACCCAGCTTCTGCTTTCCGCTCCGGTCGGCCAGAAGAGGACGATGGCGATAGACCCCGGCTTCCGCAACGGATGCAAGATCGTCTGTCTGGACGAGCGGGGTAACCTCCTGCACCACGAGATAATCTTCCCGCACCCGCCTCAGAGCGAGAAGATAAAGTCGATCATGGCCGTGGCCGCGATGATTGATGAATATGCCGTCGAGGTCATTGCGATCGGCAACGGCACGGCTTCCCGCGAGACTGAGGATTTCATCAAGCGTGTAGGGATTCCGGAGAACGTCAAGGTGTTCACGGTCAGCGAGGACGGGGCGTCGATCTATTCAGCGTCCGAGGTCGCCCGGCAGGAGTTTCCGGATGAGGATGTGACCGTGAGGGGCGCCGTGTCGATCGGCCGCCGCCTGATGGATCCTATGTCCGAACTGGTCAAGATAGACCCTAAATCATTGGGCGTTGGGCAGTACCAGCACGATGTGGACCAGAATCTGCTCCGTGAGAAACTGGACAACACCGTCGTGATCTGCGTGAACAGTGTCGGTGTGAACCTGAACACTGCCAGTCCTTATCTGTTGAGTTATGTCTCGGGGATCGGTCCGGCTCTGGCCTTGAACATCGTGGACTACCGTTCTTCCATCAAGGGTTTTTCTTCCAGGTCCCAGCTCCGTGATGTCCCGAAACTCGGCCCTAAGGCTTTCGAGCAGTGCGCCGGATTCCTGCGCATCCACGGTGCCGTGAATCCGCTTGACAATTCCGCCGTGCATCCGGAATGCTACCACATAGTTGACCGGATGGCTTCGGATCTGGGAGTCAGCACCAAGGATCTTGTGGGCAACGAGGAACTCATCAAGAGGATTGACCCGTCGGCTTACGTCGAAGGGGAGTTCGGCCTTCCTACAATCAATGACATTCTCAAGGAACTGGCCAAGCCGGGGCGGGATCCTCGCCAGAGTGCTCAGGAGTTCAGTTTTGCTGAAGACATCCATGAGATCGACGACTTGAAACCGGGCATGGAGCTTCCGGGAATCGTCACGAATGTGACCGCTTTCGGCGCGTTCGTGGACATCGGAATCCATGAGAACGGCCTCGTTCACGTCTCGCAGATGCGTGGCCGGAAGGTCAAACTTCACCAGAAAGTCAGTGTCAGCGTCCTTGATGTCGATCTTGACCGCAAAAGAATTTCCCTGCGGCTTTCGTCCGATAAATGATCGCTGTCGAAATGTTAATGAATATTTGAATATTATTTCGTTTCTGAATGAAAAATTGATTATCTTTGTAAAATCGAAAGATAAAGAGATTTTTCTGTATGAGCGTTGTTAGAGGAATATGTGACAACAAGGCGGTAGTCTATCTTCTCTCCGTTGTTGCCATTGTGCTTTGGGGAATGTCCTACATCTGGAGCGACAAGCTTATCGCTCTGGAAGTGCCGATCTTTTATTTTGTCCCGATAAGGATCTTTGTCGCCGGAGTGATCCTCCTGGTCTTCAACATATTCACAAAATCTTTCCGCCTCATTGCCCGCAAGGATCTGGTCAAGTTCGCGTTTCTGGCTCTGTTCGAGCCTCTTGTCTATTTCCTTTGCGAGACCTACGGCATCAAGGAGACGGGATCGCCGACCATCAGCGCCATGATAATAGCCTCCGTTCCGATCTTCTCGGTGGGGGCGGGCGTGTTGTTCTTCAAGGAGCGGATCTCGGCTCTCAACGGTTTCGGGATCGCCGTGACCTTGTGTGGCATCTGCATTGTCCTGCTTAAGCAGGGTGGCGATGCCGGGGTGCCTCAGAACTTCGTCCTCGGAGTCATCCTGCTGATGATCGCCGTGTTCTCGGAAGTGGGGCACGCCTCGCTGACCAAGCTTCTTTCGGACGGCTACAAGCCTCAGGTCATCGTGATGTACCAGTTCCTGATCGGTACCGTGTACTTCCTGCCGTTCTTCCTGACGAGAGGAGTCGAAGATTTCGATTCCAGACTTCTTTCGTGGGATGTTCTGGAACCCATCCTCTGTCTGGCAGTCCTCTGCTCCAGTCTTGCTTTCTCGCTTTGGGCCATGACCATCAAGAAGTTGGGTGTCAGCAAATCCAGTGTGTTCCTCGCCATGATGTGCGTCGCCACAGCCCTCGTCGCCGAGGTCATCGGCCGAGAGCACCTTTCCCTCCTCCAGTGGCTCGGAGTCTTCGTCGCCGTCTTCGGCATCGTCCTCTCCCAGCGCTGCTGCACCGGCAAGTGCAAGGCATAGTCATAGCCATAGTCCATCAGGACCCTGCAATCGCTCCGTTTTTTTGTCTTGACATTCAGTGGATTAACTGCTGCCGCCTGATAATCGGAGTGTGGCGGGTAAGCAAGTCCGTTTCATTAGGAATGATTGCAGACTTTCGTGATGTCAACGGTGAAGTCGTCCTTGCCTGCTGCCGGCATGAACTTGCCGCGGGCTTCAAGGAACTCCACCAGTTCCGCTGCTGTCATGCCCTCTGCCGAGCAGGTGTAGAACCGCTCGTCGGCTCCGAAACGCTCGATGATTGCATCAATGAGATCCTGCCTTGTTGAATAGCTGTTGCCCTCCATCATGTGGAGTACTTCATGTCCATGTGTCATAGCTGTATAATCAAAACTGTTCCCGGGGAATGACATAGGTGTCAACTTTCGGGAATGCAAAGGTACGGATTTAAGAAGCTGTTTTGAAATAATTTCTCTCTTTTCTTATACGGCCTTTCCGGCCATTTCCATCTTTGTCATCGGTCACGTGGCTACTGCTGCGCTCCCTTTTCCAAAGCTGAAACCGCCTTGAAAATAAAATTAGGGAATCATTTCAAAACAGATTCTGAATGAAACAAAAGAATCTCATCCCCGGAAAACCGGCATTCCGGAAGGGGAGTCTTGGGTCAGGCGGCCGTCGGCAATGACTTGCTTGCCGTTGAGAAAGACTTTGTCAATCATGCCTTTAAGCGTCATTCCATCGTACGGGGACCATCCGCATTTGTAGGCGATGTCTTTCACTGAATATTCCTCCTCAGGGTCAATGACCACGAGATCCGCATAGTTTCCGGCTTTCAGGCTGCCGCGGTCACTGATTCCCAGAATCTCCGCAGGCTTCTCCGAAAAGGCGGACGCTATTCCGGACAAGGTGAGCGGAGCCTCATTCCCTGCATTCCTGCCCTCATTGAATATGTCCGCGACGGTCAACACTACAGACAGCGACTGCTGGATCGACGGGATTCCTGACGGGCATTCAAGATAAGGCCGCTCTTTCTCGGACGGAAGATGCGGCGCATGGTCCGAGCCGACGGTGTCGATTATGCCTTCGGCCAGGCCTTTCCTGAGAGCCTCGCGGTCGGCGGCCGTCTTGATGGCCGGGTTGCATTTCACCTTGCCCTTCAGCGTTCCGTAGTCCTCATCGCAGAACCAGAGGTAATTCGCTGAGGTCTCGGCTGTTATGTTAGGATTATGGATTTTGGCGACCCGGATCATCTCCACTTCTTCTGCTGTCGAGACATGGAGGACGTGGAGTCTGGTGCCATATTCAATGGCCATCGCGAGAGCTTTTGCGGTGGAGCGGACGCAGGCGTTGCGGCTGCGGATCGCAGGGTGTTCGCTGAAAGGGATTTCCACTCCGAACCTTTCCTTGAAGGCGGCAAGGTTCGCCTTGATGATGCCCTCGTCCTCGCTGTGGATCAGGATCGGCTTCCCCTTGATCCGGAACAGGTCGGAAAGCGTCTCCCCGTCATCCACGAGCATATTCCCGGTTGATGATCCCATGAAGACCTTGATGCCGCCGAACTCCCCTCCGCGGCCTTCGGCAAGATATTCCCGGATCACCGCCGCGTTGCCGTTGGTGGCTCCGATGTGGAATCCGTAGTTGGCCCACGACCGTACGGCGGCCCGGGTCAGTTTGTCCTGGAGCGCATCCAAGTTGGTCGTCGGGGGCAGAGTGTTCGGCATGTCGATGAAGGAGGTGACGCCGCCGAGCAGCGCAGCCTTTGATTCGCTTTCGATGTCGGCCTTCCATTCCATTCCGGGTTCCCGGAAATGCACGTGGGCGTCTATTCCTCCGGCCATCAGCACTTTACCATTCAAGTCAATGATCTTCGAGTCAGGAAAAGCCTGTAAGGCCTCGGAATCATCCGAGTCGGAAGCGCTGCGGTACCAGATTCCCGCGATCCGCTCTCCGTCAACGGCAAGGGCTCCCTTTTTTGAGGAAGCCCCCGTCACGATTGTCGCATTGGTGAGAAGAATCTTTGCCATCAGTTATCCTTTGTGATGGAATTTTCTGAATTTCAGCTTGATGACACCCCAGAACGCTTCCCCGAAGATGCCTCCGCTCATCTTGGATGTGCCGAGCTTGCGGTTCACGAAGATGATCGGAACCTCAGACAGCTTGAATCCAAGTTTCCAGGCCGTGTACTTCATTTCGATCTGGAAGCCGTAGCCTTTCATCTGAATGTCGTCAAGGTCGATTGTCTCCAAAGTCCTGCGGCTGTAGCACTTGAATCCGGCCGTGCAGTCGTGGATCTTCATCCCGAGGACAGTCTTGACGTAGATGGACGCGCAGTAGGACATCAGGATTCTGCCGATAGGCCAGTTCACGACGCTGATCCCGTCGCAGTAGCGGGATCCTATGGCCACTCCGCCGCATTCGGCGCAGGCCTTGTGGAGCCTCGGAAGATCCTCCGGGTTGTGGGAGAAATCGGCATCCATCTCGAAGATGTAGTCGTAGCCTTTATCCAAAGCCCATTTGAAACCTGTGAGGTAGGCTGTCCCGAGTCCGAGTTTTCCGGAACGCTCTATCATTAACAGTCTCTCCGGGAACTCTTCCTGAATCCCTTTCACAATGCCGGCTGTCCCGTCAGGCGAGCCGTCATCTATGATAAGCACATTGTACTCTCCGTCAAGGGAGAACACCTTCCTGATGATCGACTCGATGTTCTCCTTCTCGTTGTAGGTCGGAATAATGACGACTTTTCTGTCCATTGAATATGTCCGTTTTTATTTTGTTCTCATCATCTCCTTGACCGCCGCCTCAAGTTGCCTGTCCTCTCCCTTCAGGACTGAAGCCGGGTCGTTGTCCACTTTGATGTCCGGCTCAATCTGGAGGTTCTCAAGGTATTTTCCCTCCTTAAGACCGAAAGAGCCGACCTGTGGGATTCCAAACACCATGCCGTTGAGTTGGGTCTCCCACCAGACGGCGGTCATTGTGCCGGGCACAGGCATGCCGATGAGCTTGCCTATTCCCAGAGTCCTGTAGGTGTAAGGGAAGCCGCAGGCATCGGAGTAGTTGTCCTCGCACATCAGCACGCAGGACGGCTTCCTCCATTTGTTGTACGGTTCGCTGCCGATGTACTGACCTCTTGGCGTGAACCGGATATATTCCTTGCCGCCAAGGAATGTGGCGAGGTCGTCGTGAAGCCATCCGCCGCCGTTGTGCCTCGTGTCAACCACCGCCGCGTCAGCCGCCCTGTACTTGCCGAGCAGTTTTGAATATACCGTCCTGAAGCTTGGGGAGTCCATGCCCTGAACATGGGTGTACCCCACGGTGCCCCCGGAAATCCTGTCCGTCATGTCCTCTCTCTGCTTCACCCATCTGCGGTACATGAGGGCGTACTCTGAAAATCCCGGCTCGACGAACATCTCGACATCCTTCTTCCCCTTCCTGACCACGACCGCCACTTTCTTGCCGGCCTTGTTCCTCAGGAGGCCGAACCAGCTTTCTCCGGCCTTTATCGGCTGACCGTCAATGGATTCGATGATGTCTCCGGCCTTGATCTCAGAATCCGCCAGATCAAGGGCTCCGCCAGGGAGAATTTCGGCTATCCTGAGTCCGTCACCTTCGTAGTCCTGATCATAGATCGCTCCGAGCCATCCCATAGTGAACTTTGACCGTTGGCTGTAGCGGGCACCGGTGTGGGAACCGTTCAGCTCTCCGAGCATCTCGGAGAGGAGATCCTGGAAGTCAAAGTTGTTGGCGATGTAAGGCATGAACCGCTCATAGTTCTTCCTGTAGCCTTCCCAGTCTATTCCGTGGATTGCAGGATCGTAGAACTTTTCGTTCACCTGCTTCCAGACATGAGCGAAGATGTAGTTCCTCTCGGCTTTCGGCTTGAACTCGTAATCTCCTGAGAATGAGATCGTGCTGGTGGCTCCGCTGGCGATGCTGATCTTGGTGATCGACGCACCTGTGAAGACATAGAGATCCTTGTCGTCAGCCGACGGGGTCATGGAACCGTGCACGCCCTTCTTGATGACTTTCACGTCACCTTTCTTCAGATCTTTCTGGCAGAGGTCATAGCTGTTCTCAAGTCTGACCGTGTAGAACAGTTTTGTCCCGTCCTGGGTGAGGTAGAAATCCCCGAGCCTTCCGGAGAAACGGGTCAGACGAGCTGTCCTGAACTCCCTGTTCTCAAGGTCAAGCACAAGCTTCACCGGCTTCTCGGCCTGCTTTACAGAGTCTTTCTTCTCTTTTTTCTCCTCCTTTTCGATCTTCTTCCCGGACTTGTCACCGTCCTCAAGAGCCTTGGCGATCTCCGCGTCCTCCTTGTCTTGGTAGAACTTGGTCATCTCCTTGCCGTCGAAGAACATGATGTAGATGTCGCTCTCCGCACCCCAGCTGCCGTGGCTGCGGTAGCCGTCCTTGTCCGATTCCCAGGCCATCGCCTTGCCCTTGAGAGTCCACTTGAAGTTGCCGTCGGAGTAGCCGCTTTCGGTTAGGTTGGTGATCTTGCCGCTCTCGATGTCGATAAGCGCGACATCGGAGTTGTTCCAGCCTCCGTTGATCTGGTAGTCGCTCAGGAGGTACTTGCTGTCCGGACTCCACTCGAAGCTCTGGTCTCCGTCAGTGTAAGAGTAATTGACGCCTTTGAGCAGGGATTTCTCTTTCCCGTCCTTTGTGGACTTGATGACCAGTTCGGTCCTGTCGCGCAGGAACGCCACCCATTCCCCGTCCGGAGAGACGACCGGCTGGAAGCAGGTCTCGCTTTCCGAAGTCACAAGTTCCTCCTTGAACTTCGTCGCGTAGGTGAACCTCTTTTCCTTCTTGTCTGTCAGCGAGGTCTTGTAGATTCCCCAATGACCGTCCCTTTCCGATGAGTAGTAGAGTTCGCGCCCGTCCTTTGAGAAGCTGACATTGCGCTCCTGCTCTGGGGTGTTGGTGATTCTCCTGGTGGTCTTGTAGTCAGCCGACGTGACGAACACATCGCCCCGGATCACGACGGCGATCTCCTTCCCGCCAGGCGACACGGCCATCGACGAGGCTCCGCTGCTGAAAGTGAGATATTCGACATCATTCTCGGTCTCGTCCTTCGCCACCGTGATGTCGAGCCTTTGGGGCTCCTTGCCGTCCGTCATCGTGTAGAGGTCTCCGTTCCATGAGAAGCAGAGGGTGCCGTTCTCCGCCACCGAAAGGAATCTTACAGGATTGCCTTTGAATTTCGTGAGCTGGGCAGCCTTCTCCGGTTCCGAGATCGAGGATCTGTAAACATTGAGGGTACCGTCCGCCTCCGAGATGTAATAATAGGTCTTTCCGTCGGCCGCGAAGACAGGGTTCCTGTCCTCTCCGATGAAGGACGTCAGCTTCGTGAACGCGCCGTCTCCGGTGACCCTGAATCGTTCACCTTGCGCCGTGGCGGGCTTGTAGAGCCAGATGTCCCTGGTCACTGATGACTGATGATGCTTGCGGAGCGGATCTTCGTAGCCTTTGTAGTCCTCGTAGATGACTTCGCCTGAAGAGTTCACGCTCATCGCCATGAGAGGCATTGAGGTGACCAGCTCAGGTCTGCCGGCGTTCTCGTCCACCTGCCAGATCTGCGGGCTGCCTGGGAATCCTCCGTAAACCGCATCCTGCTGGATGCTGGCCTGGAACAGGACCCTGCCGCCATCAAGCACGCAGAGCGGAGTCTCGTTGCCGGGGTAGTCCGTCAGTCTCTTCGGAACCCCTCCCTCTGCGGAGGTGATGAATATGTCCTTTGAACCGGCCCTGTAGGAAGAGAACACGATCTTCTTGCTGTCCGGAGTCCACAGGGGATCCGAGTCGTAGGCCTGGTTTGTCGTGATCTGAAGCGCTCTTCCGCCGTTGACGGCCACGGTGAAGATGTCTCCCTTGTAGCAGAACGCCACTTTGGTTCCGTCCGGTGAGATCGCGCTTTTCCTGAGCCATTTCGGCGTTTCCTGCGCGGTGGCTGCTGTGGCTGTCACCAGGATCGCCGCTGCCAGGACCAATGTTTTTCTTAAGGTCATATTCATGGTTTTTTAAACAACTTCTTAATTGTAGGCCGCCGTGCGACCATTTGACAAATGTATCAAATTTTACCGAATATTTTACCTAAATTTGCACGTTTGGAATAATATTGTTTTTAGTACATGAACAGAATAGATTGTTTTGTTCCCTTCGTCAGCGAAGGCCAGGTGGCGGTGACCGCCGCCAACCTCCGCGCGCAGGAGGAGGTCGCCAAGGTAGAGTTCCTTGACGCCGCCACTTTCAAGAGCACGGTCAGCATCAGAAAGATTGCCGCGTCCGCCACTGCTCCTTTCACGATGATCTACACGAAGACTACCGAGTTGAGTTTCGGCCAGTTCGCTCTGGAGCGGTTTCTCTCGATAGCCGAGGACTCGTCAGCGGCGATGGTTTACGCCGACCATTTCAACGAGGTGGACGGCAACCGCGCTTTCGCCCCGGTGATCGACTGCCAGCAGGGTGCCCTGCGTGATGACTTCGATTTCGGTTCGGTGATGATCTACCGTACCTCCGCCTTGAAGGAAGCCGTCGCGAGAATGGATGTGGATTATGAATATGCCGGCCTCTACGACCTGCGCCTCAAAGTTTCCCGGAAGGGCAGCCTTGTCCACATCAACGAGTATCTCTACTACGAGATCGAGACCGACACCCGCAAGTCCGGCGAGAAACTCTTCGATTATGTGGATCCGAAGAACCGAGCCGTTCAGATCGAGATGGAAAAAGTCTGCACACAGCATCTTAAGGATGTGGGCGGCTACCTTGAACCGAATTTCAGACACATCGAGTTCTCCGACGATTCTTTTGAATATGAAGCCTCGGTTGTCATCCCTTGCAAGAACAGGGTGCGCACGATCGGTGACGCGTTGAAGTCCGCACTGAGTCAGAGGACCTCATTTAAATATAATGTGATCGTTGTGGATGACAACTCCACCGACGGGACTGTGGAGGTCATAAAGAAGTTCATCGATGACCCTAAGCTTGTTTACATCGCGCAGGACAAGACCTATCATGCGATCGGCGGCAACTGGAACGCTGCCCTGCACCATCCGAAGTGCGGAAAGTTCGCCATCCAGCTGGACTCTGACGATGTCTATTACGATGAGAACACCGTGCAGAAGTTCGTGGACGCATTCTATGCCCAGAACTGCGCCATGGTCGTCGGCACTTACAGGATGACCAACTTCCAGATGGAGACCCTGCCTCCGGGAATCATCGACCATCGCGAGTGGACTCCTGAGAATGGCCGCAACAATGCCCTCCGCATCAACGGGCTTGGCGCTCCGCGCGGATTCTACGTCCCGATGCTCCGCACCATCAACTTCCCTACGACCAAGTACGGTGAGGACTACGCTGTAGGTCTCCGTGTCTCCAGGGAGTACCAGATCGGCCGGATCTATGACGTGGTTTACAACTGCCGTCGTTGGGATGACAATTCCGACGCTTCGCTCGACATCGACAAAGTGAATGCTAACAATCTGTATAAGGACAGGATACGTACTTGGGAGCTTCAGGCAAGAATCTCGATGAACAAAAAAAGTTAAAAATTATTGCGAAAAAATTTGTCTGTTTAAAAATAATGCCTACCTTTGCATTCCCGTTCGGAACGAACTACAGACGGTCTGAACAGGAATGCAAGATCATTGAAAAGGTTGAAGGAAGTACAACAAGTACCGAGAACGAAAGAAGAGCGTTGATTTCTTTATTAAAAGTTTAACGAGGGATGAAGTTGTCGGGGTCGGACTGAGAAGTATGAATATACAAAGAAGAGTTTGATCCTGGCTCAGGATGAACGCTAGCGGCAGGCTTAACACATGCAAGTCGAGGGGCAGCGCGGGG
>CAVFMX010000101.1:0-4433 GCA_963623745.1 Bulleidia sp.
TGTCCGCACCTGTGCGTTTCCTGGAAGACGGCATCAAGTCGCTCATCCTTGACAACGCCAATTCCGGAATCCCGCAGGAACTGGGAAGATTGAATATTCAAGAAGAGAATTTCTTGATTTACAGCGATTTCAATATATTTATCGGCAATGTTGCCGCCTACCACGAATCCTACTTCAAGACCGGACGGTGGACATTGACGGCAGGACTGAGACTTGACATCGAGTCCGGCCGGATGCGCTATGATTCCGGCTCGGACATCCATTTCATCGTCTCGCCCGCGATGTCTGAACATATCCCTTTCAGCACGAGGAGCAGCGGAACGGAAACGGTGCGTTATGCCCAGTTTCAACCGAAGTTGTCGGTCTCGTATGATGCCGCGTCCGAGCATATGCTGTCCAAAGGCTTGAACATGTCGTTACACGCATCTGTCTCAGAAGGTTACAGATCCGGAGGGTTCAACACTCAGATTTTCTCGGACATCCTGCAGAACAAGATGATGTCCGGGATGATGGAACGGCTTGGAGTACATCTGGATGGACAGGAAGAACTTTCAGGATCTATTATGACATACAAGCCGGAGGGATGTATTGACTATGAGATAGGAGGCCGGATCGGCCTTGATGCATGCGGACACCGTCTTGATGCGTTCGTGACAGCCTATCGTGTGGATTGCCGGAACCAGCAGATGACCGTCTTCCCTTACGGTAACGGAACCGGGCGCATGATGGCCAACGCCGGCAGATCCCGAAGCCTTGGGGTTGAGGCGGAAGCTTCATGGATGTGGAGAGGCCTCTGCGTGTCGTTCGCCGGAACTTTGATGGATGCCCGCTTCGTGGATTATGACGAGGGCCGTGATGACTGGTCCGGCCAAAGGATACCATACTCTCCGGAATCCTCCCTGTACCTTAGATGCGGCTATAAGTTCCTGACCGGAGGGAGCTTCCTGCGGTCTGTCTCATTGAACGCCGACATCAACCGCAGCGGAAGGATCTGCTGGAACGAAGCCGGTGACATAAGCCAGCGTCCCTATTCATTGATAGGCGCGGATGTCCGTCTTGCCACATCAAAAGCGGAGCTTTGGCTCAGAGGGCAGAATCTCGCCGACACTGAATATTCCGTTTTCTACTTCAAGTCTGTCGGCAATTCTTTTTTCCAGACCGGTAAACCACGCCGGTTCACAATAGGACTATCAATAAATCTGTAATGAATATGAAGAAAATTGTGTCTTTTTTGATGGCCGCCGCGATGCTGTTGACGCTGTCCTGCTCCAAAGAGAATGAGGATGTGGAAAATCCCTCGTTCTCCGGGAATTATGAATATTCCGGGCCGATGACAGTGACTGCGGGCGGAGTTGATAATGTTTCTGAGGATGTCAGGGTTGAGGTGCGGATAGATGAGACAGCCAGGACCCTTGACATTATGTTCAACAAGGTGAAGTTCGTGCCTCAGATGCCGATTTCACTGGATGTGTCTGTCCCGGGAGTCGGATTTGAAGTGAAGAACGGGGCTCTTGAGTTTTCGGCTGACGGAATCGTACCTCTCTCCGGAGGAACATTGCCGTTCCCGAAGTACACGGTCACAGGCCTTGCCGGCACATTGACCGGGTCCGGAATATCGATGAAACTGAATTTCGGGGAATATCCGGTTGCCTACGAAGGGAAAACGCATTCGGACACAGAGTAAATCCGAGTATGTGTCCTTCCGGAAAGAGCGCGATCTTTAAGGTTGTTTTATAAAATGAACATTCGGAGATCGTGATGGCCGGTACGAACGACATCTGAAGCCGTCCCGAGGAAGATATAGCCGAAGGAATGGTAGGACTTGTCGAGTATGTCGCGTGAAGCAGCCGAAGGCCCGCATCCATGTCGTTCACATCTACCCTCGCAGGAATGCGATCGACAGGGTGGACAAGGTCAACGCCGCCGCGGACAGACTCCTTGAGTCAAGCGGACTCACGAACTACGACTTCGTGGATGCCAAGCCGGTGCTCACCAAGGCTGACGGCACATTGGACAAATCCCTCTTCAGGGACGGACTCCATCCGAATGAAGAGGGTTACCGCAGAATAGCGGAAGTTTACAGAAAATATATTCAGGATCAGTCCCCGTACAACTCCTTGCGGTTGGCCGAGCCGCTCGGAACCGGAGCTTCAGGGTCGTCGATTGTGGAATCCACAGTTCTGGCGACCTTTCTCGTTATGTTGGTTTCCAGGAAACGGATCTGGTCGGCGAATGTCTCCACCATCGAATCCGCGATCTCGTGCCTGTGCCCCTCGAATCTGAAAGCGTTATAGACGTAACCGTTCTTTCTGAAGATCTTGACGAGCCGGTCTGTGCCTGCGAACACCCAGTTGAAGACGCGCATGTTGCCATAGTTCACGACCTTGTCGGCGGTACCGTGGAAGAACGCCGTCGGAGCCGGGGCCAAGGAATATTTCGGTGTGCCCTCCCGGGAAAGGATGGCTCCCGAGAACGACATCACCCCGGCGTAGCGGAATCCTTCCGGAAGTGTTTCGGTGGCTTTCCCGTTGCACAGCATCCATTCTGTCTCAAGCACGGTCATCGCCCCGGCCGACGAACCGCAGATCACCAGATTGTCCGGATCGACTTTCAGCGTTCCGGCGTTGTCGATGATGTACTTCGTGGCGCTGAACAGATCCTCGCAAGCGATTCTGACCGAATGGTAGAACTGCTTGACGGAGCCGATCCCGCCTTTCGTCCTGACTCCTTTCATCCCGAGGCGGTAGTCGATGGTGAGCACCGTGTAACCCTCGTCGTTCAGCATCCTGAACCAAGGCAGATAGCTTTCATGACTGCGTTCCCCGCCTTTGAATCCGCCTCCGAAGACGAAGATGACGGAAGGCTTTTCGTTGCCGTCCAGAGTGGTGGCGCTTCCGGGTGAGGCGGCATATTCATCAAGGAAGAGAGTGTTCCCGTCCTTGACGGCGAACTGGTAGGTGCCGGTCGGTGAATATGCATTCTGAGCGTCCGCGCTTGTCAGAAAACCGGCGATGACGGCGGCGAGCGCCGTCAGTCTTTTAAGAAACGTGTTCATGTTCATTAGGATTTTTGTCCATCGTCCGTGGCCGCAATGAGCCGGCGGATAGGTTTGACATCAGAGAAGAACCGGACGGCGATGACCCTGACCACCGTGTAGGCCGGGATCGCGACGAGCATTCCGACGATGCCGCCGAGGTGTCCTGCCATCAGCAGCACTATGAAGATTTCCAGAGGGCTGGATTTGATGCTTGTCGAATAGATCAGCGGCTGGAACAGAAAATTGTCCACCAGCTGGGTGCAGATGAAGACAGCCACAAGGGTTATCAGCACCACTGAGAATTCCGGAAAGACGCCGGCCGCCGCAGCGCTGCTGTACTTCAGGACAACTCCGAGGATCGTTCCGATCGCTCCTCCGATCCAGGGACCGACGTAAGGGATGACGTTCAGAAGCCCGGTCATGAAAGCGATTCCGACTGCCGGGTATAATCCGATTCTGGCGATCAGCCAGAGACCCAGGAAGTTGAGCAGGGCTACCCCGAGGACTTCGGCCAACAGTCCGACGAAGTAGCGGCTGAGCAGGTACTCGATGTCGCTGATCGCGCCGATTGCCGTGTCCTCGACCTTGTCGGGAACGAGCGAGCCCACTATCCTGCGGAACAGGGTCTCGTCCTTGACGAAGAAGAAGCCGATGAACATCACCGAGAACAGACCGATGCCGAACGAACCCAGCGCCGACGCGACAGAACCGACCACGGATGTGATGGAACCGATGTCGAAGGCATCCTTTATCCATCCCAGGACGGCCTCCTGGATCTTGAAGTCCCGTCCGAGGGCGGGAACCCGGTCGATCAGCCAGACATTCATCCTGTCGAACCAGACGGTGATCTCTGAGGAATTGATCGAGGATGACTGGAGGTTGGCGGTGACGTTGGAGATGATGCTGGAGACCACAGGGATGATCTGTGTCACTATTCCCATGAATATGGCCAGAATAAGCAGCAGCGAGATGATGGCGGACATCCAGTCCGGCATGCTTCCGCCTTTTATCCGGAGGTGGTCAAGGCCTTTCATTATCGGCCGTCCCAAAAGCGAGACAACCGCTGCCAGGATGATGTAGACCAGCACGCTTCTGAAAAACCAGCAGAACGTGACTGTCATGGCCGCGGCCGCTGTCCAGATTATGTAACGGGCAAGTCTGTCCGTGCTTCTTTCCTCATTCATGGCTTGTTTCTTTTTGAGTGTCTGCAAATTTAACAAAATACTTTAGAATCTGTTTTGAAATAATCCCTTTCTTTTCTTATACGGCCTTTCCGGCCATTTCCATCTTTGTCATCGGTCACGTAGCTCCGGCTACGCTCCCTCTTCCAAAGCCGAAACCGCCTCGAAAATTCCACATGATAAAATTCGGGAATCATTTCAAAACAGCTTCTTAT
>CAVFMX010000102.1:0-11066 GCA_963623745.1 Bulleidia sp.
TGGAAAAGATTCTTGAGGACATGTCGATCCTCTGGTGTGACGACCTGGCATATTCCTTGACTGTCTGCTGCGACACTCTCAAGGCGCTCGCGAAGGGGTACCGTTGGTCTTTGCCTCCGCTCTATCGCAGTGAGATGCTTCAAGGAACCAAGGAGGTGGAGAGTGACAAGGCTTTCATCCGCAAGCTTCTGCGTACAGCGTATTCCTGCTACGGAAAGTATGCTCCGCTCGTGGCGGACAGTGCCTCCAAATGGGAAAGGGACCGCCTTTTCACCACCGACACGGTGCTGATCGTGATGGGACTTTCCGAGGCGAAGGCTTTCCCTGCGATGCCGCTCCGCGTGACCATCAACGAATATGTCGAGATCTCCAAATTCTACAGCACTCCGAAGAGCCGCTCGTTCGTCAACGGGCTTCTGGACCGTCTCGCCAAAAGGCAGATTGAGGAGGGGGATATAGTGAAGACCGAAAAAATTGCTTAATTTTGTGAACATATAACTTTTTAATTTTTAGAAATGAATATTCTTGCTATCACATTGCTGCAGACAGCTCCCGCAGGACAGGCTCCGGCCGGAGGCGGCGGCGCTTTCTGGATCATGATCATCGCCATGTTCGTGATCATGTGGTTTTTCATGATCCGTCCGCAGCGCAAGCAGCAGAAGGAACTTGAGAAGTTCCGCAACGGTCTCAAGAGAGGCGACAAGGTCGTCACCGCCGGCGGCATCTACGGCACGGTGGATGAGATCAAGGACAGGACTGTCCTCATCAAGGTTGACGGGGAGGTGAAGCTCAGGGTTGACAAGAACTCCCTCGTCAGGGATTTCACCCAGGACGCTCCGCAGCAGTAAGGAACCGAACTTCTGGCTGTACGATGTGGAAGGAACGTCTGCATAGGCTGCTGGGAAGATTGCATCTGGACGGGAGGGACATTTCAGTTTTTCTGATGTCTCTCTTGCTTGCGTTCAGCATCTGGCTGATCCACAATCTTTCCCTGAACTACTCCGACACGATGAGCGTGCCGGTGGTTGCTCAGTGCAACATCGACGGGCATTCCGACATATCTTCCAATTCCAGCATGATCGCGGCCAGATGCAGGACATCCGGTTTCTCTCTGCTCAGGCATCGCCATCAGACCAAAAGAAAGGCCTTGACCGTCCGTTTTGACAGCAAGGACCTGCATCACAAGGACGGTGAGCTGTTCTACATAACGGCTGCGGAACTCGGCAACTACGTCACGGAGATCTTCGGTGACGGGGTGCGTCTTGAGTCGTTCCTTTCGGAGACCGTGCAGTTCCGCTTCCCGTTCGAGAACAATAAGAAGGTGCCTGTCCAGGCCGTCCAGGTGCTGAGCTTCAAGCCTCAGTACATGGCGATGGGACCGATACGCCTCCAGCCGGATTCGGTCACGATCTACGGGGAACCGTTCCATCTGGAACACATCGACAGGGTCTTCACCCGCACTATCGACCTTCTGAACCTCAAGTCCGGCGCTCACGGGGTCGTCAGGCTTGAGCCTGTTTCGGGAGTGAGGATGTCCGTGTCCGAGGTCAACTATTCCCTTGACGTGACCCGTTATGTCGAGATCAGTTCGGAGGTCAGCATCGGTGTGAGGAACGTTCCGGTCGGGAAGAAGCTTTCTGTCTATCCTTCAACCGCCACGGTCGTGTTCAAGTGCGCTTTCCCGCTGTCGCAGGATCCGACTGATGACGTGCAGTTCTACGTCGATTATTCCGATTTCCGTAACTCCAGGGGAGGAAAGTGCATAGCCCACGCTTCAAGGATTCCGGAAAGCGTCATTGAATGCACTGTGACTCCTGAGGTGTTTGATTGCGTGGAGGAGGGAAGGCAATGAGGACTGTCGCTGTCACCGGAGGAATAGGAAGCGGCAAGTCGGCCGTCTGCGACCTGCTCTCGGAGCGGGGGATTCCGGTCTATGACTCGGATTCGGCGGCCAAACGGCTTTATTCCAAAGATGATTCGCTTCTGGATGCAGTCGAGGAGGCTTTCGGCTGCGGCCTGAGGTTGCCTGACGGAACCTTTGACCGTGCCAGACTGGCTTCAATCGTGTTCTCGACCCCTGAAAAGCTCCGGACATTGGAAGGGATTGTCCATCCTGCGGTCCTGAGGGATTTCAAGAGATGGAATGCCATGCAGAGCGCGCGGTTCGAGGGACAGGGCGGTTCCGACACTTTTTTCGGAAAGGAGCCGTTCTGCGTTCTGGAGTCGGCCATCATTCTGGACAAGCCGGAATTCCTGTCGGTCGTCTCGAAGGTCGTGATGGTGGACGCCCCTTTTGCGTTGAGGCTGGAAAGAGCCTGCCGCAGGGACGGAACGTCTCAGGAAGCGGTCATACAAAGAATCGCGGCGCAACGTTTCGACATCTCGAAAGCGGATGCGTTCATCCGTAACAACGGAACGCTGGCCAAGCTGAAGACAGAGACGGAAAAAGTCTTCGGCGGGCTCAAATTTTGATAAAGGGATTATCTTAGCTATTTTTATCTGAATATGAAAACAGATCTTTCAAAAATTCTTTCGATTTCAGGCCAGCACGGCCTGTTCGGGTACGTGGCTCAGGCGCGTAACGGTGTCATCATCGAGGCTCTTTCCGACAAGAAGCGGACTGTGGCCGATGCCAAGAGCCGCATCACGACATTGGCTGACATTTCAATCTATACCGGCGAAGGTGAGACCAAACTTCAGGAAGTCTTCCTGAAGATGCATGAGGTCCTCGGTGACGCTGACGCTCCGTCCCCAAAGGCTCCGGCCGAAGAGTTGAAGGCGCTTTTCGCCAAGGCGGTTCCGGACTACGATGCCGACCGTTTCTATGTTTCGCACATGAGGAAGGTTGTGGACTGGTACGGCGACATCAGGAAATACGCTTCCTTTGATTTCGTCGATCCTGAGGAAGAGGTTTCGCAGGAAGGCTCCACGACTGGGGAAACGGAGGGGTCGGATAAGGTAAACGAATGGTGAAATCGCTGCAAGTCATAACGTTAGGTTGTTCCAAGAACACCGTTGACACAGAACACCTCCTTTTTCAGGTCAAAGACGCATGGCGGATTGTTCCCGAGAATGAGATCTGTCCTGTTGACGTGCTTCTCATCAACACCTGCGGATTCATCGGCGACGCGAAGGAAGAGTCCGTCCGTACCATCCTTTCCGCCGCCGCCCGCAAAAAATCCGGAGAGGTCGGACGGTTGATGGTTTTCGGCTGTCTTTCCCAAAGGTACATGTCCCAGATGCCGGACTTGATTCCTGAAGTAGATTTCTGGTTCGGGGCGAGGGATCTGGAACCGATCGTGAAGGCGCTCGGCTGTGTTCCGGACAAGACTCCGGCAAGATTCAGGACAGACCATCGCGCCTATGCCTATCTGAAGATCTCGGAAGGCTGCGACAGACGGTGTTCCTATTGTGCCATCCCTTTCATCAGAGGGGCGCACAGATCAGTGCCGATGGAGAGTCTTGTGGCTGAGGCAGAAGCTCTTGCCAAGGACGGGGCCAAGGAACTGATTCTGATCGCGCAGGACACGACCTATTACGGACTTGATCTTTACGGACACCGCGCCCTGGCGGAGCTTCTCCGCCGGCTGTCGGAGGTGGAGGGAATAGAATGGATAAGGATACATTACTCCTATCCGGCGGATTTCCCGGAGGACGTGCTTGAGGAGATGGCTGACAACCCGAAGGTCTGCAAGTATCTGGACATACCTCTACAGCACATCGCCGACAAGGTTCTGGACAAGATGCACCGTCATGTGGACGGTGAATGGACGAGGGCTTTGGTGCGGAAACTGCGGGAGCGGGTTCCTGGCGTGGCCTTGAGGACCACCATGATTGTAGGACACCCCGGGGAAGGAAAGAAGGAGTTCGCCGAGCTGCTGGACTTTATCCGCGAGGCGAGGTTCGAGCGGCTTGGGGCTTTCAAATACTCTGAGGAGGAAGGCACTTTCGGAGCGGAGAACTACAGGGATTCTGTCCCTAAGAAGGAGAAGGGGCGCAGATTGGAGGAACTGATGCGTACGCAGAGCGGCATTTCCTTGTCCTTCAACGAGTCAAGGGTCGGCAAAATCGAGCGTGTCATCGTTGACGACTATGCGGACGGTGTGCTGGTCTGCAGGAGTCAGTACGAGAGTCCCGAAGTTGACGGGGAGATCATCGTCAAGTTCCCGGAACAGACGGGTGACGGAGTGGCCGCCGGAGAATTGTGCGGCAGGTTCATTGACGTGAGGATCATCGGTGCGGATGAGTACGATCTCATCGCGGAGCCGGTGCGATAATATTCAGAAATTATGAGAAAATCTTCATTGATGATTGTCTTGGCGCTCATGGCGCTGGCGTCATGTGCTCCGCAGGCCTTTGTGGTCAGCCCCGAGATGCGCGGACCTTCCAAGTCCGGGCTCAATCTTGTGGGCAAGTCAATCGCGGTTGTCTGGCTCAAAGACGGGAATCCCCGTGCCGAGGCGTTCAACGCTTCCGCGGCCGGAGGATTCGCTGCACGTCTGGAGGAGGACTATTTCGGCGGGGAACAGGAGATCGGGCTGTTTACGGCGCACGGAGGTGATGGAGCGGATTATGCCTCGAAGGATTCCCTTGTCAGTCTCGTGATGGAGACGGGCAAGGATGTGGTGTTCGTGATCGATGTTCCGGAGCTGGGGATTCCGGTCGTGAAGTCTCCAGTCAGAAACGCAGGAAAGAATGTGTCCGCCGATTCGGCTTATGTCTCGGTGGCGTCGGTTCCGTTCACGACAAAGATTTTCGTCTATGATTCGATGAACAGGGAGGATCGGGTCTTCGGCTTTGCCGGAGGCCGCAGTTTCAGAGCCGATGTCTATAGCGACGGGAATAAATCTGACGAGGACATCATCAAGGAAGTCTGGAACAACATCGCCCCCGGAGCGGAGGATGCCGGCTATGTGGCCGCCGCATCGTTCCTTTCGACTTGGAAGCAGGATGATTTCCAGGTCATCTACTATGACGGTGCGGAGGATGCCTGGGACAAGGGAGCCGAATATGCCTATTCCTATGATTGGAAGGAGGCCATCAGCCAATGGACCAAGCTTTTGAAGTGCAGGAGTGACGAGAAGAAGGCATGTGCCGCCTACAACATCGCTCTCGGATGCTTCATGTGCGGCCAGCCCGCGTTGGCGCTGGAATGGCTGGACCGTTCGGACAGCTACATGCCGGTGAGCCTGTCAACGTCATTGAGGAAAAAGATTCGCCAATACACAGGACAATAACCACTCGATCCGATGAATGAGTATGATGTAATAATCGTAGGTGGCGGCATAACAGGAGCCGGAACGGCACGGGACTGTGCATTGAGAGGGCTGCGTGTCCTGCTCATAGAGCGTTTCGACATCGCCACCGGAGCGACTGGAAGAAACCACGGCCTGCTCCACAGCGGCGCGCGTTACGCCGTGACCGATCAGGAATCCGCCACGGAATGCATCAGGGAGAACATGGTTCTAAAGAAGATCGCGCGGCATTGCGTGGACGACACCTCCGGACTCTTCATCACCTTGCCGGAGGATGATCTGGCCTATCAGGACACCTTCGTCAAGGCCTGCCTTTCAGCCGGCATCAGCGCGGAGGTGATTGATCCGGAGGAGGCCATAAGAATGGAACCGTCTGTGAATCCGAACCTTATCGGGGCTGTGAAGGTTCCTGACGGATCTGTTGACCCGTTCCGCCTTTGCGCTTCGAATGTGTTTGACGCGAAGATCCACGGAGCCAAGATTCTGGTGTATTCAGAAGTCATAGAATTCATCAAGGAGCAGGACACGGTCAAGGGAGTTAAGGTGCTTGACCATCACACCGGGATTGTGACCGATTACCATGCCCCCGTGACGGTGAACGCAGGCGGGATCTGGGGACATCACATCGCCCGGATGGCCGGGGCGGACATCAGCATGTTTCCGGCCAAGGGTGCGTTGTTGATCTTCGCGCATAGGGTGAACAGCGTGGTGATCAACCGTTGCCGCAAGCCGGCGAACGCCGACATCCTTGTCCCCGGAGACACGGTCTGCGTCATCGGAACCACCTCCACAAGAGTTCCTTACGAGGAGTGCGACCATCTGCGTGTCACCCCTGGCGAGGTGGATCTGCTTTTGACCGAGGGCGCGAAACTGGCTCCTTGTCTGGCTCAGACCAGAGTCCTCAGGGCATACGCCGGAGTCCGTCCGTTGGTTTCGGCGGACAACGACCCAAGCGGACGCAACATCAGCCGGGGCATTGTCTGCCTGAATCACGAGACCCGTGACGGAATCAAGGGCTTCATCAGCATTACCGGAGGTAAACTGATGACTTACAGGCTTATGGCTGAGATGGCGGCCGATGCTGTCTGCAAGAAACTCGGCAGGGATGCCAAGTGCGTGACTGCGGAGACTCCGCTTCCGGGATCCGAGTCAGGAGGAATCGAGGAGATCTCCAGAAAGATCTGGTCGGTTCCCACGATGGTGCAGAAGGCTTCTGTCGGACGTTTCGGAACCCGGGCCGCCAAACTGGACTTCGACGGTGACGTGAATGGCAGTCTGGTCTGCGAATGCGAGGAGGTCTCTGTGTCAGAGGTGGATTCTGCCATAGAAAATCTTGATGTCAACAATCTGGTTGATCTCAGAAGGCGCACACGTTTCGGCATGGGAACCTGTCAGGGTGAACTTTGCGCGTGCAGAGCCGCCGGCCGTCTGGCTAAGGCCGGGAAGTGCACCGCTAAGGCAAGGGCTGATCTCAGGGATTTCATGAATGAAAGATGGAAAGGGATGTTCCCGGTGGCCTGGGGGGAGACGCTCAGGGAGAGCGCCTACACGCAGTGGGTATATTCAGAAGTAATGGGACTTGGAGAGGAGGTATAAGGTATCATGAGATTTGACGTTGTACTAATAGGTGGCGGTCTTTCCTCGCTGGTCTGCGGAATCAGATTGCAGAAAGCCGGTAAGAAATGCCTGATGGTGTCCGCTGGACAGAATGCCCTCCATTTTTCATCCGGTGCTTTCGGTCTGCTTGGTAAACTGCCTGACGGAACGGATGTTGCCGATCCGATTTCGGCGGTTGATGCGCTTCCTTCCGAGCATCCATATTCAAAGATAGGGAAGCGGAGGCTTTCTGAATATGCCGCATCGACCCCCGGATTTTTCTCTGAATGCGGTGTCGCGCTGCATCAGGTCGCTCCGGCCGCTGAACAAGCATCTCCGGTCGCTGAGCCTGTCGAAGCGGTCTCATCTGTCCGCAACGGCTACCGTATCACCGCTCTCGGCACCCTGAAGCCCGCATGGCTTGCGATGGATGACGTGACTTTGCTTGCATCAAAAGATGAGAAGATAGGGGAGAATGCCTTGATAGTGAACTTTTCCGGTTTTCTGGATTTCAACACTCGCTTCATTGCGGAAGGTCTTGAAAAGAGAGGCGCTGCATGCCGGATCGAATCCGTGAAGTTGGACGAGGTCGAGAATCTCCGCAGGAATCCGTCCGAGATGAGGTCTGTCAACATCGCCCGTGTCATGAACCATGAGGCCAGTTGGAAACAGTTGGCCCACAAGGTTCAGGCATCACTTGACGGTGAGGATGTCGTCATTCTGCCGGAGGTCTTTGGTTTTGAGAATCCGGTCATCATGCGGTGGATAAGGGAGATGATCCCGGCCAAGGTCATGTTCCTGGGAACCACGCCTCCTTCCGTGCCGGGCATCCGTACGCAGAGGCTTCTGAAAAAGGCTTTTGAGGCCGTCGGAGGTACATTTCTGGCCGGTGACGAGGCTCTTGACGCTGTCTTTGACGGAGATCGTGTCGCAAGCGTCCGCACCGCCAATCTCGGAGACCTGCGCATTGAGGCGGATTCATTTGTGCTTGCGAGCGGCAATCTCTTCGGAAAGGGGCTTGTGGCCTCGCCGGATGTCGTGAGGGAGCCTGTCTTCGGTCTTGATGTCGATTGTCCGGCCGAAAGGAAGGACTGGTACGATGAGAATTTCTTCGCCCGTCAGAACTACACCGGTTTCGGCGTGAGGACCGACGGGGATTTTCATCCGTTACGTGGCGGGGAAGCGGTTCCGAACATCTATGTGATCGGCTCCGAGACAGGAGGCTGCAATCCTATTGCGGAGGGCAGCGGAGCGGGTGTGGCGATCATGACCGCATTCAGCGCGGCGGACAGCATTCTTGGAAGATGAATTGTTCATTTGACATTGAAAGGAATATGCAGGAGAAGAACATAAGTTTCAATAATTTCGAACAGTGCATCAAATGTACGATCTGTACGGCTTACTGTCCGGTTGTGGCTGTCAATCCGTTGTACCCGGGGCCTAAACAGGCCGGTCCGGACGGGGAAAGGCTTCGTCTTAAGAACAGGTACTTTTTCGATGAGAACCTGAAGTACTGCATGAACTGCAAGCGTTGCGAGGTAGCCTGTCCTTCCGGGGTGAAGATCGCCGACCTGATCCATTCGGCCCGCCGCCGTTTCAGCCCGGCTGTTCCGGGACTTCGTGACCGTCTTCTTGCAAGCACGGATTTCATGGGTAAGATGGCAAGGCCGTTCGCTCCGGTAGTGAACTTCATGGTCGCTTCCAAGCCGGTCAAGGCCGTGATGGATGCCGCTCTTCACATCGACAGCCACAGGACTTTCCCGAAATACAAGGCTCACGGCTTCGAGTCCTGGTTCAGAAAAGAAGCCCGGGAGGCTCAAAAGGCATATTCAAAGCAGATCGCTTTTTTCCATGGCTGTTCGACCGAGTTCCAGCAGCCGGAGGTCGGCAAGGCTTTCGTGACCGTGATGAACGCCGTCGGCTACGGCGTACGGCTGCTTGACGAAAAATGCTGCGGCGTGGCGATGATCTCCAACGGAATGTGGAGTGGTGCCGCAAAGCACGCCAGACACAATGTGGCGGTGTTCGAGAAGGCTGTTGCCGCCGGTCTGCCGATTGTAGCGACATCTTCCACCTGCGTCTTCACGATGAGGGACGAGTATCCTGACGTGCTTTCCATTGACAACTCCGCTGTCCGTGACAGCATAACCCTTGTCGAGAGGTTCCTGTTTGAGCTGGTGGATTCCGGCAAGGTCCGGCTGGTGTTCAAGGATGACTACCGCGCGAGGATCGCCTATCACATTCCTTGCCACGTGGAAAAATTAGGTTGGAGCATATTCACAAAGGCTCTTATGAATATGATTCCGGGAGTGTCGTTCACCGTTCTGGACAGCGGCTGCTGCGGCATCGCCGGCACCTACGGTTTCAAGAAAGAGAACTATAGATACTCCCAGGAGATCGGCCGTCCGGTCTTCGGGCAGATCAAGGCCGTCGCTCCGGATTTCGTGTGCAGCGAGTGCGAGACCTGCAAGTGGCAGATCGAGATGTCCACGGAGTATAAAGTCATGAATCCGATCATGATCCTCGCCGAGGCTCTTGACCTTGAGGCCACCGCCAAGGCTAATTCAAGATAAAAAAAGGCGGGACCGTAAGCCGGTTTCTGTTTTTGAATCTGCCATTTATCTACGCAACCTACCCCCTGGCATCGGGCGGGCAGCCCTCATCTGCCAGTATATTTGGTCTTGCAGGCCCTTGCACCGTACCTGGATGGCGTCGCCGACATCCATCGTGAGCTCTTACCTCACGTTTTCACCCTTGCCTGATCGAACAGGCGGTTGTTTTCTGTTACGGGTGTCATAAGATTACTCCCATCTGGGCTTTCCCCAGCAGGGTGCCCTGCCCTGTCCGGACTTTCCTCACCGGGAGACCGAAAATCCTCCGGCGCGGCAGATCGTCC
The DNA here is from genome assembly GCA_963623745.1 of Bulleidia sp. GTDB lineage: Bacteria > Bacteroidota > Bacteroidia > Bacteroidales > UBA932 > Cryptobacteroides. Next base: position 9,748 of record CAVFMX010000102.1, read on the forward strand.
CACCTTTTATTCTGCAAAAGTACGAAAAAACTGTTGAAGCGTGCGCTTCATGAAAACGATTAATATGTCCTGATGGACAAAAAAGTTTCTGAAATCACATTTTTTGACATAAATTTGTAGTCCAGTAAAGAGCAGAAAAGAAATGAGTACAAAGTATGTTTTCGTTACTGGCGGTGTCGCTTCGTCCCTTGGAAAGGGCATCATAGCCGCATCGTTGGCCAAACTTCTTCAGGCAAGAGGCCTCCGGGTCACCATCCAGAAATTCGATCCCTACATCAACATCGACCCCGGCACTTTGAATCCTTACGAGCACGGGGAGTGCTACGTGACGGATGACGGAGCCGAGACGGATCTTGATCTCGGTCACTACGAGAGATTTTTGGGCGTGCACATGTCCAAGGCCAACAATGTGACCACAGGCAAGGTTTACTGGACAGTCATCAGCAAGGAGAGGGAAGGAGCCTATCTGGGCAAGACAGTACAGATTGTACCTCACATCACCGACGAGATCAAGCGCAGGATGCTGCTTCTAGGAAAGACCGGCAACTATGACGTGATCGTCACCGAGGTCGGCGGCACGGTTGGAGACATGGAATCCCAGCCGTTCGTGGAAGCGATCCGCCAGCTTCAGTGGGAATTGCCTGACGAGGATCTCATCAGCATACACCTGACTCTTGTCCCTTATCTGCGCGCCGCCAAAGAACTCAAGACGAAGCCTACACAGCACTCCGTACAGATGCTTCAGCAGGCCGGTGTCCATCCGGACATCATCGTCTGCCGCACGGAGATGGAACTGACTCCGGAGCTCCGGCGCAAGGTCGCCCTTTTCTGCAATGTCAAGCCTGGCCACGTGATCCAGTCGATCGACGCCCCTTCAATCTACCAGGTGCCTCTGAACATGGAGGACGAGCATCTGGACGAGATGGTTCTGAACCATTTCGGAATGTCGGCGCCGGAACCTGACTTCACGAATCTCAAGGCCTTCCTTGACAGGCTCTACAATCCAAAGCATCAGGTGGACATCGCCCTTGTCGGGAAATATGTTGAGCTTCAGGATGCCTACAAATCAATTCTGGAGTCTTTCGTCCACGCCGGTGCGGCCAACGAATGCAAGGTCAATGTGCACACGGTTCAGAGTGAGCACCTTGACAGTTCCGATCTGGAGGAGAAGATAGGCGGCATGGATGGAATCCTAGTGGCTCCGGGATTCGGCGAGAGGGGACTGGAAGGCAAGATTCTTGCCATAAGATACGCCCGTGAGCACAATGTGCCGTTCTTCGGAATATGTCTGGGCATGCAGATGTGCGTGGTCGAGTTCG
>CAVFMX010000103.1:0-7876 GCA_963623745.1 Bulleidia sp.
TGTACCCGAGGAACTCCAGATCCAGCTGCCCCGGCTGCATCTTCGTCTCCTGAAGACAGAAAAAGTCCGCGTCCAACGCATTGAAAACCTCGTCAAACCCTTTCCCGGCACAGGCCCTCAGGCCGTTCACGTTCCAACTTATGAATTTCATACAGTTTTTTGAATAACACATTGTCAATGAATCTTCCAACAGAAGCCGTCCGGTCAAGATCCGGAAAACGCTCCGGTCATTGATTATCTTTCGCCCGTAAGGATTCGCTTATCAGGGAGACACCTCCCCACAGGATATGGTTCACGGCCTGGGACTCGTGCGAAAGGGTCGCGAAGATCATCCCGAACTGCACAGGAATGCCATAGACGTAGGCTATCGCGGAGGAAACCAAGAAGTGGAATGCCCCGAATCCGCCCGGCACCGGGACAATCGAGGAGAGACTTCCGACAATCATCAGGAAAAGGGCGTCGGTCAGTTTCAGACTCCGGACGGCATCCACCGCCGTGGCCAGTCCGGGGCTTACGGAATCCGGGGATATTCCTTGAAGAGACCAAAGGATCGTGGCGCTCATCACCCAGTAGCAGAGCCATATTCCAGCCGTCAGGAGCAGGAACTTCCATGCCCCCTTCATCTTGAGACAGCTCAGGAAGCCGGTCCAAAGACCCTTGCAGAAATCACGTATCCTGCCGAGAGGCTTCCACTTGTCCGCAAAAAGGATTGCGCACAAGACAGCGGCGACAATGCACAGAATCCCTGCGACAAAAACCATGACCTTGCCCACGCTGACACTACCGGAGACCGCTCCGAAAATCTTCTCGGAGAAGAATCCGCCGAAGCGGTTCCACGTAAAAATCAAGAATATGGTCAGGACACCGAACATGGCGAGAAGATCCGCCGAGCGTTCGAGGGCGGCAGTACCCAACACCTTGTCATAGGAGGCCAGGCGGCGGTTGGATCCATCGTAGTCCCGATCCTTCTGAGAATGGGCCGTTATGTAGCCGCAGCGGACAAATTCTCCGACACGCGGCAGGACAAGGTTCACAAGATAACTGATGTTGACGGCGTTGAAGCATGTGAGGCGGGAAGTTGTACGGTCAATCGGCAGAAGGAGTTCGCGCCAACGCAAAGCCCTGAGCCAGAATGCAAGAAGCCCGAAAAGCATGGAAATGAGGACAAAATCCCAGCGGCAGGCCTTCAGCCCTTCCAGGAAGTCGCCCCAACCCACCCCGCGAAACGAGCAGTACAGAAGCGCCGCCGCAAGAGCGATGGAGATCCCGTATTTAAGAATATTCCCGGTCTTCCTGTTCATGCCGCAAATTTAATCAATATTCGTTAACTTTGCGATCTGACACAACACAAGAACGCGAGATGAAATCAATTTTAGGAATAGGCAATGCCCTGACGGACATTCTGGCCGTGTTTCCGGACGAGACGATGCTCCGGGAGTACCATCTTCCTCCGGGGAGCATGCAGCACGTTGACCTTGAGACGGGCGACCGTATCTGGTCGAAGCTGAAGGAATTCGGCGTGAAGTACGTGCCGGGCGGCTCCGCGGCGAACACGATCACCTGTACATCCATCTTCGGCATGCCTTCGGGCTTCATCGGAAAGATCGGCAACGACGAGCTGGGACACCTGTACAAGAGCACCTTGGAACAGTACGGGGTGAAGACCACCCTGCTGACCGGCACGAAAGGCTCCGGACGCGCGATGTGCTTCATCACCGGAGCGAACTCGGAAAGGACTTTCGCCGACTACATGGGAGCGGCGCTCGAACTCGTGCCGGAGGATCTGAAACCTGAATATTTCGAAGGCTACGACTATTTCCACATCGAGGGCTATCTCGTGCAGAACCAGGATCTCATCAGCAGGGCGGTACAGATGGCGAAGGCCGCCGGCTGCAAGATTTCGATCGACATGGCGTCCTACAACGTGGTCGAGTCCAACGAGGCTTTCTTCCACAATCTGGTGGACCGCTACGTGGACATGGTTTTTGCCAATGAGAACGAGGCGAGGGCGTTCACCAAGCAGGAGCCGCGCGAGGCTCTGGACACACTGGCCAGCCAGTGCGAGATCGCCGTCGTGAAGGTCGGCAAGGACGGCTCGATGGTCAAGCAGGGGGATGAATATCACTACATCGAGGCTTGGCCGGCGGCCACGATCGATGCCACGGGAGCCGGCGACACCTATGCCGCCGGATTCATCTACGCCCACTCGCTCGGGATGCCTCTGAAAGTTTGCGGAGAGATAGGCTCAATAATTGCAGCGAAGGTCGTCGAAGTTATCGGCACCAAGATCGATGTCCCGAGATGGAAGGACGCCAAACGCGGGATCCGTGAACTGATAGCTTCAGTAAACAGGTAAAATAGTTTAGCCTTGCCATCAACGGCCTTGTCGGGAGGAAAGCTCTCAGCTGAAATGTTTTACGGCCACCAAGGGTCATCTACAAAAATCCAATAAAACATCATGTCAAATTTTATCAAGAACGCCTTCATTGCCGTCAAAGGATTCGCAATGGGAGCGGCCAATGTCATTCCCGGCGTGTCCGGCGGGACAATCGCCCTGCTTACGGGGATATTCAATGAACTCATCGAGGCGCTCAACGCCGTCCTCTCGATTTCTTCATGGAAACTTCCGCTTAAAGGAAAGTTCAAGGAGTTCTGGGAACATATTCATGGAACATTCCTGCTTTCTCTTGGAATAGGTCTGGTCATAAGTGTCTTCTCGCTCGCCAAAGTCATGGAGTATGTGCTGGCATACCATCCGATTCAGACATGGGCGTTCTTCTTCGGACTGATTGTGGTTTCCGGAGTCTATATGCTTTACGACATCAAGAAATGGAAGGGAGCTGACTGCCTGTGGCTTGTGTTCGGAATCATCCTCGGGGCCGTGATCTGCATGCTCTCCCCTACCCGGACCACTGACGCGTCCTGGTTCATCGTGGTCTGCGGGGCCATCGCCATCTGCACGATGATCCTTCCGGGGATCTCGGGGAGTTTCATTCTGGTGCTGCTCGGGAAGTATGAATATGTCATGGGGGCGATCAGCGAGCTTAACTGGCCGGTCCTCATCCTGTTCGGGGTCGGATGCGTCCTCGGACTCGCCGCTTTCTCGAAATTCCTGCACTGGCTGATAGGGCATTACGAGAGGCCGACGCTGATCACTCTGATCGGTTTCACGCTTGGCTCTCTGGTCAAGGTCTGGCCTTGGAGCGACAAGGTGAGCGTGCTGACGGCCCAGCTGATGCGTGAGGGCCAGACGGCCGAGCAGGCCAGAATCGGAGTGGACGCTCTTGTGGGTCTCGGTACCGATCTCTCCGTCGTCATCAATCCGCAGACCGTCTCCGCCATCGTCTGGATGTTCGTCGGCGCCCTCCTCGTCATCGCCCTCGAATGGATCGGACACAAAACCGCCAAAGCCTAAATCCAGCGCCCACCGGGTTCATCATGAAAGAATTGGGAGTTTGAACAATACCTGAGGGAGGCTGACCGACTGGTCAGCCTCCCTCCCTCTGTGATTCCGTAGGGATTCGAACCCTAGACCCACAGATTAGAAATCTGTTGCTCTATCCAGCTGAGCTACGGAACCATGCCCACGTTTCGCATCCGAAAACCGGAGATGGACTGCAAATATACGAATTTTCCATCGAAAACAAACTCCGGCCGAAGATATTTGATCCAACTTGCAAGCGGCTGCGGAAAGTTCCGGAAAAGTGCCGGTGCGGTTGGCAAGACCGGAAGTCTTCATGTTCCTCCTTGTCCATAAGGCCGGTTTCGAAATCTCCGAAGAATCCCTGCTGGCGGACCAGATTGAGATAATCTCGATGTTCTCAAACCCCAACGCCTTGAACTTGCCGATGACAACACCAAGATCCGCCGGAGCGACAACCCCGCCGAAGTCAAAAACCACATTCGTTATGTTTTTCTCATATTCAATATGTTTCGCACGTTTCGAAATCATTTGCCGCAAAGATAAGTCATTTCATTGCGGGATTATTAGTATATTCACGAAAAATTTTGAGCGATGTACACATTCACGCAGGATGGCGACAGGTTTGTCGTCAGCATAGACAACCACCAGGAGCTGATGGGGGCTGTCGCGGAGTTTTGCCGGGAACAGGAAATCCTTGCCGGAGAGGTGAGCGGAATCGGGGCGGTGAACAACGCCACGCTGAGGTTCCTCAACCCGGCCACGAAGCATTATGTTGACAAGACGTTCGATGAGCAGATGGAAATCTCAAGCCTTGTGGGCAACATTTCCGAAAAGGACGGCAAGGTCTATCTGCATCTCCATGCGAACTTCGGACGGGCGGACTACACGGTTGTGGGCGGGCATCTGCTCACGGCGACCGTCAACGGAGCCTGCGAGGTGTTCATCAGACGCTATAACTGCAAGGTGGGCAGGCACTTCGACGAGGAGACCGGGCTTAACCTTTACACTTTGTAGCCTTACTGCCAAAACAAGTGGCAAAGAACAACCGGATGGAGAGGATCAACATCATCGACTGCCCGCTGGAGGAGGTCAAAAGGCATCTCAGTGGCTACGGAAGCATGTTCATAGTTCACGACCGCAATGTTGGCGGCATCGTGGAAAGGCTTGGCATTGAGGCGAAAGGGAGACTCCCGATCGAAGCGACGGAGAAGAGGAAGACTCTTGCGACCTTGCTTGAGATTGAGCATTGGCTGCTGGAGGAAGGAGCTGACAGAGAAGCGTTTGTGCTTGGAGTGGGCGGCGGCATAACCACCGACATCACCGGCTTTGCGGCATCGGTCTATAAGCGTGGGGTGCGGTTCGGATTCATTCCGACCACACTTCTTTCGCAGGTTGACGCGGCGATCGGCGGCAAGAACGGCGTGAATCTCGACTCCTACAAGAACATCATCGGAGTGATCCGCCAACCCGAAATGACCTTCATCTGTCCGGAACCGCTGGAGACTCTTCCCTACGAACAAATCCTGTCGGGAGCGGCGGAGCTGCTCAAAACATTCATGATCAACAATGAGGGCGGTGAATATGAAAGGACGGTGAATATGCTCGGGGACATCCATAAGCGAGCGTTGGAGGGCTCTGCCGAGACTGTAGTCCGGGAATATTCACAGACGCTCCGGGAGTTGATTGCCGCTGCCGCGAAGGTTAAGGCCGGGATCGCGGGAAGGGATCCGAACGAGCGCGGGGAACGCCGGCTGCTCAATCTGGGGCATACTTTCGCCCACGCCATCGAGAAGAATTCCGGAGAGAGAATCCCGCACGGAATGGCTGTTTCGATGGGGATCATTCTGGCGGCACGGTTGGCTGAAGCCTTGAGGATGGCTGACGGATTGGCCGAGCGTCTGAAAACCGACTTTGCGGCCTGCGGCCTTCCGGTCGAAAGCCCGTACAACATTGACACTCTCGCCGAAGCGATGAAGAAAGACAAAAAGGCCGAAGGGGCGGTTGTCCACTTCGTGCTGCCGCTCGGCATCGGACGTGTCGAGACAAGGGAACTGCGGGTCGAGGATGCCGTAGAAAGTTTGAAATAACATATCATGATCTGCACAACAATCCAGAACCGGACTCTGGAAGAGATAATGAACCTGCTGGAGAGCAGCGAGCCACGGATTCAGATGGCCGAGATACGGTTGGACAGGTGCCAGCTGGACACCGAGGAGATCGAGTGTCTGTTCTCGTCATCGGACACTCCGCTTGTGGCCACCTGCCGTGTCGTGGATGACGGAAGCGGAACCTGGGAGGAAGCCGAAGAGAAACTCACCTCCGCAGTCGAGGCCGGGGCGGCGTTCCTGGATCTGGAGATCGAGGCTCCGAAGGAGATCGGCAAAAGGCTTCGCAGGGCTTGCACCGAGTATGGCACAACGATGATCCGGTCGAGCCATTTCTTCGCCGGAACGCCATCCGATGACGTGCTGCGAAGTACGGTGGAGAAATGCAGGAAGTTCGGCGGAGAGATCGTGAAGATCGTGGCGATGGCGGCCTCGGAAGAGGATGTCGCAAGGGTGCTGGCGCTTTACTCGGCCGCCGAGCCTGTGATTCAGCGACCGTGTGAACTGATCGCATTTTCGATGGGAGAGACCGGACGGGCCAGCCGTCTGGAATGTCTGAAACTCGGCAGTCCGTTCACCTATGCCGCCTTGAACGGGAACGAGACCGCAGCATCCGGACAATGGACTTATCCGGAGATGCTTACGGCCGTCTATGGAGACAGGAGACCTCTTCATTGTGAAACGGCGTTGAACATGCCGGCCTCAAAGAGTTTCGCCCAACGCGCGATCATCGCCGCAGCCTTGGCCGAAGGTGAATCTCGGCTCGGAGGATATTCCCCGTGCGGAGACAATGAGGCGGCCATTGAAGTCGCCAAGGCACTCGGTGCAAAGGTTACGGTCACTGAGCCTGTCGAAGCGACCGGAAGCACCCTAATCATAGAAGGCATAGGCTCATCAGCGAATATCCCGGGAAAGATCAATGTCGGCGAATCCGGCCTCCTGACCCGCCTGATGATTCCTCTTGCCGCCGCACTCGGGAACGGCAACCAAATCGAAATCAACGGCATAGGGACCCTTCCGACAAGACCGCTGAAAGGAGCGTCCGAGATCATGGCCGGTTTCGGCACCGTCCTGAGGCCGCTCAACCCGGCTCCTGAAGTCCACGTGCCGCTCTCCGTCCAAGGCCCTCTTCTTTCCGGCAAGACAAGCGTCTCGGGCAAAGGCGGCTCGCAACTGATCTCCGGCCTGCTGATGGCTCTGCCGCTTCTCCCGGAAGACTCGACCCTGCACGTTCACGATCCCAAGAGCATCCCGTACATGTTCATCACTGCGGATGTGCTTCGCCGTTTCGGCATCAGAATCGGCTCCGAAATGGAAGGCGGAGAGGAATTCCTTGAGACTCAGGACTGGAGCCTCTGCACCGGCATCACATTCAAGATCAAGGGAGGGCAGAAATATTCCCCTGCCGCTTTCGACATCGAGGGCGATTGGAGCGCCGCCGCCAATTTTCTGGTGGCCGGAGCGTTGTTCGGAGACGTGAAGCTGACCGGACTTGACACAACCTCCCTTCAAGCCGACATCTCGATCATGGACATCCTGATGGAGGCCGGAGCCAGTCTTTCGCAGATTGAAGACGAACCGCAGGAGGAAAATGTCGGCTACGACGCTACCAATGAATCCGCCGGCAGGGCAAATGACGAAGCCACCAGTTACGGAGCGAATGGCAAAGCGACCGACGACAGGAGCCAATCAGAGGCTGGCGCCCCGCAAAGCCGCAGAGGCCTGATCACCGCCCAGAAAGCCCCGCTCCGCGCCTTCGACACCGATCTCAACAACTGCCCGGACCTGTTCCCGATCGTCGCCGTCCTCGCGGCATTCTGTCATGGACGCAGTAATATTCAAGGATTCAAGAGGTTGGCAAGCAAGGAAAGCGACCGGGGCTCTGCGATTCTGAACATGCTGGCCCAAATGGGCGTGAACGCCTCCGCTTCCGGCGACACCCTCACCATCGACGGGGAGTCCGTCGAGAGCCGCCTCCTGAACGGCCACCTGCTGAAAGGCGGTGAATATACCTCCTCGCACGACCACCGCATGGCCATGGCCCTGACCGTCGCCTCCAGGTGCGCCGACTCCCCTATACTCATCGATGACACCTCCTGCATCGCCAAATCCTTCCCGGCTTTCCTCGACACATTCCGCCGAGTTGAATAGCCGTGGCAGTTCAAGTAAAACAATGACGCAATAGTGCAGAATCCGGTACCTGAGAATCTGCCCGGAATATGTCAGGGGAGATAAAATGCTTCGGGTTCCTGTCGGGCCGCAGCGCCTTGTTAGACTTTGCAGATCAGCACATTTTTATTACTTTTGCCGTACAAACCTTGGTTCAGTGAACCACTCTGCAATTCTG
>CAVFMX010000104.1:0-28838 GCA_963623745.1 Bulleidia sp.
GCCTTCGCAGGACGGCAACTTCTCCACAGAACTGATCTGTCTCGACACCGGTTTTTCAGATATGTACCCGATTCGCCGTTTTTTTTGGGGAACGTATTTTCAGAATAGGGGCATCAAAGACGAGGCAACCAAAATCAGGGAAATACAAAACCACATGCCGGGAAAGCTTCACCCCGGAGAGACTGGACTGGGTCTTCTCCGGCGAATGAGACATTGATCCGAAGACCCCGAAATTCTTTGTATATTTGCACCCGTTATGTTAGGAACAATAGTAAATACCTGCACCATAATAGTCGGCACTATCATCGGTGCCGTGCTTCACAACGGGGTGAAAGAGCAGTACCGCCGTGTGCTCTACGACGGTTTGGGATTGGCGTCCATCGCCATCGGTCTGAATGCGGCAATCTCGCATATGCATGAGAGCCGATATCCCGTGCTGTTCATCATAGCCATAGCATTGGGAGGTGTGGCGGGTACGGCTCTGGATCTTGACGACCGTTTCCGCCGGCTGATAGACCGCCGCACGGCCAAACGTGCCAGTGAGGACAAGGGGGCGAATTCGCTTGCAGACGGACTCATCACCGCGATGCTGCTCTATTGCATAGGACCGCTGTCAATGCTGGGGCCGGTGGTCAGTGCGTTGAAAGGCGACAATACGCTGCTCTTTACCAATGCCACGCTGGATCTTGTCTCAGCTGTAGTCTTCGCCTCCACATACGGCATCGGCATGTTGCTGGCCGCTCCTGTGCTGTTTCTGTGGCAGGGGGCGTTCCATGCGGTGGCTCTGATGTCGAGCCAGGCCGTGAGCGATGCACTGATGAACGAACTGCTCATCGTGGGCGGTCTGCTCATTTTGGGCAGCGGTCTGTCGCTGCTCAAGCTTAAGGACTGCAAGATACTCAACCTGCTGCCCTCTCTGCTGGTACCCGTGCTATGGTTTGCGCTGAAGGCACTTTTCTAATATTATAAAGCGGTCTTTCGACTTTTGTCAGCCTCTTTATATTAATCTTACAGCTTGTAGTAATCTTCATCGCTGACGGGTTCAAGCCATTCGTTGGGCTGCGAACCGGGGCAGGTGTTCCCGACTTTCACGTGGGTGGCGAGATGCTGGAACCATGAGTCTTTCCGCGCTCCGTGCCAGTGCTTCACGCCTTCCGGGATGTCAACCACATCACCGGCTTTGAGCGCCACGGCCGGCTTCCCCCATTCCTGATACCAGCCGCGTCCGCTGACGCAGATGAGGATCTGGCGCGCTCCGTGATGAATATGCCAGTTGTTGCGGCAGCCCGGCTCGAAAGTCACATTAGAAATAGGCAGAGCGCTTTTTCCGTCCGAGTCCAGATTCACCGGGACGACGGGGTCAAGGTAGGAATCGCCTGTAAAATACTGGGCGTAGCCGACATTGGGCCGGCCCTGCTTCCAGTCGCCGGCGACGGCATCAGAGGCAGCGTCACACCGACTCAGCCCATTGTCGCTCAGGAATTTGCAAAGCTCGTCAATCTGTTCCTCGGTATTCCCCATACGCACCGCTCCGGCCTTGTGGGAAGCGAGCTGCGGCGCTACGCCTTCGAGTGCCGACAGAGCCGCCACGGTGACAATCTCCCTGTCAGCGTGAGAAAGCTGGTCACCTGCGAATATGTCACCGAAAAGATGCGATTTCAGATAGAAGTCATCCTGAGGGCAGAACGCATATTCATACGGCCGTCCGGTGAGCTTGGCCTGCACCTCGGTTCCCGTTTTCAGGGAGGTGTCAGCATCATCCCATACGGACGGACGCGTCCAAGGCTTCCCTTCATTCCATGATTCATTGCCGTCCTCAAGCACCTTTGACAGAACACCCAGCGCATTAAGAGATCGAGGGAAGCCGGTGTAGGCGTACAGCTGCGAGAAGGCTTCCTTGAGTTCGTTGACTGTCACGCCGGAATCCAATGCTGCACGGACCGCAGGTTCCAGCCGGACGAGGTCGCCTTGAGCCTCAAGTGCGGCGCAGGTCGCAAGATGGAGTTGACGCCCGGACAAACTTTGGGCTTGAATATTTATCGACATGACTGAAGACATTATTATGAGAATTGCTATATGTTTCATTGTGGAAAGGTTATCGATTGGTGTGATTTATGGGCGGCTGCCGGAATATTACGACAGCCTGCGATATTCCGACGGTGTCGCTCCGGTGTGCGCCTTGAAGAAGCGGACAAAGTGCTGGGGATATTCGAAGCCGAGCTTCTGACTTACCCTTGCGATGCTCAGCGTCTCGTCTCCAAGAAGCCTTCTGGCGGAGGAGAGAATCCTGTCGTTGATGAAATCTCTCGCGGTGCGGCCTGTCTCGGTCTTTACCAGCTCACCGAAATACTTCGGAGAGTAGCAGCATTTGTCAGCGAAATGAGCTACCGTAGGAAGTCCTTCATTTTCAGCATTCTCGGCAAGATAGGAGTCCAACAGGGACGAAAACTTCCTGACCACGCTATGGTTGATTTCCTCGCGGGTGATGAACTGCCTGTCGTAGAAGCGCAGACAGTAGTTCAGAAGCAGCCCGATGTTGCTGACGATGAGCTCGCGCGAGTGCTTGTCTATGCTCCTGTGAAGCTCCTGAGCAATCAGGTTGAGGACTCCACGGAATATCTCGATCTCTCCGGCCGAAAGATGCAGAGCCTCGTCGGAGGTGTAGTCAAAGAACTCATATCTGTCCATGTTTCTGCCGAGAGGGGTGCGGGCGAGCAGATCCGGATGGAACACCAGGCCTGTCCACCTCGGATACTTCACTTCCGGATTGGCCTCCACCTTGACGCTCTGTCCCGGAGCGAAACTGGTCACCGTCATCTCATCGAAATCATATTCGGTAAGACCGTAGGATAGTTTGCATCCTTTGTTTTCCTTCAGGAACAGGGCATAGAGTCCGTAGTGGTAGAGTCCCTCGGTCGCTTCGTGTTCACGGTCATAACGCACTACGCTCACGAGCGGATTGAGCGTCTCGAAGCCGTAGAAGTCGTTGAAGTCCTGCACTGTGTTGAAATACAATTCTTTCATATTTTGGGCAGCCCTATTTGGATTGTCGGGTAAAAGATACTTATTTTCCGCCTATGACATCCATCACATCCTCCGCAATCTGTTCCGGAGCGAGACGGTTCGCTTTCAGGAGTTCCTCTACGACATAATGATCCTCGAACTGTTTGCGCTGTCCGCGAACCAGCACTTTAATGTCGCTGTCTCCATAGTACCTTGCAATCTTCTCGCCCCATCCGCCGTCGATCTGCCCGTCCTCAAGAGTGACGACAAGTTCGTGGTCAGCTTTCAGGGCTTCCAGAGTTACGGTGTCAAGCGAAGTGATGATTCTCGGATTGACCAGTGTCGCTTCGACTCCGCGCGCTTTGAGCAGGTCGCAGGCCTTCTCCCCGAGCCGGTGGTAACTCCCGAGACCAAGAACCGCCACGCGACCGCCCCTGCGGGTGATTTCGTATGATGGAACGGACCAGTCAACATTTTTCGTCCGGACATCAGCACGGGAGATTACCCCATTCACAGGTACGCGGACCGCCACCGGATGCTCCCGGTAGGCGATGGCCCAGTCGAGCATGGAGAAATATTCCTCACGGCAGGATGGTGCCAGATAGATGAGATTCGGGATGTTCGCGAGCAGGGTAATGTCGTAGAAGCAGGTGTGTGTCACATCGTTCAGGCTTTCGATTCCGCCCCCGAACACAAGCATCAGTGCCGGGTTGTCGTTGATGCAGAGATCCTGTGAAAGCTGATCGTAAGTCCTCTGAATGAATGTGCTGTAAACTCCCCAGACGGGTTTCCCTCCGCGTCTCGCTATTCCGGAAGCCATCGCGACCGCCGTTTCCTCGGCGATGCCCACATCGACGAATTGTTTTCCGGCCTGTTCTCTGCGCGGCCTGGTGAATCCTAACACGGCGGGAGTACCGGAGGTCATGGCCACAAGCTGCGGATGGGAAGGCATCTTTTCAAGCAGATGGCGGGCCGTGAGATCACCATAGTCTTCCGCTGCGGACCTGAATTTCGGTTCTCCGGTCAGGGCATTGAACGGTGCGCCGTAATGCCATTTCTCCTTGTTTTCCTCGGCATATTTCAAGCCTCTGCCTTTCAGCGTGTTGATGTGTACCACAATCGGTCTGTCGATATCCTTCACTTTCCTGAATGCATCAATCAGGGAAGCGATATCGTTGCCTTTCGCCACATAGACATATTCAAGTCCCAAAGCCTTGAATATGTTGTTCTCCGCCTTTCCTCCGGTTTCCCTGAGCAGCTGCAGATTTTTGTACAGGCCGCCGTGGTTCTCCGCGATGGACATCTGGTTGTCGTTGACGACGATGATGAAGTTGCTGCGGAGTTCCGCTCCCGCGACATTCAGCCCCTCAAGGGCTTCTCCTCCGCTGAGCGAGCCGTCGCCGATCACGGCGATGACGTTCTCCTTGCCTCCCGCGAGGTCGCGCCCCTTGACAAGTCCGCAGGCGAGGCTGACGGATGTCGAGGTGTGGCCGATGACGAAATGGTCATGTCCGCTCTCTGACGGTTCGCTGTAGCCTGTCACGTCATCGTAGTGCGCCGGATCCGTAAACGCCTGTTTTCTGCCGGTCAGGATCTTGTGCGCATAGCTCTGATGGGAGACATCGAAGACAATCTTGTCCTCGGGCGAATTGAAAACATAGTGCAGGGCGACGGTGGCCTCCACCATTCCCAGGTTCGGCCCCACGTGACCGCCATGAGCGCTCAGTTTTTCGATCAGATAATGCCTCACCTCATCGGCAAGGATGTTCAGCTGTCCGATGTCCAGTTTCTTGATGTCCGCCGGACCGTTAATATTCTCAAGATACATATCGTGTTATGGTTTATTTTATCCTGACTCGCATTGAATCGAGACTCGCTTCGAATCCGGATGCAAATTTACTCATACTTGCACAACGATCCCATACCGGCAATCCGGAAGATGTTACCGGAATTACGCCTTGTCCGGAAAGATGATTCCGGACAATGTTGTCCCGTGAGCCAATTATTTCTAAATTTGCATCGCAAGATGCATCATCTATGCCAGGACAGCTTGCATAGAGGCGACAAAAACAAATTGTGATATGGGAAATGACATCGTGCCGGATTGGGCCAAAGGTCTCAATTGCTCCATCACCGTGTGCGACAGCAACGGAGTAATCATCTATATGAACGACAGGGCGGTAGAGCAATACCGCAAGCGCGGCGACCTGATAGGCCGCAACCTGTTCGACTGCCACGGCGAACGCTCGCAGGAAATTATCCGGGGACTCTTGGCGACCGGAGGTTCGAACTGCTACACAATTGAGAAAGAGGGAGTTCATAAGCTGATTTTCCAGAGCGCATGGACTCTGGACGGCAAGGTGGCCGGGCTGTGCGAAATTTCAATCATCACTCCGGACTCTATGCCGCACTATGTCCGCTGACGACCGTAAGACCAGACTCCACGGCCAATGTCGGAACACGCGCGTGAGAGTGTGAATTGTTCTGGCAGCAGCGAGTGCCGCCGGCCGGATGAGCCTGACAGCCGACACGCTTCAGCGACTGCCGGTCTTCTGTGGAAGTGCCGGGGGATTACATATCCTCAGGATCGGGGACCATTCCGTACGCAATTTCACAAAAGCCGTTTCACTGCCTTGAAGAACCTGTACGGCATGTACCTGAACGGAAGGTCGGGCCACGTAGGGGTGGTGACGACCGGGCGGCAGTGGGTGAACGCGTCGAAACTGCGCTTGCCGTGGTAGCTGCCGAGACCCGAGTTCCCGACTCCGCCGAACGGAAGGTTCCCGTTGGCGATGTGCATGATCGTGTCGTTGATGCAGGCTCCTCCGGAGGATGTGCGGCGAAGGACGTAATCCCCTTGACTTCCGAAATAGTACAGGGCCAGAGGCTTCTCCCTTGACGCGACAAATGAGACGGCCTCGCCGAGATCCTTGAAAGTCCGCACCGGGAAGACCGGTCCGAAGATCTCCTCCAGCATCACCGGCGCGTCCGTCCGGACTCTGTCCAGAACCGTAGGCTCGAAATATCTGTCGCTGCGGTCCGTGTGTCCGCCGAAGGCGATCCTCCCGTCTTCAAGATAACCCTCAAGACGGTCGAACGCCTTGCCGTTCACGATCCGGACAAAGTGACGGGTCTTCTGAGGATTCTCTCCGAGAAGGCCCTTGAAACTGATTTCCAGTTCTTTAAGGAACGCATCCTTGATCTCCTCGTGAACCATCAGGTAGTCCGGAGCGATGCAGGTCTGTCCCGCGTTGAGGCTCTTGCCCCAGGCTATGCGTTTCGCCGCCACTCTGATGTCCGCGTCCTTGTCCACGATGCACGGACTCTTGCCTCCGAGTTCCAGCACGACAGGCGTAAGGTTCTTCGCGGCGGCTTCCATCACGATCCTTCCGAGCGCCGGACTTCCGGTGAAGAAGATCAGATCCCAGCGCTCCTCCAGCAGGGCGGAGTTGACCTCGCGGTTGCCCTGGACGATGGCGACATGTTCCTCGCTGAAGGTGTCCTCGATCATCCGCCGTGTGACCTTGGAGACGTTCGGAACGTAAGGCGACGGCTTCAGGACCGCCGTGCAGCCGGATGAGATGGCTCCCGCGAGCGGAGTCAGAAGCAGCTGCACGGGGTAGTTCCACGGAGCGATGACCAATGCCGTACCGAGCGGCTCGCTGACAATCCTGCTTCGGGACGGGAACATCTTGAGCGGCGTTGACACCCTTCGCGGCCCGCTCCACTTCCTGATGTTATGAATATGCTCCCGTATCTCTCCGAGAAGGATGCTGATCTCCGTCAGCCAGGCCTCCTCGTAAGACTTGTGCAGATCCGTCCATAACGCCTCGCACAGAGGCTTTTCCCATTTGCGCACCGCCGCCTCGAACGCCTTGAGGCGATCCGTCCTCCATTTGACATCAAGGGTGGCTCCGCTTCCGAAGAATCTCCGCTGCCTCTCCCTGATCTCCTTTATCCTTTCGACTGAAGTGTTTTCCGGCATCATGACGCTTTCTGAATATTCCGGCTCAAAGGTAATGAATATTCGGAGACCCTCCTCAGGATCCATGAATATTTCCGCATTATGGCTACCTTTGCCGCATGAACGCGATGAACAAGGAAATGCTGAGGCTGGCTCTGCCGAGCATACTCGCCAACCTCACCGTGCCGCTTGTCGGGATGGTGGACATCGCCGTGGCCGGGCATCTGGACGCTTCGGCGGCGGCTCTGATCGGCGGAGTCTCGGTCGGCTCCCTGATGTTCGACCTGCTGTACTGGAACTTCGGATTCCTGCGCGCCGGGACGGGAGGAATGACGGCCCAGGCATTCGGACGGAGGGATTGGAAAGACTGTGCCGGCAATCTGACCAGAGGCGTGGGGCTGGCCTTGGCCATCGCGTTCGCCCTGATTCTGATCCAATGGCCGTTCCAGAAATTGATCTTCCTCTTCGTCGGCTGCTCCGACGAGGTACGTTCGCTTGCCCTCGAGTACTTCTACATCCGCATCTGGGCCGCACCGGCGACCCTCAGCCTGATGGCTATCCGCGGGTGGTTCATCGGGATGCAGGACACTTTCAGCTCGATGCTCGCGGACGTGATCGTCAACGGAGGCAACGTCCTGTTCAGCATAATTCTCGCTTTCGGGATCCCGGGGGCAGGCTTCGGAGGTCTCGGTTTCAAGGGAATAGCCCTTGGAACGGTCGTGGCGCAGTACTCGGGACTGTTTTTCGCATCGGGCCGTGCCGTCGTGAAATTCAGGCACATAATGGGATGTCTGGATCTCAAGTCCGCTTTCGGGGGGTCTGAGATAGCGCGGTTCTTCTCTGTCAACCGGGATCTTTTCATCCGCTCCGTCTGCCTTATAGCAGTCTATCTGGCTTTCACCTCGATCTCCGCCCGTTTCGGGGACGTGCTGCTGGCATCCTGCTCCATCATGCTGAAACTTCTGCTGATGTTCTCCTACTTCACGGACGGTTTCGCTTTCGCAGGGGAGGCTCTTACCGGAAAATATGTCGGCATGCGTGATCCGCTTCAGGTAAGCCGGACGGTAAAATACACTTTCGCCTGGAGCATGGGGCTGGGAATGGTCTTCATCGGGATCTATGCCGTGGCCGGGGTGCCGATGCTCCGTCTGATGACATCCGACGCCTCTGTGGTTGAGGCCGCCGGAGCGTTCACTCCGTGGCTTCTGATCACTCCTCTGGTAGGTTGCCCGGCTTTCACGTGGGACGGCATCTACACTGGAGCCACCGCCACCAAGGCGATGCGCGACTCCAACATCGGTTGCGTCGTCGCTTTCTTTGCGGTCTGGTTTTCGGGAATATTCCTGTTCCGTCCCACCGGCCCTGCAGCCGCCCACCTTCTCTTCGCCGCCTACTACGCCCACCTCATCTACCGTTCCCTTTACCAGACCGTCCTCTACCGCAAATCCATCCTTGCGCGGATCAGATAGCCTGCCGCGGAACAGTTTCTCTCCGCTGATTGCGCGGATTCATGTTCACTCCCGGACCGGAGTGCGCAAATGAATAAAAAATTACTAAATTTGTCGGTTGGTTAACCTTAATTTTGAAACAATATGGTCAAAGTCAATTTGGGAGGTTGTTCCTCCTTCGTCAAGGACACGGATTACAAGGAATATGTCGATAAGGCGCTCGCGGCTTTCGACGTGCTTGAAAGCGAGACCGGTGCGGGGAATGATTTCCTCGGCTGGAAGCATCTGCCGTCACAGACTCCGGAAACCCTAATCGCCGAGTGCGAGGCCGTTCGCGACAGCTGGAAGGCCAAGGGCGTGAATCTGGTCGTAGTCATCGGCATCGGAGGATCCTATCTTGGTGCCCGCTGTGCCATCGAGGCCCTTTCTCACAACTTTGCAAAGCAGCTTGGCGGCGCGAAGGATGCTCCCGAAGTCGTCTTCGCCGGCAACAACCTTTCCGAGGAATATCTTGCCGAACTCATGGATCTTGCGGCCGGGAGGAATGTCGCCGCAGTGGTCATCTCAAAGTCCGGCACAACCACAGAACCGGCGGTCGCGTTCAGGATTGTCAAGGAACACATCGAGAAGAACTACTCTGATGCCTCCGAGAGGATCGTGGCCATCACCGATGCCAGCAAGGGTGCTCTCAAGACCCTCTCCACGCAGGAAGGCTACAAGACATTCATCGTTCCTGACAACGTGGGAGGCCGTTTCTCTGTTCTCACACCGGTGGGACTCCTGCCTATCGTCCTCGCCGGCTTCGACGTGCGGGAGATGATCGCCGGTGCCGTCGAGATGGAGAAAGCCCTTGCTGTAAAGAGTGAAGGCAACCCTGCGGTGCAGTACGCGGCCATGAGGAACCTCCTCTATTCGAAACTCGGAAAGAAAGTCGAGATTCTGGTGGCCTACAACCCTAAGTTCCAGTACCTTGGAGAATGGTGGAAGCAGCTCTACGGCGAGTCCGAGGGCAAGGATCTCAAGGGAATATTCCCGGCTTCCGTCAATTTCACCACCGACCTTCACTCGATGGGACAGTTCATTCAGGATGGAGACAGGCTTCTGTTCGAGACCGTGGTGAACATCGAGAAGAGCAACCGTGAGGTCGTCATCGGCACCGACGCGCAGAACCTTGATCAGCTCAACTACCTCGCCGGCAAGCATGTGGAACACTGCAACGCCATGGCGCAGCTCGGAACAAAGCTCGCCCACATCGACGGCGGAGTGCCTCAGCTGGAGGTTTCGATAGAGAGGATCAACGCCTTCAACCTCGGAGGCCTGTTCTATTTCTTTGAATATGCCTGCGGAATCAGCGCCTATGTCCTCGGCGTGAATCCGTTCAACCAGCCGGGCGTGGAAGCCTACAAGAAGAACATGTTCGCCCTCCTCGGCAAGCCCGGCTACGAGGAGCAGGGCAAGGCTCTGCGTGAAAGACTCTAACCGGAGCTGAAGATCAGAAAGAGGACGACCAAGACATCTCGGTCGCCCTCTTTTTCTTGGAGACGTTAAATATTCAATTCTCAAGGAGATATTCTGACTTTTCAGTCCCTTTTCCTGTTATTCTCCGGCCTCTTTCAGACGCTCGGCGTTCTCGGCGATCTGAAGCTGGTTGATGCACTCCTGAATGTCCCCGTCCATGAAGACCGGGAGGTTGTACATCGACCAGTTGATGCGGTGGTCGGTCACACGGCCCTGCGGGTAGTTGTAGGTGCGGATCTTCGCGGAACGGTCACCGGTGGAGACCATTGTCTTGCGCTTGGCTCCGATCTCGTCGAGATACTTCTGATGCTCAAGGTTGTAAAGACGGGTCCGGAGTTCCTCGAAAGCCCTGTCCTTGTTCTTGAGTTGGGAGCGTTCCTCCTGACACTGGACGACAAGACCTGTCGGAAGGTGGGTGAGACGCACGGCCGAATAGGTCGTGTTGACACCCTGGCCTCCGGGTCCCGACGAGCAGAACAGGTCAAGACGGATGTCATCCCATTTCAAGTCCACATCAAACTCTCCGGCCTCCGGAAAGACTGCCACGGAAGCGGCCGATGTTTGGATCCTGCCCTGAGTCTCGGTCTGAGGAACTCTCTGGACCCGGTGGACTCCGGACTCGTATTTCATGACACCATAGACTCCGTCATCGTTGGACGACAGTTTGAAGACAATCTGCTTGTAGCCGCCGGCCGTGCCGGGAGTCTCGTCATTGACCTCCAGTTTCCAGCCGCGTTTCTCGGCGAACTTGGAGTACATCCTGAAAAGGTCTCCGGCGAAGATGGCGGCCTCGTCTCCGCCCGTGCCGCCGCGGATCTCGATGATGGCATTCTTTCTGTCATCCGGGTCGGCAGGGATCAGCAGAATCTTGATCCGCTCTTCCATCTGAGGGATTTTCGGCTCGATCTCGGCGATCTCGGCCTTTGCCATGTCCCTCAGATCATCATCCTTCTCGTTGATCATGATGTCCTTGGCCTCGGCCAGTTCATCGACCATCTTCTTGTACTCCAGACCGGCATTGATGATCGGCTCCAGCTCCTTGTAGTCCTTGTTGAGCTGGACGTATCTCTTCATGTCCGCGATGACCTCGGGATCGGCAAGCTGCTTCTGAAGCGATTCGTATTTGTCCTGAAGAGCCAGGATCTTATCGACTAATGTGTTCTCTGCCATATTCAACGGTTAATTTTCTTTGATTCCGGTTCCGTGGCCGACGGCCGCTGAGCCTGTCGAAGTGACCGGACCGGTATGTTCCTAAATCGACTTGAGGTAGCAGCGGCGTCGCATGAAAAGCTCGTGGTCGTACTTGCCCCACACATTGACCGCGCCGTTGGACTCGATCTGCGGATTCGAGATCGCCCACCTCGTGCCGGCTTTCCGGTACTTCTCGGACATCGCGCAATGGTAGATCGACGACACGCCGGTGTTCTGCCACTTCGGCACAGCCCCGTTGATCATCAGATCCACGGTGTCGTACTTGTACATGGCCTTCAGAAGATGGAACCAGCCGAACGGGAACAGATGCCCCTTCGCCTTCTGTAGGGCAGGGGAGATCGTCGGGAAGGTGATCCCGAAGCCCACAAGTTCCTCATTGTCATCGAAAATGATGCTGCTCGTCTTGTCCGAGACGAATTTCAGCACCTCACTTGCCTCCTCCTCGATCTCCTCCTTTGTAAAAGGTATGAAATTATAGACGGATTTGGCGAAACTCTCGTTATAGACATCGAAGAAGTACCTGACCATCTTCTTGTCTTTCTTGAGTTTGTTCAGGCTGCCCTCATGCAGGTTGTACCTCTGCTTCAGCAGTCCGGCGATCCTTGTGATCTTCTCCTGCAAAGGCTGGTCGGCAACAATCTTGTACTGCACCCAGTCGTATTCCTTCTCATAGCCGAGAGCCGTGACGAAATCATTGTAGTAGGGGTAGTTGTACAGACAGTTGAAAGGAGGGATGTTCTCGTAGCCCTCCACCAGCATGCCCTGCTTTCCGAGGGTGTTGTAGTACAACGGTCCGTGGATCTCGTTCATCCCGTTCTCCTTCGCCCAAGCCTCGGCCGTGCCGAGAAGCAGCCGTGCCACCTCGAGGTCATCGATCGTGTCGAACCATCCGAAACGTGCCCGTTTCTTGTCGTAAAGGGCATTGTAGCGGGGGTTGATCATTCCGCAGATCCGACCGACGACAGTCTTGCCGTCCATGACCATCCACATTTTCCTTTTGCAGTAGGAAAGGGTGGAAACTTTTGTCAGGGACTTGACTTGATCACTGTGTAGGGCGGGAACGTACTGCGGGCAATCTTTGTACAAATTGTCAGGGAACTTGATGAATTTCATCAGATCCCTTCTGCTCACGACCTCAACGACTTTATAATCAGGCATAAGTATCCATTCTACAATCTTCCTTTCTCAGGAAGACATCCACAAATTTAAGAAATTGTCTTTTTTTGGACAAATCCGGGCCGGCAAAGTTTATCGGAATCAGGCAAAGTTTGACCTTACAGTCCTTTTGCCTTCCCCTCGTCCCAGATCTCGTCCATCTCGGCGAGAGTCATGTCGTGAAGGTCTCTGCCTTTGCGGATGGTGTTCTCCTCAAGATAGGTGAAGCGGCGGCGGAACTTGTCGCAGGCGCGGTTCAGAGCAGTGTCCGGGTTCAGTCCATAAAGTCTGGCCGCATTGACGGCGGCGAACATGAAGTCACCGAGCTCCTCCTCGGCCCTGTCGGCTGCGGCCTTGCGTTCCTCCTCCGTGGAGGAGGAGTCCATCGCATCCATCTCGGCCTGCAACTCGGCCTGCTCCTCCTTGACCTTGTCCCAGACCTGACGCTTCTCCTCCCAGTCGAAACCCACACCTCGGGCCTTGTCCTGCATCGAGAACGCCTTCAGAATCGGCGGCATGGCGTCCGGAATCCCGGAAAGGATGCGCTTGTTGCCGCCTTTCTCCTTGGCCTTGAGCATCTCCCAGTTCTGCGACACCTGCTCCGCGTCAGCCACCTTGGTGGTGGAAAAAACGTGAGGATGACGGTAGATCATCTTCTCGCAGAGCTTGTTCATCACGTCAGCGATGTCGTAGCGGCCTTCCTCCTCGGCGATCTTGGCGTAGAAAATCACGTGGAGGAACACGTCCCCGAGTTCCTTCTCAAGGGCGGCATCGTCCTTCTTCATCACGGCGTCGCTGAGCTCGTAAACCTCCTCGACCGTCATCGGCCTGAGGGTGTCAATGGTTTGGGCGTGGTTCCACGGACACTCGGCGCGAAGCCTGTCCATCACTTCCAGCGCCCTCCCGAACGCCTCAAGTTTCTTTTCCTTATTGATCATAGCCTGCAAAATTACTAAGAATTTGTTTAAGAAGCTGTTTAAATTTCATTCAATAGAAATTTTATGATGGATTTCCGAGGAGAGTTTCCCCGAAATTCTGAAAAGGATAGCAGGAGCTGTCTGACTGAGGAATTTCGGAAAAACCATACCGGAAAGGCGCATAAAAGAATTTTTGACATAAAACAGATTCTGAATTTATTTGATTCGACAAGCTCGGTGACCGGAAGTTTGAATAAATTTCCAAAAGCACTATCTTTGCGCCGCAAACATATTGATAACAGATGAAAGAAATTCATTACGTTTCCGCCGACGAGGCGGTGGGGGCCATAAAGTCAGGCGAACATATTCATTTGAGCAGTGTGGCGAGCGTGCCGCACATCCTTGTTGACGCGCTCGTGCGCCGCGCCGAGGCCGGAGAGGTCGAGGATCTGCGTTTCCATCACTTCCACACCGAGGGGCCGGCTCCATATTCGGATCCGAAATATTCGGGAATCTTCTTTGAGCAGGGATTCTTCATCGGACCGAACGTGCGTCCGAACGTGAATTCAGGGTACGCCGACTATGTGCCGGTGCATCTGGGGGAGTCCCAGAAACTTTACCGCTGCGGAGCCATCAAGCTTGGGGCGGCTCTGGTTCAGGTGTCGCTTCCTGATGAAAACGGGATGGTGTCGCTGGGAACTTCAGTGGACTGCTCGCTTGCGGCCGTAGAGACGGCCAGAGTGAAGATCGCCGTGGTTAACCCGCATGTGCCGTTCGCCTACGGAGACCTCATCCCGCTGGACACTTTCGATTACCTTGTGGAGGATGACACGCCGCTGGTCTCCAAGGACTTCGCCGAACCGACCCCTACCGAGGTGCTGATCGGGAAGAACTGTGCGGAACTGGTTCCGGACGGAGCCTGCATCCAGATGGGAATCGGGGCGCTGCCTAACGCATTGGCCGCCCAGCTTGTGGATCACAAGAATCTCGGCGTGCACACGGAGATGTTCGCCGACGGGGTTCTCGGCCTTATCAAGAAGGGTGTCGTGAACGGTTCCAACAAGAAGATCGACAAGGGCAGGATCGTGGCATCGTTCCTGCTGGGATCGCAGGAGGTATATTCCTTCATCGACCACAATCCGGACGTGCTGATGAAGGACATCAAGTACGTCAACGATCCTTGGGTTATCTGCCGGAATCCGAACATGATGGCGATCAACTCCGCGACGGAGGTCGATCTGACCGGCCAGATCTGCGCCGATTCGATCGGGACGAGGATATTCTCAGGCACCGGCGGGCAGCTGGATTTCGTGAAGGGAGCCTCGATGTCCGAGGGAGGCGTGTCGATGACGGCTTTCGCTTCCCGCACCAACAAGGGCAAGGCGAAGATTGTCCCGATGCTGAACCCGGGAGCAGGGGTCGTGACCCCACGCGCCGATGCGCACTGGATAATCACTGAATATGGTGCCGTGGATCTGTACGGCAAATCACTTCAGGAACGCGCCAGACTTCTCATAAGTATCGCACACCCAGATGACCGCGAGATGCTCGACAAGGCGGCGTTCGAGCGTTTCGGGCCGCATTGGCATGTTGTCAGGGTCTGAATTCAACGAATGGGGAAGTAGCGCCTCACTTCACACAGAATGTCCACCGCCTATCGTTGACGGAGAAATTTCCATGAAAGGACGGGGATGAGAAAGCTCAAAAGACAGGCGGCGATCCAGAAGACAGAGACGGGAATGAAATCGAAATCGTTCCCGCCTATCATTACACCGCTGACGATGTTCTGCACTCCGGCGGCGACGTAACTGGCGAGACCCACCATGCCGAGGGCAGCCCCTGTGGCCTTGCGGGGTACGATGTCAAGCGCCATAAGGCCGGCGACCGTGCAATACACGACACCTATCGCCAGACTGAACAGCGACACATAGACGATGTTCAATGAATATCCGCCTCCGGTGAAAAGAAAAGCTCCAAGCGACAGCAGACAAAGCAGCCCCGAGATCAGCACCGGGATGAATCGGCTCCCTTTGAAGATCCTGTCCGAAAGCCAGCCGGCAAGCACTGTTCCGGCTATCCCGAAGGCCTCCGAGAAGGCTATGATCTGAGTGGCTCCGGCGAGGGAGAACCCCTTTCCTTTCTGGAGGAAAAGCACTCCCCATTCGCTGACAGCATGCTGGGTGATGTACACGAACGCGCTCGAAAGGGCGATTATCCAGATTCCCGGATGACGGATCACCATTTTCTGGAGTTCCTTGACAGGCATCGAGTCGGTCTTCCGCGGCTTTTCTCCGGTGACTTCCTGCACCGAGGGAAGACCTCGGCTTTCCGGGGTGTCCGAAACCAGCAGCAGTACCATGACCGAGCCGATCACACCGGCAATGGCGGAGAAGATGAAGCCATATTCCCAGCCGATCAAACCGACGACGAGACCCAGAACAAAGACTGACAGTGATTTGCCCAAGTACGGTGTGGCGCTGAAAATGCTGTAGTACGTCCCCCTGCGGTCAAGCGGGAACCAGCGGGAGAGGCTGATGACTCCCGGAGGTGCTCCCATCGACTGACAGAATCCGTTGATTCCCCAGATGACTGCGAACACGACAAACAGCAGCGTCGTTGAGACACCCGTCCATCCCTGAAGCAAGCCGAAGATCCCCATCAGCAGATTGACCACCGTGGAGACCAGAAGTCCGGTTGCCATGAAACGGCGCACATTGCAATAGTCGGCGATGAAGCCGTTGGCGAACTTCCCGAAAGCATAGACGAAATAGAATGCCGAACCGATGATTCCAAGCTGCGCGGCAGTGAATATTCCTCCGTCGATCAGCGGCTGCTTCACCACACTCATCGCCATGCGGCAGACGTAGTAGAGGGCATAAGCGCCTGTCACGCCCCAGAACGTACGGCTCCTCAGGCACCGGTACTCACTTTCCACCCTTTCCGGAGAAATCCTTTTCTTCGAAGGTTTCGAGATCCTATAGAATGAATATAGACTCATAATATTCCGTCATGCAAAGATAAG
Organism: Bulleidia sp.; assembly: GCA_963623745.1. Lineage (GTDB taxonomy): Bacteria > Bacteroidota > Bacteroidia > Bacteroidales > UBA932 > Cryptobacteroides. Next base: position 16,240 of record CAVFMX010000104.1, read on the forward strand.
CCTAATTAGGTGACGTGCAAAAATAACCTTGAGAAGCTGTTTTGTCCATCCGGAGATTTCCGGAACCGAAAAATGTTTTAAATTTGTTCCCGTGAACATCCGAAGCCGTGGCGGAAGTTAGGATCCAAGGCTTGATGTGTTTATGTAAACCAACAATTATCAAAATATGAGAAAAGCTTTCGTTATGGTCATGTTGTCGCTCGTTTCGATGGCGATCATGGCGCAGAAAAAAGAGTCCGGCTACACTTTCACCGAGGCGTCAAGCCTGACGATGGTCGGAAAACTGATGACTGGCACCCCGAACCCTTATCACAGGGTGGACACCGTGAGATTCAAGGGTTTCACCGCCGGTGAGAACAGGCAGGTACGGATGTCCGCCGGTCTTGCGGTGGCGTTCAGGACGGATTCAAAGACCATCACGGTCAAGACAAAATACCTGAACCGGGAATTCACGAACAACACGGGCGGACTTGCGGCCAGAGGCTACGACCTCTACATGAAGAAGGACGGAGAGTGGCTTTGGGCCGCATCCAAGGTGGCCTCGGACAAGAGACCGGATGACAACATAGTGCTCATCGGCAATCTGGACGGTTCCATGCACGAGTGCCTGATGTACCTTCCGATCCTGAGCGAGGTGGAATCCGTCAGGATCGGAGTTGACAAGGGTGCTGTCATCGAATCCGTCGGGAATCCTTTCCGCCACAGAATCGGAATATTCGGATCCAGCTTCACGCACGGAATCAGCATCTCGAGAGCCGGCATGTCATATCCTGACCAGCTTTCAAGGATGACCGGACTGCAGTTCCTGAGTCTCGGATGCAGCGGTAACTGCAAGCTCCAGCCGTATTTCGCCGATGTGCTTTGTGCTGCCGAAGCGGATGCTTTCGTCTTCGACTCGTTCTCCAACCCGACACCTGAGCAGATCGAGGAGAGGCTGTTCCCTTTCATTGAGAAGGTTCAGGCCGCCCATCCGGGGATTCCGCTGATCTTCCAGAAGACCATCTACAGGGAGAGCCGCAACTTCAACACCGGCAGTGACAACAGCGAGGCCCGCAGAATGGAGGTGGTTGACAGTCTTATGAACATAGCGGTGAAGAAATATTCCGACGTCTATTTCATCAAGACCACCTGTGCCACGGCTCCGGATCATGAGACCTCGGTGGACGGCACCCATCCTTCGGATTACGGCTACACCCTTTGGGCCGAGTCCGTCAGGAAGCCTATCCTTAAGATCCTCAAGAAGTACGGAATCAGGTAAACAAACAGTCATTGAATATAATGGCGAGTCTGAAGTCATTGGCCAAGGACACTGCGATCTACGGTCTCAGCAGCATTGCAGGAAGGTTTCTGAACTACCTTCTCGTCCCGATTTACACCCACGTCATCGCTTCCTCAAGCGGTGGCTACGGTGTCGTGACGAACCTGTACGCGTACACGGCACTGCTGCTGGTGATCCTTACGTACGGAATGGAGACCACGTTCTTCCGTTTCTCCAACAAGAAGGGGGACAATCCGGACAAGGTCTATTCCACGATCCTGACTTCTGTTCTGACGACCTCCGCGTTGTTTGCCGGCCTTGTAGCGCTGTTCATCAGGCCGGTCTCCGCCGCTCTCGGCTATTCCGGACATCCGTCCTATGTCCTGGCGATGGCCGTGACTGTGGCGATCGATGCTTTCCAATGCATCCCGTTCTCGTACCTCCGGCTCAAGAAGCGCCCTCTGAAATTCGCCGCCCTGAAACTTCTCTTCATCGGGTTGAACATATTCCTGAATCTCGCTTATTTCGTGATCCTGCCGAAGGCCGGCGTGAATCCGTTCGGGATCTACGATGGCGGCCTTGACGTGGGTTACATCTTCTACATCAACTTGTTCTGTACCGCGTTCATCACGCTTTTCTTCTGGCGGGAACTGCGTGGATTCAGGTTCGGATTCGACTGGAAGCTCCTCAAAAGGATGCTCGGGTACAGCTGGCCGATCCTTGTTCTTGGGATCGCCGGAATCCTCAACCAGAGCGGCTCTCAGATCATCTTCCCGTTCGTTTACGGGGAAGGCTCGTCGGTCCCTCTCGGCATCTACGGTGCAAGCGTCAAGGTCGCGATGATCATGGCGATGATCACTCAGGCATTCCGCTACGCCTACGAGCCGTTCGTGTTCGGCAGCGCAGCCGACAGGAACAGCAGAGAGATGTACGCCAAGGCGATGAAGTACTTCATAATCTTCACCCTCCTCGCTTTTCTCTGCGTCATGGGGTACATGGACATCCTGAAGTACATCATCGGGCGGAGTTACTGGGAAGGTCTCAAGGTCGTGCCGGTCGTGATGGCCGCAGAGATCATGATGGGAATCTATTTCAACCTGTCGTTCTGGTACAAACTGACCGACAAGACGCTCTGGGGGGCGTTGTTCTCCGGAATCGGCTGTCTGGTGCTGTTCGCCGTGAACATCCTGTTCATTCCTGAGTTCAGTTACATGGCCTGCGCCTGGGCAGGGTTCGCCGGCTACGGCGTGGCGATGGTGCTGTCCTACATTGTCGGTCAGAAGAAGTACCCGATCGACTATCCTTTAAAGGAAATCGCTCTGTACGTTGCTCTGGCGCTGGTTCTGTTCATCGGAATCTCCTACGCCAACGCCCGCCTTTCCATCTGGCCCGCCATGGCGGTCAACACTGTTCTGATCCTCATCTTCTGCGCCGTCATCATCAGGCGCGACTTTCCACGCGGCGGACGGTCTCAATCGATGTGAGCGAGGGCGATTTCAGGTAAATTGAAATTTTTTGATGGTGAAGACCGGATTTGGCACGGATAATGCCTATAACCGGTCAAAGAGTTAATTGGTTCTAATAGGATTTTATCTGTTCTGACCTTTAACTTGTGGAAACACTATTTTTCATACGTTTTATTCATAATTAGGTTTGTATTAAGTGGGAAAGGTCGAAGCTGCGAAGTTCCGGCCTTTTTTTGACTTGGTCAAAAAAGGCCGGAACAGTTCCTTCATTCACCCCCCCAGTCACTGCGTGACAGCCCCGGCGGGGCATCGGGGAGCGTACTCCCCGCACCCCCTTGTGTCGCTCCGCTCCGGGCGCTTTGGTCAAAAAAGGCCGGAACAGATTGGCGGGTTTAGAGTTTGCGATGTTTGTAGGAGTCGATGCAGGCGGGGATGATGCGCTGGTACTCCTCGCTAGTGTAGAGCGGGGACGAGATGATGAAGTCGGCGGTGCTGCGGTTGGTGGCGAATGGGATGTTGTACAGGGAGGCCAGACGGGTCAGCCCCATCACATCGTTCTGGTGTCCCTGCATGATGAGATTGTCACAGAAGAACACGAGCATGTCGATCTTCCCCTCGGCGATCAGGCCTCCGATCTCGAAGTCTCCGCCAAGCGGACCGCTCAGCAGGCACTCGATCGAAGGCGCCTCATTGCCAAGCTTTCCGGCCAGCGCCTCCGAAACCAGACGGCCTGTCGTTCCTGTGCAGAACAGATGACAACGCTTGAGCGAACCGGCGTTGTAACGGACCCAGTCCAGAAGCTCCTGCTTTCTGGAGTCGTGAGCCACCAATGCGATGTTAGTTACCATATTCCTGAAAAATTAATTGTTGATTTCTTTTGCCTGTCTTTCAGAGCCTCCGGAGGATGCGTCTTCTCCGGTGATCGTTATGCGCTTAATTTCCCGTGGCACGTTTTCATAAGCCGCGGCTCTACGCTCCCGCTTCTTCCTTCCTGAGAACAGATTCCGGAAGAACTCCCTGAATGTGTTGAATTCCCTTTGGTAGGCGATGCCGACCCCGTTCCTCTGCGTGTTGTCCAGATAGGCGGTGTAGTCATCGGCCGAATGGGAGAAAAGGTTCATCCTCAGTTGCCCGGACTTGTCCAGTTTGATTTCTATGTCCAGATTGCCGACCACATCGGCTCCGGAGGACGACGACTTGGTGTAGTCCCTGTTCCCGACATTGCCGTTGACGATCACCCTGTTGTTGAAAAGTTGCGTGGACACGGCGACATCGAAGATGTTCGTGCCGCTCTCGCCGGACTGATAGTTCAGTCCGAGGTCAAGCGGGATGTCGAGTTTCTGAAGGATGCTGTTCAGTTGCCCGGCCATGATCTCAGCCACGTTGGAGTACAGCATGTTGGTGTTGTTCACGACCCCCGACTGCTCGTCCGGCATGAAGCTGCCTGAGATCAGGAGGGCCAGGAACTGGCGCTGGATCTTGTCTTCGGTGTTGAGCGCGCTTTCCACCCTCGATTTCGTGGTCGGATCCAGATCCGGAACCTCGATGGAGAAGGAGAGCTTGGGCTCTCTCAGTTTGCCGGACACTCCGATGCCGCAGTTGACGGTTCTTCTCGCCGTGACCGCAGAGGTGTCGGCGATCAAGGTGGCCACGGATGCCTTTGTTGAATATATTCCCTTGATGTCCAGGTCACTGTCCAAGACATCTCCGTTAAAGCGGATGACGCTCCCGTCCGAGATTGTGAAATCCCTCTTCGCGATGTCCATGGCGTTGAAGTGGAAGTTGCCCGATCTCAATGTGTAGTCCCCGTTGATCGTGAAGAGATCCCTTGCCGGCCGGACCTCGATGTCAACCGTTCCGCGTCCGCGTCCGCTGAGCACATTGCCGGCTGACCGGTCAATCTCCACATGGGCTTCCGTGTCCTGTGTCGCATTGACCCGGAGTCTCAGCCCGAAGTCGCTGCCCTTGCCGCTTTTCGCCGCCATCCTGTTCATCATGGCCTCATAAGGGTCGATGTGGATTTCACGGAAAGACTGCCTGAAAGTAAGAAGATCATTCTTCCCGTCGTTCGAGGCGTTGTCGATGGGAATATGTATGTTCCCGTTCTTGTCCGTCCGGGCGGTCACATCCAGCAGGATGGACTCGAAAGAACCTTTGACCAGTACATCGCCGCTGGCGAAAAGATGCCCGTAGAATGTCTGGTTGTCGCCTTCGTCCATGTTGATGGCCTCCATCCCTTTCATCTTGATTCTGGTGTCCATCCTGAAATCTTTCAGACGGTCGTAAAGGATTCCTCCGGAGATCGTCCCGGTTCCGTCAAACCTGTCCCTGATGGTGACATCATCTAAGATCAGCCCTTTGTCGGTGACGGAGAACGGCCCCGTGACATAGTAGGGGACATTCGTGTAGCCGACCTTGAGAAGCAGATCGTCGAACCGTGTGCCTTCGCTTGACAGTGACGGCAAGTCCAATGTGCCGCCTATCCTGACCTTGCCGCTGACCGAACCTCCCATTTCGCTGAACACGGATCCCAGAACAGGAGCTATGTAGCCGGCGTTGAATCCGTCCAGTTCAGCGGTGGCATCGATCCGGCGGCTCTTCGGGAAGTAGTCTCCGTTGATGTTGAGTGTCCTCCGTCCGTCGAGGTCGTTCTTGGCGATCACGTGCATCTTCCCGTCATCCAGCGAACTTGCCAGCCGGAGGATCCCCATCCTTTGTCCGGCGACCTCTGTGGAGTCCGAAATCAGATTCATCATCAGCCCGGTGCCGCTTTCCCAAGGAGAGAAGATTATGGCATGGCCGGTCGCAAGTCCCGAGATTCCGAAGTTGCCGCCTGTCAGACTGTTCATCAGACCGAGGTCAAACCTCACAAGGTTGACGGAAAGAGTGTCGTTCCTTGTCGATGAATATCCTCCGTTGACCTTGACGGACCGGTCGGCATGGCTTGCGGTCAGGTTGTCGATCCTGACATCCTTGCCGACCATCCCGATGGCGGATTCCGCCACGGTCCAGGCCGCGTCATTGTACCAGATGTAGGACGGGAGAACCTTGGCGTTGACGGTAAGGTCCCCGTCATGGGACCGTCCGAGTCTGCCCGACAGGTAGATCTCTCCTTTGTTGGCAGGTTCTGTTCCGTTGTCGTAGGTGAATCCTGCTCCGAAGCCGTCATCCTTGGCGTAAAGCATGAGATTGTCGCCGGGAAGACTCAGCCCGGCCGCGGAAACCTCCGAGCATGCCATGTTTGCATTCAGGCTGCTGTCCCTGTTGTCGAGCCTAAGATCGATGTCCTTGAGGAAATGTCTGCCGAGGGCCACCCTCGGAGACTTGACCGAGGCCGTCACGTTTCCGTCCTTCGCCACATTCAGCCGGACTTCCGTGCCTTGTCCGACATAGAGTCCCGGTTTCAGGAACGAGAGAATGTCGCGGGCATCACCCACGTCCAGTCTGAGGTCATATTCATCGCCCTTCCATTCCGGAAGCCTTCCTTTGTAGAGGGTCGGAAGTTCCCTCTGGACGGTCAGCCCTTGCGCGTCTTTGATCAGTCCGGTGAACGGCTTCGTGCCGACATAGCTCCCGTTGAGAAAGCCGGATGTGATGTTGACCCTGTTGACATTGTCGTTGGAGTGGGACTTCACACGGATGTCTCCGATCTCGTGCCATCCGTTGTCATTCTCAAGAGTCAGCCCGAGGATGTCAAGATCTCCGATCAGATCCCTGCGGCTGACGCTCATGTAGTTCGCGTTTATCCTGCCTGAGATCTTGGAGTTCTCCCGCTTGTCCAGTCTCAATGCGTGAAGATCAGCGTAACCTATTGACGCGTAGAATTTGTAGAGTCCGTTGCTGGTCTTGTCGGAAAGCGTGAACAGACCTTGGAAGAGGAAGTTGAGATTGGGGTCTCCGCAGACGATCCTGCCGTCAAAGGCGTTGTCCGAGAATGTCCCCGCCGCGTTGATGTTGGAGTAGTCGTAGCCGAGGACCGACAGCCTGCCTACGGACAGCGTGTCTATCCTGAGGCTGTTATGCCCTTTGCCCAGCGTCACGTCCATCGCACTCCGGAGCGAGACTTTCCCTATTTGTTTCACTCCTGTCATCCCGCCGACATCAAGGTCTTTTGTGGAGACGCTTCCTCCCGCTCCGACCGCTTTCCCTTTCGCCAGAAGATCCCGGACGCTCACGTCCGCCGCCAGAGACCCCAGCGCGGATGTGATTTTTCCGTTGACCTTGAGCCTGTTCAATGTGCCGTTGGCACCGCCGGTGAAATGGAACCTTGTCCCGGCCGCGAATCCGGACAGGTCAACGTCCGCACCCGGAGCGAAGCCTCTGACGAACCGCCCGATCCCGTCAGTCGTGAACCCGAGGCCGTCAAGTCTGAAGTCCAGCGTCATGCTGCCTGTGTCAGGAAGTCCGGAGAGCCTTCCGCTCAATGTCCCGGAGACTCCGCTGTAGGTTTCGGAGAAATTGAGACCCCTGACGGACAGATCCTTGACGGTTCCTTTGACGTGCCCTTCCGTGAAATTGGCGATGGATCTCATTCTGCGCAGGGACGGTGCGAAATAGGAAACGCTTTTCATGTCCACCCGGCCTTTCAGGGCTTCGGCGGTCATCAGAACCTCTTCCATGTAGCGGGAGAAGGATGACGCGCCGGAATATTCCATCACATATTCATTCATGCTGATGTCGGACCATCCGTCCCGAAGGCGGAGATCCCGGACCGAGGTTCTGCCGCTTTCGACGGTCGCCTTTCCTGAAAGGGACAGGATCCGGTACCCGCTTCTCTCGCTGACCTGAAGATTCCCGACCGTGCCGGTGATCCGTTCTCCATCGAAAGCGATGTCATGAGTCAGAAGACTGTTGACGGTGGCATCAAGGTTCTTCCAATCGATGCCGTGGTCCCGGAGAGAACCCGTCCTCCCTGTCCTGTTGACGAGGCGGAAGCGGAAATCCTTGACCTGCACTCTGTCGGCCTCCAGTCTGATCCTGTGCGGCTTTTTCTCTTTCTGCTCCGTCGGCTTTCCCACGAATCTTCCGATGTTGCTTCCGCGCTCATCCTTTGCAAGAACAAAGGTGCCGTCCTTGATGCTCATCCTTTTGATGTGGATGACACCGTCATTCCTCAACCCTTTGAGGGAGAATGTGGCCACGATCGATCCGGCTCTGGCGATGGTGTCCAGACGGTGCTCCTGCCAATCGGTTCCCGGTTCGTTGTCCAGAATCGTCACATCCTTGAGAACCAGAGCGGTGAACGGTCTGATGTGGATTTTGGAGAACTCAATCCGCCCGTTCAGCGTGTTATCCAGTGCAGCGACGGCCTTTCTTGCTACGAATGTCTGAACCGCCGGAGTCTGCGACAGAATCCAGCAGGCAAAGAACAACGAGGCGGCGGCCACGACGGCGCCCCTGAATATTTTAAGAGCCTTCTTCAATAACCGCAAGCCATGGCGATCTGCGTCCATGGCTCACAACGACAAAGATACTAAGAATCTGTTTAAATTTTTAGAAGCTGTTTTGAAATAATCCCTTTCTTTTCTTATACGGCCTTTCCGGCCATTTCCATCTTTGTCATCGGTCACGTAGCTACGGCTACGCTCCCTCTTCCAAAGCCGAAACCGCCTCGAAAATTCCACATGATAAAATTCGGGAATCATTTCAAAACAGCTTCTTATGTGTTCGTTCTTTTGGTGTCTTTTTGTCCGTCTTTTCCCATTTTGCTCGTCATTCAGCACCGCTGAACTCCTCTCAAAATAGAAAAATCTGTCTCAAAGATACATCTCAAAATAACTGAACAAAAAGAAAATAGTTGTATCTTTGCCGTTCGTAAAAATGTCTTTGAAGAATATGTCGGATTATATCCTTGGAATCGAATCGAGCTGCGACGACACGTCGGCCGCTGTGATAAGGGACGGGTTCCTGCTCTCCAACGTGATAGCAAGCCAGCAGGTTCACAAGGATTATGGGGGAGTCGTTCCTGAACTGGCCTCCAGAGCCCACGAACAGAACATCGTGCCTGTCGTAAGCCAGGCTCTTGACAAGGCCGGAATCAAGGCCTCCGACCTCACCGCCATAGCATTCACCCGCGGCCCAGGACTTCTTGGTTCGCTGCTTGTCGGCACATCGTTCGCCAAGGCGATGGGCGTGGCGCTGAACATTCCCATAATAATGGTCAACCATCTGCAGGGGCATATTCTCGCAGACTTCGTGAGACAGGAGGGCAAGGAAAACCGCCATCCGGCGTTCCCGTACCTCTGTCTGCTTGTTTCCGGAGGCAATTCGCAGATCGTCAAGGTGAACGGCCCTCTGGACTACGAGATCCTCGGTCAGACCATCGATGACGCCGTCGGGGAGGCGTTCGACAAGTGCTCCAAAATGATGGGGTTAGGGTATCCCGGCGGTCCTGTGATCGACAGACTGGCGAAGTCCGGCGACCCGGACCGGTTCAAGTTCGCCAAACCGCAGATCCCGGGACTGGACTACAGTTTCAGCGGAGTGAAGACCTCGTTGCTTTATTTCGTGCGTGACGAGATGGCGAAGGATCCGGAGTTCATGGAGAAGAACAAGGAGGACATCTGCGCCAGTTTCCAGAAGACGTTGATAGACATCCTGATGGACAAGTTGATCAAGGCCGCCAGGCAGACCGGGATCAAGGACGTGACCATCGGCGGGGGAGTCTCAGCCAACAGCGGTCTGCGTTCCAGAATCGAGGAGGAAGGCCGCAGATGCGGCTGGAACACTTACCTTCCGGAGTTCAAGTTCACAACCGACAACGCCGCCATGATCGCGATCACCGGTTGGTTCCACTACCTCGCCGGCGAGCGTACACCTCTCGATGTAGCCCCGGTCTCCCGCATGGCGGATTATTGATTGATTGAATATAAAAGAGAAAAATACATGTTCGAATTCGAAATGACAGGCCGTGTCGGTCGGGACCTCAGGCCGGATGACGTGAGGATCGTCGCGGCGAGAGAGATGAACCTCCGCGGCAATGCGGTCATCAATGTGGTTGACCCGACAAAATCCTACCAGCCGACTTTCCCGAACGCCGATGTGACCTGCGTGATCGCCAAACGTTCGATCGACGCACGCAACGATGTGGTTTACCGCTACCGCATCGAATGCTACAACCATCGGTTTGAATCTTACGTTCCTTACGAGATTCCTGAATATAAAGATGTCACCTCGGCCGAACCCGTGATCATCATCGGGGCGGGTCCTGCCGGGATGTTTGCAGCCCTCAAGCTCCTGACGCTCGGCCTGAAGCCGATCATTCTGGAAAGGGGCAAGAATGTACGCGACCGCAAGTTCGACATGGCGAGGCTGACCCGTGAGGGGATTCTGGATCCTGAATCCAACTTCTGCTACGGCGAAGGCGGGGCAGGTACGTTCTCCGACGGGAAACTGTTCACCCGCTCGTCCAAGAGGGGGGACATCCGTGAGGTCCTCCACCAGTTCGTGAACTTCGGGGCGAGTCCCCAGATTCTGGTTGACGCACACCCGCACATCGGAACCGACCGCCTTCCGAAGGTCGTCGAGAACATCCGCCAGTGCATCCAGGCAAATGGAGGCGAGTATCATTTCGGCACCAGAGTCACCGACATCACCAGAAAGAATGACGGCACGATCGAGGTGAAAGCCCTTGATTCGGAGACTCCCACAAAGGCCGGCAAACCGAGTGTCCGGAAATATTCAGCCGTAAAGGTGATTCTTGCGACCGGGCATTCCGCCCGCGACATCTACGAGATGCTTGCCGCGAAGGACTGCGCCCTTGAGGCCAAGGGATTCGCCATGGGAGTCCGTGTGGAGCATCCGCAGGCCCTCATCAACGACATCCGTTACCACGGTCAGTGGGAACCGGGGATGCCAGCTGCGGAATATTCATTCACTGAGCAGGTCGGCGAGAGGGGAGTGTTCTCGTTCTGCATGTGTCCGGGCGGCGTTCTCGTGCCTTCCGAGACCGAGCCGGAGACAATCGTGATGAACGGGATGTCGAACTCCGCCCGCAGCGGCAAGTTCGCCAACGCAGGTGTGGTGGTGCAGATCAATCCGGAGGATCTTCCGGAGGAATATGCCGGCAAGGGGGCTTTAGCGGGTCTTGAATTCCAGAAAGACGTGGAAAAAAAGATGTGGGAATATGCCCACACCCGTTCTTCCGGCAGTCCTTTCACCGCTCCGGCGCAGAGGATGGTGGATTTCTGCGAGGGCGAGGAATCGGAGAATCTCCCGGAGACTTCCTACAAGCCGGGCGTCGTTCCGGCTCCGCTCCACGAACTGCTTCCTCCGTTCATCGCCGAGAGGCTTCAGGAGGCGTTCCCGACTGTGAATCAGAAATCGATGAGAGGTTACTACACGAATGACGCGCTCCTGATAGGTGTCGAATCCCGAACCTCCTCACCGGTCCGCATTCCGAGAAATCCAGACAACTGCGAGGCTGACGCATTTCCCGGCCTGCTTCCGTGCGGTGAGGGCGCCGGCTATTCCGGGGGCATAGTCTCCTCCGCCATCGACGGCATCAACTGCGCCGTGGCCGCCGCCCGCTCCCTCTTCGGAACTGACAAGAAGGAGGCTGCCGGTGAGCCTTCCGTTTCAGAGTCAATCCCGTCGGAGGGGACGGAGGCTTAGTAAAAATCACTTGCGTCTTTCCCGTTTTCCGAGTTTCTCGCGGACAAGGAGAGGCTCGTTGGTCGTGATGCAGTCAACGCCGAGGTCGATCATGCTTTGGATGTCCTTCTCTTTGTTGACAGTCCAGCAGTTGACGCTCATCTTGTTGCCACGAGCCTGCTTGAGCCAGGTCGGGTTCTTTGCGAAGACCTTGTAGTGGTAGTCCACTCCGTTGATTCCGAGCTTTGCAAGTTCCTCCGGGCTCTTGTCTCCCTCCAGATACTGTACCGTGAATCCTGGGCAAAGGGCGGCGAGCCTCTCACACATGTTCAGGCTGAATGAGATGAAGATCACGCGCTTGGGGTTGTACAATCCGTGTTCCTTCAGAGCCTTGACGCTCTGGTCCACCATGTAGTCCTCGTGAGCCTTGTCAATCTGCTTTTTGAGCTCGAACACCAGCACGGTCTTCTCGCTTTTCTCCCCCTGGGTGAGGTACTCGTCGAGGGTCGGGATCTTTTCGCCGTTCTTCAGGCGGCAATCCTTGAAGTCCGCATAGTCGTGGTTCCAGATTCGGACTCCGTCGATGTCCGGATCGTGGTGAACCACCATGACGAGATCCGAGGTGATGTGTACATCGAACTCGCTGCCCCACAGTCCGTTCTTCTGAGCCAACTCAAGCGCCTTGATGGAGTTTTCCGCATAGCCGGCCTCCTCGCAGTTCCAGAATCCCCTGTGTGCGGTCACCGCGATCTTCTGCGATGCGCACGATGCGGTCAGCGCCACAATGGCCGCGGCCGCAAAGAACTTAACAATCTTTTTCATTTCCATTAATGTTTTTTATGGAAACGGAGGCTGACCAAAAATGAATTTTTGATCAGCCTCCGCCAAGTCAATATTCTTGGATTAGGCTTCAGCCTCGACAGTGACTTTCACGACAGCCTTGACTGTCTTGTAGCACTTGACAGAGCCTTCGTACTCTCCTACGGTCTTGATCTCGCCAAGGGTGATGTTCTTCTTGTCAACTTCGATGCCGGCGGCCTTGAGAGCCTCCTCGACCAGAGCTGAAGTGACGGAACCGTAGATCTTGCCGGACTCGCTGACCTTCACGGCAACCTTGACAGGCGTGGCTTCGATCTTGGCGGCGAGAGCCTCGGCATCGGCGATGAGCTTGGCCTCTTTGTGAGCTCTCTGACGTTTTGTCTCCTCAAGCTGCTTGAGAGCGGACTGGGTGGCGGCGCAGGCGAATCCCTGAGGGATAAGATAGTTGCGGCCGTAACCTGACT
>CAVFMX010000105.1:0-24281 GCA_963623745.1 Bulleidia sp.
TTGTTCTCTATGTCCTCAAGGGTGAAATCATAGGCGGTGTTGTTCCATGAGCTGAAAGACGCCACAGAGACGAACCTGCCGGGATTGATCTGGTAATGCACATTATTCGAGGAGAGGGCGTTACGGTGCTTTATATATTTCATCTCGAAATTGATCCGCCTGACGTTCGACCTCGGAATCACCCAAAGGTTGAGCGAAAGGGAAAGCGTGGCGATCAGCAGGGCGGAGACCATGTACGGCACCATCATCCTCTTGTAGCTCACTCCGCAGGACAGGATGGCGATGATCTCGCTGTTGGCTGCCATCCTGGAAGTGAAGAAGATCACCGTGATGAACACGAACAGAGGACTGAACATGTTCACGAAGTACGGTATGAAATTCATGTAATAGTCGAATACGATGGCCTCAAGCGGAGCCTTGTTCTCGACGAAATGGTTGATCTTCTCGCTGATGTCGAAGATGATGACGATCCCGATGATTAGAAGGAGGGCGATAAAGAAAGTCAGAATGAACTTCCTTATGATGTACCAGTCTATCTTCTTCAGTCCCGTCAGCATATTCCTAAAGTCTTGAGCTTATTTTTTTTACGGTCTTCTCTTTCCATGAGGCGAAGTCCCCTGCCGCGATGTGTTCCCGCGCCGCCCGCACAAGATCGAGATAGAACGCGAGGTTGTGCTCGCTGGCGATCATGGCGGCGAACATCTCCTTCGCGATGAAAAGATGGTGCAGGTAGGCTCTTGAATATGTCCGGTCAACGAACGACGCTCCATCAGGATCGATCGGAGAGAAATCCTCCGCCCATTTGGAATTGCGCATGTTCATGATTCCGTTCCATGTGAAGAGCATGCCGTTGCGGCCGTTGCGCGTCGGCATCACGCAGTCGAACATGTCCACTCCCCTCGCGATGCCTTCCAGAATGTTCGCCGGGGTTCCGACTCCCATCAGATACCTCGGCCTGTCATCCGGCAGGACCGGGCAGACGAGTTCCAGAATCTCGTACATCTTCTCGACAGGTTCGCCCACCGCGAGTCCTCCGATCGCGAAACCTCCGACAGCCGGGCTGTCTCCCACAAGACTGACCGCATGGTCAACCGCACGGAGGCGGAGTTCGGGATAGACGCAACCCTGAATGATCGGGAACATCACCTGATTGTACCCGTACAGAGGCTCGGTCTCGCAGAAATGCTTGAAGTAGCGCTCCAGCCAGCCCTGGGTAAGTTTAAGGGACTTCGCGGCGTACCTCTCGTCAGCGTCACCCGGGCAGCACTCGTCAAGAGCCATCATGATGTCAGCCCCGATCATTCTTTGGGTCTCCACATTGTTCTCCGGAGTGAAAGTGTGCCTTGATCCGTCGATGTGGGACTGGAAACGGCAGCCCTCCTCTGTGATCTTCCGGATCCCGGTCAGGGAGAACACCTGGAATCCGCCGCTGTCGGTAAGGATAGGCCTGTCCCAGTTCTCGAACTTGTGAAGCCCTCCGGCCTTGCGCAGAGTTTCCAGTCCCGGTCTCAAATAGAGATGATAGGTGTTGCCAAGGATGATCTCGGCCTTTATGTCTTCCTTCAAATCCCTGTGATAGACACCTTTGACAGAACCGACAGTCCCGACAGGCATGAATATGGGAGTCCTCACCTCACCGTGATCCGTGGTGAAGACTCCTGTCCTTGCCCTTGAGCCGGGGTCTCCGGCTATCTCTCTGAACACCATCCCTTCCGAAATTAAACTCTCAAAGATAGTGATTTTTAGCCGAAAACTCGTACATTTGTTCGTTTTGACCGGACGCATAATAACAAAAAAAACACAATAACATTATGAACCACAAGCACATCAGCCTCAGGCTGATCATCATGAACTTTCTCCAGTACGCGATCTGGGGTGCCTACCTGACATCGATGGGCAGCTTTCTGGGCAAGGCCGGACTCGGCCCGCAGATCTGGCTGTTCTTCGCTACCCAGGGTTTTGTCTCCATATTCATGCCCGCCCTTGTCGGGATTGTCGCGGACAGATGGATCCCCGCGCAGAAAACCCTTTCTCTCTGCCAGCTGACAGCTGGTGTCACGATGCTCGGAACCGGCCTGTACGCCATGGGCAACGTCAACATGACCGACGGAGCCTACATTGTGGGGTCGGACTTCAACTTCAGCATCTTCTACATCCTCTACACAATCAGCGTGGCTTTCTACATGCCGACGATCGCACTCACCAACTCGGTCGCATACGCAGGCCTTGAGGGAGCCGGGAAGGACACCGTCAAGGCTTTCCCGCCGATCCGTGTGTTCGGGACGGTCGGATTCATCTGCACGATGCTCTTCGTGAACTTCATGAGGGATCCTTCCGGAATCCAGTACCAGCACAGCTACTTCCAGTTCTTCACCTCCGGAGCGTTGAGCCTCGTTCTCGGACTCTACGCCCTGACCCTTCCGGACGTGCCGGTCAGAAAAGCCGGCGGCGGCAGTTTCATGGAAGCCAGCGGACTGAAGGCGTTCTCACTGTTCAAGGACAGGCAGATGGCGGTGTTCTTCATCTTCTCCATGCTCCTCGGAGCGTCGCTTCAGATCACCAACGGCTACGCCAACTCATTCATCTCCTCGTTCACCGGAAGTCCCGAATATGCCGACGCATGGGGCGCACGCAACGCCAATGCCCTGATTTCCATCAGTCAGATGTCCGAAACCCTGTGCATCCTCCTTATCCCGTTCTTCATGAAGAAGTTCGGAATCAAGAAGGTGATGCTCATCGCAATGTTCGCCTGGGTGCTGAGGTTCGGATTCTTCGGGATCGGCAATCCGGGATCAGGAGTCTGGCTGTTCATCCTCTCCTGCCTCGTGTACGGCGTGGCTTTCGACTTCTTCAACATCTCCGGCTCGCTCTATGTGAACCGCAGGACCACAAAAGACATCCGCTCCAGCGCCCAGGGTCTGTTCATGCTGATGACCAACGGACTCGGAGCCTCGATCGGGACATGGGCCGCCGGCAAGGTCGTGAACCACTACGTCTATAACGCCGCCTGTCCTGACTGGGCCGCCGCCTGGTACGTGTTCGCCGCCTACGCCCTGATTGTCGGCATCCTGTTCGTGTTCCTGTTCAAGGATCCCGGCGAGGACGAGGAGTGCGACGGGCAGGCATAGTCAACGCTTCCCGCGCAAAGGATTCACCTCAACCCTGGCAAGACCGAACACCCGGCTTTCCGACATGAAATATTTGAGATCGTAGCATCGGTACTCATTATGATTCCTGACCTTGTGGTAGGATGTGATGCAGTCAAACCTGTAGCCCATCTGCGCAAGGTCAGTAATGTCCATTGACGTGACACCTTCGCCGAGCAGCGACTCCAGTATCTCGTGATTCCGGTCAAGAGCCCCGATGGTCCGCAGCCGGAGGCCTTTCAGATGACCTCCGTTGACATAGTGGTACCTGCTTTTACAACTGACGCAGCAGAACTTCATGTCGCTCCGCCCGTAAGGAAGAACATCCCCGCACTCCAGACATCTTCCCCTCTGTTCTCCGTCATATTTCATGGTTCATCTCCGGCCGGCGGACTCCCACATCGCCCCGCGTGAGGTGGCGGCCGCCTGACACCACCCACGTCACTAAGGCAAATATGCCCAACCGAAACGACATTTGAAAGAGGCCGGAAGAAAGTTCAGGAACATTTTTCCGTTTCTTATCGCTCCGGAGGCAATAAGAATTTTCTTTCCGCCGATAAGATTTTTCCTTGTCCTGCCCGGAAAAAGTTTGTCATCGAAAGAAATATGCCGATTCAAAAAACAAATCCACAAAAGAAAGACCCTGATTATAAACAAAAAAGAGGATCCGATAATATTCAGAAAAAATTTCATCGACGATTCTTTTCGATCGCGTTTTCCTGCGGTACCATATTATAACTTTGCGTCAGACAAAACTTCAAAACAACTTGAATCATGGAACAGTTGAACAGACTTGAAATCCGGGGGAATGTCGGCAACGTCAACATCCTCAAGGTCGGAGAGACGCGGGTGGCGCATTTCTCCGTGGCGACCAACTTCGCCTACAAGGGAAGGAACGGGGAGCCGAACATCGAAACCACCTGGCACAACGTGACGGCCTGGGAAGGGAACAAAGGCATCGCTCCTTTGGACAGCATCCGGAAGGGCTTCCCCATCTATGTCGCAGGCAGGCTCCGTTCGCAGAAATACACCGCGAACGACGGTGTGGAAAGGACAATCATGGAATTGATAGCCAACACGGTCGAACCGGTTGAGGAGAACATCACGGCCCAATACATGCAATAGGCCGTTTGATCATCGCATGGATTTTCCGATGGCCTGTGGTAAGCGGAACGGAGAGATGGAGGGAGAGGCCACCGGAATTTTCGTTTATTTTCTCCCTTAAAGAACATCCTGGACATGTTAAAAAAACGGATTTCGCACATCACTTGAAACAGTACTTAAAGTATAGCGCTGCACATAGATGACACTATGCGACAGTAACTTATTTTTTATCAAATGAATTAATTTTTCAAGAATTTACAGAAAAATATTTGGAGATAACAAAATAATGCTTACCTTTGCGTACACTTTCTGCATAGCAGGCAAAGGCTGATAGGAAGCCAAAGCGGAACTCCTTGGACTCAAGGCCGTGAGGCAGCAGAAATGCCGGTGCGTACGCATCTCCGTCAGAAAACCTTACCGTGGCGGAAAGTTTATTTTCCCACTGGCAACGCGGAAATTTGTCAGAAAAAAAAACAAATGCGGAAATTTTGCACGTTACCAAAATTTCCGCATTTGTTTTTTTTTTCTGACACCCGAATCCGGATTATTATCTGTCCTTATCGTACATGTCCTCGTAGTAGCGCAGGTACTCTCCGCTGGTCACATTGTCCAGCCAATCCCCGTTGTCAAGGTACCAACGCACTGTCTTCTCAATGCCCTCGGCGAACTGAAGGCTCGGTTCCCATCCAAGTTCGTTCTTCAGCTTGGAGGAGTCGATGGCATAACGCATGTCATGCCCCTTGCGGTCCGCGACGAATGTGATCAGATCATCATCCGCTCCCTCCGGACGGCCAAGCAGACGGTCCACCGTCCGGACCAGAACCTTGATAAGATCTATGTTCCTCCACTCGTTGAAGCCGCCGATGTTGTACGTTTCGGCGTTTTTCCCCTTGTGAAAGATCAAATCAATGGCCCTTGCGTGGTCCTCGACGTAGAGCCAGTCGCGGACATTCTCCCCTCTTCCATAGACAGGAAGAGGGCGGCGCCGGCGGATGTTGTTGATGAACAGCGGAATAAGCTTCTCCGGAAACTGGTACGGCCCGTAATTGTTCGAGCAGTTGGTCACGATCGTCGGCATTCCGTAGGTGTCGTGATAAGCCCTGACAAAATGATCACTCGAAGCCTTGGCGGCCGAGTACGGGCTGTGAGGCCGGTACTTGCTCTCCTCCGTGAAGAATGTGTCGCCGAACGGCCCGCCTCCGCACTCGTTCCCGTCCGGATCCCCCTCCGGCCTCGTCATTTCGAGCGCGCCGTAAACCTCGTCGGTCGAGACATGGTGGAATCTCTTGCCATCCCAACCTTCAGGCTCCCAGAACTCGCGCGCGGCCTGAAGCAATGTCAAGGTGCCGAGAACATTCGTCCTTGCGAATGTGAAAGGATCCTTGATCGAGCGGTCAACGTGGCTTTCGGCGGCAAGGTGGATGATGCCATCGATGGAATATTCAGAGATCACCCTTCGGACAGTCTCAAGGTCGCAGATGTCGGCCTTGACGAACGTGTAGTTCGGTCTGTCCTCAATGTCCCTGAGATTGGCGAGATTCCCGGCATAGGTCAGCTTGTCAAGATTCACGATCCTGTAGTCCGGGTACCTGTTGACAAAAAGCCTCACCACGTGGCTGCCGATGAAACCGGCCCCTCCGGTGATCAGTATTGATCGTCTGTAGTTCATATAAGTTTTTTCGACATCCACGATCACTTCTTCCGCATCTTTCCCTCATGCAGCTCATCGTACGCCGCCCGGTTGCGGAAGATGTCGATGGCCGTGTAGATGGACGACATCATGGACTGAGGGTCAGCCTCGTCACGTCCGGCCATCTCGTAGGCGGTGCCGTGATCCGGAGATGTCCTGACGACAGGCAGACCTGCCGTGAAGTTCACTCCGTCCTCGAAGGCAAGAGCCTTGAACGGAGCAAGTCCCTGATCGTGATACATCGCCAGCGTCGCGTCAAACCTGGCATAGTGTCCCAGCCCGAAGAACCCGTCAGGGGAATACGGCCCGAAAGCCATAAGCCCTTCAGCGTTGGCCGCCTTCACGGCCGGAAGTATGATCTTCTCCTCCTCGTCGCCAAGCAGACCGCCGTCACCGCAATGAGGATTCAGGCCCAGCACGGCGATCTTCGGTTCCACAATGCCGAAATCCCTCTTCAGCGAGGCCGTCATCAACCTCAGCTTGTTCACTATCTTCTCCTGCGAGATCGAGGACGGAACATCCTTCAAAGGAATATGTCCGGTCACGACACTGATCCTGAGCCGATCGGAGACCATGAACATCAGCACGTCATCCACTCCGAACTCCTTCTGGAGGTATTCAGTGTGACCGGTGTTGCCGAATCCCTCGGCCACCATCGCTTTCTTGTTGATCGGTGCCGTGACCAGCACGTCGATGTCACCGTTCTTGATGTCCCCGACAGCGCACTCAAGGGATCTGATGGCCGACTTGGCCGACTCCGGGGTAGATTGCCCCGGTTCCACGAACACATTGTCCGGCAGACAGTTGACGATGTTTATCTTCTTTGGTTTCACATCCTTGGCGCTTTGGATCACGTAGGTGTCCATCTGGTCAAGATTGTGGATCAGCTTGCGGTAGAATCCGAAGATCTTCGACGATCCATAGATCACAGGAGTGAATGACTCCAGAATCCGCGCGTCAGCCAGAGACTTGATGATCACTTCATACCCTATGCCGTTGCCGTCTCCCTGAGTTATTCCGACAATTGGTTTTCTGTTATTCCTTTCCATAATGCTTACTGTGTTTGAGGGCACGGTCGGGATTCAAAGGCCGACGCGCGCATATTCATTTTACAAAGGTAGTGATTCCTAAAAAATAACTTAGAAGCTGTTTGAATTTTATTCAATAGAAATTTTATGAGGAATTTCGGAAAAACTATACCGGAAAGGCCGTATAAGAAAAGAAAGGGATTATTTCAAAACAGATTCTAAATTTCAGACAGTCTGATTTTTCAGTCGAAATCAATTAGGCCAGCCTCCGCCGCGGCATTCGCCTCGTAGCCCTCATCGACAGGAAGAATCTTGCCGGCCTCCACCGCACCGGCTCCGGCAGCCACCGCCAATCGGTCGCAACGCTCGTTCTCAGGATGCCCGTTGTGCCCTTTCAGCCAATGGAAAGCCACCCGGTGCATCCGATAGACATTAAGGAACCTCATCCAGAGATCCGGATTCTTCACCTTCCTCCAGCCTTTCTTCTCCCAATTCAGAAGCCACCCTTCGTTCACGGCCTTCACGACATAGGACGAGTCGCTGTACACCTCGACCTCCGCATTCCGCCACTTTATCGCCTCCAGTCCCTTGATCACCGCCAACAGTTCCATCCTGTTGTTGGTCGTCCGGATGAATCCGCCGCTCATCTCCTTCTCACGCCCGGCGCATTTTAGCACCACGCCATACCCTCCAGGCCCGGGATTCCCGCTGGATGCGCCGTCCGTGTAAAGGAATATCCTCGGTCTCGCCGAATCTGTCTCCATAGCCGCAATCTCCGGACGCTCTGTCAGTCCCTGCTGAATATGTCCCTTGTGTAAACCTTGTCCTTGACATCGTCGAGCACCGTGTCATAGCGGTTCGCGACAATGGAGTCGGAACGGCGCTTGAACTCGCACAGATCGTTGACGACCTCGCTGCCGAAGAAGGTGGCACCGTCCTCCAATGACGGTTCATAGACGATGACCGTGGCTCCCTTGGCCTTGATGCGTTTCATGACACCCTGAATGGAGCTCTGCCGGAAGTTGTCGGATCCGGTCTTCATCGTGAGACGGAAAACACCTACTGTCAGAGTTTTTTCCTTTTCGCCGCTCCACTGGCTGGAGGCGGTGTAGTAGCCGGCCTTCTGAAGGATCTGATCCGCCACGAAATCCTTCCTCGTGCGGTTGGATTCGACAATCGCCCCGATCAGGTTCTCCGGCACATCGGCGTAGTTCGCCAGCAGCTGCTTCGTGTCTTTCGGAAGGCAGTAGCCGCCATAGCCGAAGGACGGGTTATTGTAGTGCGAGCCGATCCTCGGATCCAGACACACTCCCTCTATGATGGATTTCGTGTCCAGTCCCTTGATCTCGGCATAGGTGTCCAGTTCGTTGAAGTAGCTCACCCTCAGCGCAAGGTAGGTGTTGGCGAAGAGTTTCACGGCCTCCGCCTCCGTAGTGCCCATGAACAGAACCTGAACGTCATCCTTGAGGGAAGCCTCGCTCAAAAGCTCCGCGAACGCGCGTGCGGCCTCACCGAGTCTTGGATTCCCGTTGTCATAGCCGACTATGATCCGGCTCGGATAAAGATTGTCGTAAAGCGCCTTCGACTCCCTGAGGAACTCCGGAGCGAAGATGATGTCCGGGACGGTCACATTCCCTGTCTGAGACTCCCGGCGTGAAAAACGTTCCCTCACCGACGCCGTGTAGCCCACCGGAACTGTGGACTTGATGACCATCACGGCGTCAGGATTCACCTTCAGCACCAGATCGATCACCTCCTCCACGTGTGACGTGTCGAAGAAATTCCTCTTGGGATCATAGTTTGTTGGAGCTGCGATCACCACGAAATCAGCGTCACGGTAGGCGGACTCTCCGTCAAGCGTTGCGGTGAGATCGAGATCCTTCTCACGCAGGTACCTTTCTATGTACTCGTCCCGGATCGGGGACTCACGGCGGTTGATCATGTCAACTTTCCCAGGAACAACGTCAACGGCGGTCACCTTGTGCCTCTGCGACAGGAGAGTGGCTATTGACAGACCGACGTAGCCCGTACCGGCTACCGCTATCTTCATGTCTTTCAAACCTTTCATATGCTTATGCCTTTTAGTGTTCTTTCAAAGGGACCGGACTGTCTTTCAAGATCTCCACGGAAAGGGCCTCAGGAGTCTCGACTATCGCGGAAGGGTTATAGGCCGCAAGTTCGTCACGGCTTCGGAATCCCCATGCCACACCTATGGTCCGGACTCCGGCATTGGCTCCGGTCTGCATGTCCACATTGGAATCCCCTACATAGACAACTTCCTCTTTTGAGACAGACGGGACGGATTCCATGATCTGACCGACGATGGCAGGATCCGGCTTGATCGGCTGGCCGTCACGCTGGCCGAGAATCTTCACGAAGTCATACTCCCCGAAAAAGTGCCTGACGAGTTTCTCCGCCCCGTCCTGGTACTTGTTGGAGGCCACGGCGAGACGCACTCCCCTTTCGCTGATGCTCCTCAGCATCTGAGGGATTCCGTCGTACGGTCTGGTACGGTCGCATTTGTGGGCATCGTAATAGGGAATGAAATAAGAAGCCATCTTCCGGACGTTGTCTTCGGTGGCATATTCAGAAGGGATGGCCGCGCGGAACAGATTATATATCCCGCGTCCGACCATCCGGTAATAGTCATCAACAGGAAGAGTCGGGAAGCCGCACTGCACAAGAGCATGGTTGGTGGCTTCGCCAAGATCCTCCACCGTGTCGAGGAGGGTGCCGTCAAGATCGAAGATCGCAAGTTTTGTCATTGAACACCGCGTTTATTGTAACTTCCCGGCCTTGCGGACGGCCTCGTAATAGTCATGGCGGGCAGGGTTCTCCGGGAACCAGCCTTTCAGCACCCGCTTTTCCTGCTCGAAGATCTCCAGGATGCCCCAGAAACAGGAAAAGGCTGCGGCGCCAAGTATGGTGGCAAGAACATCCCGTTCCACGAATACGGAAGCGGCCGCGAAAGCCAGCCCCGCAGCGAAAAGGATCCACCAGCTGCCTTTGCCCCAATGGTATTCCATCTTGATGACTATGGGATGACATATCCCTATTATGAGAAAGGTAGCCGCACCGACGATTATTCCGCTGAAGTTCATTTTCTTTTCCGTTTTTCAGAAAGCAAAAGTACGAAAATATTCTGGATTTCGGAGACCGATACCTACAATTCACGATGGTCCGTAAAGTGTTTACCCACATTTTGGGATTGTGAGGATGACGGCGTGGCGGTACCTTTGCAGCCGGATAGTGATTATCGTCACAAAACAAGAATCTTTTAAGCCAAATGAAATGAAAGAGACCCGCGGTCGTGAGATCCCGGGCTTTTTTTGTGGCATGCCGGCCGAAGCGACTTTTTTGCTAAAAAAAAGAACGGATCCTGTAACAATCGTCGGAAATATTCGTTTATATTGTGAAACGACAAAGAAACGATGACAAGAGAAGAGTCCATAGAGTTCTACAAGGCACATGCCGCACGGCTGTACAACATCAGCCTGAGGATTGTCCGCGGCAGCGGCGAAGCCGAGGAGATCATGCAGGACACGATTCTCAGATTCATCACGTCAGATGCCGTTCCCGGAGAACCAGCGCAGGT
Organism: Bulleidia sp.; assembly: GCA_963623745.1. Classification (GTDB taxonomy): domain Bacteria; phylum Bacteroidota; class Bacteroidia; order Bacteroidales; family UBA932; genus Cryptobacteroides. Next base: position 10,564 of record CAVFMX010000105.1, read on the forward strand.
GGCGTCATGGCTGCGCAGGACCTGCATCCGGAAATCCATCGACGCGGTCAGAAAAAGAACGAAGGAGAAAATGTTCCTTGATGAATATGCCGGAGAGATTTCCGACTACGAAAGTTCCGACACGATGGAGGTTCCGGAGACAAGCCTCGCCGATGTGCGCAAGGCGATCGGGACTCTGCCGGAGAACTGCCGGCTGATTCTGAATCTCGTGCTGGTTGAAGGTCTTGACTATGAAGAAATCGCCGGTCTCACAGGGGAACGGGAAGGCACATTGAGGACACAGTTTTCAAGGGCGAAGGCAAAATTGGCGGAAAAATTAAGGAGGAACGGACATGATTGATCTTAAGGAATATCTCAGCAGAAATCCCGATGCTTTCGATGATCAGGACTTGCCTTTCGGACACGAGACAAGATTCGAGGCGAAGCTGGACGCTTTGCTGAAGGCCGGTCATGAAACCGGAACCGCAAAAGCCACGGGAAAGCATCGGAGGCACTTCAGGATTTTCAGTGTCCTCACAACTGCGGCTGTAATCGCAGCTGTGATATTCATAAACCGTCCATCCGGAGAAGTGGACTGGTTCGCCGGTGTGGCGGATGATCCGACGGCTGTGTATCTGACATATTCGGAGAAAGCGACATCGATGTACAGGGAGGTCTGCACAAAAGACATTGACGGCAGGTTGGGAATGACGGCCGGAAGAATCGCGGAGGAGACTGTGCCTATGATTGACCTGCTGCCTGAAGAATTGGATGACGTTTCCAAGGCGGCAATTCTCAAGGAATATTATGGAAAGTTGCTTAACGGACTAAACAAAATCAGCAAAATCAAAGAGTTATGAAAAAATTAATGATTCTCGGAGCTGCGGCTCTCATGATGGTCGCAATCACCGGTTTCCGCTTTCCTGGCGGATTCCAGAGCGAAACGCCGTACGAGTCGGTACCTTCAGGCAAGAATGACGGCCACACCACCTGCAAATTCGACTGCAAGGGGTTCACGGGCCTGGATCTGAGCGGGATGGTCAAAGTCAACCTTGTCAAGTCTGACACGTACAAGGTCGAAGTCACACTGCCGCAGGTGCTTGAGGAATACCTTCTGGTGCGTGTCGAGGAGGGCGACCTGAAAATCGGCTGGAAGAAGAACATTCCTTCAAAATTCCAGAAGGATTCGGGCAGCTGGATCTGCGAGGCCGAGATCTCAATGCCGGAACTCAGGGAGCTTGAGATGTCCGGGGCGACCGGTCTGCAATGCAATGACACCTTCGACCTTGGAAGAAGGGAATTCTCTCTGGACATGAGCGGGGCAAGCAAAATCAACTCATTGAACGTCAATGCCGACAAGTTGGAAGCTGACATAAGCGGTGCCAGTTGCTACAAGATCACAGGCGACTTCCACGAAACGGAAATCGAGATTTCCGGAGCCACGAAAGGTACTTTCATGATCAATGCGGACAGGTTGGAAGCGGAAGTCAGCGGAGCGGGAGACACAACCATAGACGGGACTGTCGGGGTAGCCGACATCGAAGTGTCGGGAGCCTGCGAGCTGCGTCTGAAAGGAAAGGTCGGCACATTAAAAGCTGATGCTTCCGGAGCCGCGAAATTCAAGGCGATGGGTGCCGAGACCGAGAATGCGATTCTGCAGGCATCAGGAGCCGCATCCTGCGGTGTCAATGTGACACGCTCGATCGTGATAAGTGATGCCACAGGGGCATCCAACATCAGCTACAAGGCTCCGGAGAACGTCAATGCCAGGGTTCTTTCCAAGGGAAAGGCAGCTTCGGTGAAAAGGGTTAATTGATCGACAACTAAACCGCTTGCAGGGAGGCGTGACAGAGTGTCGCGTCTCCCGCTTTCGCCATAAAGAGATACTCCTCGTCACTGGCCTTGCGGATGCCGAAAGCCACATCGTCACCGCGACGTACCTCACGCCTGAAATTGATGTCGATCCTCGTAAAGATCCCGCTGGAAAGCACGCTCTCAGGCAGGAGATTGTAGAACATCTCGATGTAGTGGGTGTTGTTCAGATGACCGTTGAAGTCGCATTCGCTGTAGCCGATCTCCTTGTGCTTGATGAAGTCCGGCAGAAAATCAAGAATCCTGCGCGGACTCTTGCATGGAACAGGGATGTCCACATCCGAAAGCCCCAGATCAGGGAAAATCGGCTTTCTGGAATTGATGTCGATCACGCACCATTCGGTCGTCCCCCTGCCTATCTCCTCTCCTTCCGAATCAGTGAGCATGACGCATCTGTTGTAGGTGAGTCCCCGGCCTTTCACGGGCCAGACCTTGACATTGTAGTTGTCGTAAAGAACGGGACGCTCGTCGATCTCAAACGCCGAACGCAGAAGAACCCAGGACCGTCCGGCATCGCGCATGACATCGATTCCGCAACCCTCCATCCGGATGTTCCGCCCGATTGCGTTGATGATGCTTCCGCAGATTGACGGAACGGTGGCGTGACCCAGGTAGTCTATGTTCTCCGGAGCCACCGAATATTCAAAAGTGTTTACAATAGCTGCCATTTCCCAATGATTTGAACACCTGCTCCGGGAAGCCGTTTTCCCCGGTAGGCTTCGCAAAGGTATTCAATCATGCCCATGTGACGAAGAAAGTGTGGCAGTACCTTGTCAAAAAGACACAAAAGCTTGTTTTGACGGAAAAATCGCAGTAAATTAGGGACGAAAAACCGGATTCGGAAATTTCATCCCAGATGTTTTCGGGACGGAATTTCACGCTTCGATACAAAAACACAGGCCATGAACACACCGTTGAGAGTTTCCAAAGGCTATGGACGTCAGGTCAAGTATGCGGTTCTTCTGCCGCTGTTCTTTTTCGTGTTCTGCTTCATCTACAATCCGTTCTCGCTGTCGGACTTCTACGATGTCGGAGGGAAATCGTGGACCTTCCATCTGCTGATGCTCTCGTGCATCATGATCGGGGTGCTGGCTCTGACCAGACTCGTGTTCTCGGTCCTCTACAAGTATATTCCTTTCAAATGGTGGCACTATGTGGTCTGGTGCTTCGGCGAGGTTATGGTCATGGCGTTCTTTTTCGCCCTGTACACATCCCTGTTCTACAGAAAGGACGGAGGGATGCCTTACTTCACGGCACTTCCCTATTGCTTTGAGATCGTCTGTCTGACTTTGATCTATCCCTACCTGCTCAGCATCCTTCTGAGGATCATCTCCAACAAGAATCTGGATCTGTCGGAGGCGGGGAAGGCTCCGGAGGAGTCGCTTGTCAAGTTCTACGACGAGCACAAGAGACTGAAACTGACGATAGATCCGTCAGCGGTGCTTTACGTGAGCGCGGATGCGAACTACATCAACATCCATTATCTGGAGAATGAACGGGTGAAGACCTACCAGTTGAGGAACTCGATGAAAAGTCTGGAGGGCGAGGCCCTGAGGCACGGATTAGTGCGCTGCCACCGTTCCTACTATGTCAATCCGCGGCACATCAAAGTGCTGAGCCGGGACAAGGACGGGGTGATCTACACTGAATTCATCCGTGACGGAGTCGGGCATATTCCGGTCAGCAAGCAGTACTACGACAGCCTTGCGAAACTGCTTTAGGACTATTCGGCGGAGGCATCGTCTCCACCGTACTGGGAGATGTTGTCATCCGGAAGTGCGGCATCAGACGGGGCATCGGCGGATGAGCCTGCAACCTCCTCGTTCTCAGCATCCTCCTCTCCTTCAAGCCATCTTTCAAGAGCCTCGGCGTCATCGGTCTTGACCTTGATCTTCACGAGGTTGATGGAATCCTCCGTCTCGATGGTCACGGCGTAGAATCGGGTGCCGTCCGGTTTGGGATATTTGACAAGGTCAGGAAGATAATCGCTGAACCCTTTGGGATATTTCTCGTTGAACGCCGCGGCAAGCGCTTCAGACATGTTCTCGTAGCTTACCACGTGTCTTTTCTTCTGCTCAGGAGCCATACTCATTTATAAAAACCAAATAAAACTATTCTTAACCTCGCCACGGGAGTGGTTCTGGAGAAGAAGCCACGGAATCACCTTATTCCCCGTTTGCGGGTGCAATATTAAGACAATTTTCCGAATTGCAAGCAATAACGGGGCTATTTTCTGAAAAAAAATGATTTCTGCCTCTTCTTCCTCTCCATGTCCCGCTCGACAAAGACCGGTTTCATCGTCCGGGGATCGATTCCGGTGTAGTACATGACGGACGAGGTGGTCATCGGCGTCGGGGTGAAATCCTGCACCTGCTCCATGTAGATTCCCTTCAGAGCCGGATTTTTGGAGAGATTCTCCATGTCCTTCATCGTGCACCCTGGATGGGACGAGATGAAGTACGGGACGATTCCGGTACGGCGTCCGTTCCTCGCGCAGATCTTGTCGAACTCACAGCGCAGTCTTTCGAACAGCTTGAAGGACGGCTTGGCGATGTACTGCAGAACCTTGTCTTCCGTGTGTTCAGGAGCCACTTTCATTCGTCCTGAAGTGTGGTCGAGAATCAAAGTGGTGAGGTATGGCTTGGAGGTCTCGTCCACAAATCCTTTTTCGTCCAGGAAAAGATCGTAACGGATTCCGCTGCCGATGTAGGAATGGCGTATCCCAGGGACGGAATCGACCTTGCGGTACAGTTCAAGCAGCTGTTTGTGGGAGCGGTTCATGTTCGGACACGGAGCCGGGAAGAGACATGATTTCCTGCGGCATTTGTCGCACAGTTCGTGATTCTTTCCCTCCATCCCGTACATGTTCGCGGTCGGGGCGCCCAAATCCGAGATGTTCCCGGAAAAGCCCGGCATCTTCGCCAGTCTCTTCACTTCCGTCAGAATGGAAGCCTGCGAACGGGACTGGATGAATTTTCCCTGATGCGCCGCTATGGTGCAGAAGTTACATCCTCCGAAGCACCCCCGGTGCGTGATGATGGAGTCCTTGATCATGTCGTAGGCCGGAATCCTTTTCCCTTTGTAGCGCGGATGCGGCAGTTTGGTGAATGGAAGGTCCCATAACGAATCCATCTCCTCGGTCGTGGACGGGGAATATGGCGGATTTATCTGCACGTAACCGTTCCCGACCGGCTCGATGATCGTGGCCGGATGCATCATGTTGGCGTGGGTCTCGATAAGATGGAAATTCTCGGCGAACGCCATCTTGTCCTTCCTGCATTCCTCGAACGAGTGAAGCACCAGCGGATCCTTGACCTTCCACTTTCCGCTCATCCGGAAAGCGACCTGCGGAATCCTGCGGATCTCATGAATATTCCTGCGCGCGTCAATGGCCCTTGTCAACTCAAGCATCGGCTTCTCCCCCATTCCGTAACAGAGGTAGTCGGCCTTGCACCATTCCAGAATTGAGGGTAGCAGCCCATCCTTCCAATAGTCGTAGTGGGTCAGCCTGCGAAGCGAAGCCTCCACTCCGCCGATGATGACCGGAACATCGGGATAAAGCTCCTTCAATATGTTCGCATAGACACTGACCGCATAGTCCGGCCTCTGTCCGGCCTTGCCGTCAGGGGTGTAGGCATCGTCATGACGAAGACGCTTGCCTGCGGTGTAGTGGTTCACCATCGAATCCATCGCCCCGGCATTCACACCGAAATAGAGTCTCGGAGCCCCCAGCTTCCTGAAATCCCTGAGGTCATCCCTCCAGTTCGGCTGAGGCACGACAGCGACCCTGTAGCCGAAATGCTGAAGCCAGCGGGCTATGCACGCCGTGCCGAAAGAAGGGTGATCCACAAAGGCGTCACCCGTAAAAAGGATGATGTCGATGTAGTCCCACCCCAAGGCCTCAACCTCTTTTTTAGAGGTCGGAAACATGTAATCCGTTACGGACATCAGAAATTCCTACATCCTTTCAGGCAACTCGATTCCGAGGATGCCCATCGCCTTGCGAAGCACGGAGGAAAGGGTGTCGATCAGCACGAGGCGCATCCTGAGAATGTCAGGGTTCTCCTCCTTGAGGATCGGAGTGTCGTGGTAGTACTGGTTGAACTCCTTGGCGAGGTCATAGGCATAGTTGGCGATGACAGCCGGTGAATATGCCTGCGCGCCTTCGGCGATCTTCGCCGGGAATGTGTTCAGCAGCTTTATGAGCCTGATCTCCTTGGCACTCAGTTCAACCTCAGGCAAAGGAGCGACGGAATATTCAATGCCCTTCTCTCCGGCCTTGCGCAGGATGGAGCGGATTCTGGCATGCGTGTACTGGATGAACGGGCCGGTGTTGCCGTTGAAGTCGATGGACTCCTTCGGGTTGAAGAGCATGGTCTTCTTCGGATCCACCTTAATGATGAAATACTTCAGAGCCCCGAGGCCTATCATGTGATAAAGCCTTGTCTTCTCCTCCCCGCTCATGTCCGCCAGTTTCCCGGACTCGTCGGAAGTCGCCCTCGCCTCCTCGTACATCTTCTGGAGAAGGTCATCGGCATCCACGACGGTCCCCTCACGGGACTTCATCTTGCCCTCCGGCAGCTCGACCATTCCATAGGAGAGATGGAATATGCTGTCGGACCATCCGAAACCGAGTTTCTTGAGAATAAGCTTGAGCACCTGAAAGTGGTAGTTCTGCTCGTTGCCGACCACATAGACGTGGGAGTCAAGGTGATACTCGGCGAAACGCCTCTCGGCCGTACCGAGATCCTGGGTGATGTAAACGGAAGTCCCGTCAGAGCGGATGAGCAGTTTCCTGTCAAGGCCGTCGGCCGTGAGGTCGCACCACACCGAGCCGTCCGGATCCTTCACGAAAACACCCATGTCAAGTCCCTTCTGCACCAGTTCCTTGCCGAGAAGGTAAGTCTGGGACTCGTAGTAAACCTTGTCGAAAGTGATGCCGAGAGCCTTGTAGGACTCGTCAAAGCCCTTGAGCACCCAGCCGTTCATCTTTGCCCAGAGGTCACGCACCTCCTTGTCGCCGGCCTCCCACTTCTGAAGCATCTCGTGGGCCTCCTTCAGGCAAGGAGCCTCCTTCTTCGCCGTCTCCTCGTCCATTCCTCCGGCCACGAGATCATCGACTTCCTTCTTGTAGATGTCGTTGAAAGCCACGTACATGTCTCCGACAAGGTGGTCGCCCTTGATTCCGGTGGACTCGGGAGTGGCGCCGTCACCGACTTTCAGCCACGCGAGCATGGACTTGCAGATGTGCACTCCCCTGTCGTTGACGAGGGTTGTCTTGATCACGTTGTTGCCGCTGGCCTTCAGAAGCCTTGAGACGGAATCCCCGAGCAGGTTGTTCCTGATGTGACCAAGGTGCAGAGGCTTGTTGGTGTTCGGTGACGAGAACTCGACCATGATGTTCCTGCCGGTGCCCGGAAGGTTGCCGAAATCCTTGTCGGAAACTATCCCGCTGAAGAGCTCATTCCAGAACAGATTGGAGAACAGGAGGTTGAGAAAACCCTTGACGCAGTTATATTCGGAGATTTCGGGGACATTGGTCTTGAGCCATTCTCCGATGGCTCCCGCTGTGTTCTCCGGTGTGGAGTGCGAAAGGCGGAGGAGAGGGAACACCACGAGGGTGAAATCGCCCGTAAATTCCTTCCTTGTGACGGAGACCTGAAGATCCGAAGGTTCGATGTCAGCATTATAGAGCGCCTTGATGGCTTCTGAAGCCTTAGAGGCGATGAAAAGTTCCGGGGTCATCAGCCGAGGTAGGTTTTTAGAAGTTTGCTTGCGGACGGTTTCTTGAGTTTGCGGATCGCCTTCTCCTTGATCTGGCGTACCCTCTCCCTCGTGAGGTCAAGCCTTTCGCCGATCTCTTCAAGAGTCATCTCCTGACAGCCGATTCCGAAGAACGACTTGATGATCTCCCGCTCGCGGGTCGTCAGAATCTGGAGAGACCTCTCGATCTCGGTGCTGAGGGACTCGTTCACGAGGCCCCGGTCCGCCATCGGGGAGTCATCGTTCGGGATCACGTCCAGAAGGCTGTTGTCCTCGCCCTCCACGAACGGCGCATCCACAGACACATGCCTTCCGGAAACCCTGAGGGTGTCGGAGATCTTGTCCTGTGGGATGTCGATCATCTCGGAGAGTTCCTCGTTGGACGGCGTTCTTTCGTTCTTCTGCTCGAACTGGGAAAGAGCCTTGTTGATCTTGTTCAGGGAACCGACCTGATTGAGCGGAAGCCTGACGATCCTGGACTGCTCGGCGAGAGCCTGAAGGATCGACTGGCGGATCCACCAGACGGCGTATGAGATGAACTTGAATCCTCTCGTCTCATCGAACTTCTCGGCGGCCTTGATCAGGCCGAGGTTGCCCTCGTTGATCAGATCCGGAAGACTGAGCCCTTGGTTCTGGTACTGTTTCGCGACAGAAACCACGAATCGCAGATTGGCCCTCGTCAGTTTCTCAAGTGCTTTCTGGTCACCCTTGCGGATCCTCTGTGAAAGTTCGACCTCCTCTTCCGGAGACACCAGTTCCTCGCGGCCGATCTCCTGAAGGTACTTGTCCAGAGACGCGCTCTCGCGGTTGGTGATTGACTTTGTAATCTTTAACTGCCTCATATTCTGTAATACACAAATTTCCCTGACGGAAGGCACGGAGCCGTTTCCGTCAGGGAAACCTCATCCTGCGACCTTCATCGACTACTCTTTACTGAATCCGAAGAAGGCTTTTCTACCGTTGGCCGTTACACCCTCGATGTAAACCGCCCTCTTTGCGGACTTGACGATGTTCAAGACATCCTGAGGCGTGCCGACCGGCTGGTCGTTGACGTAGATGATGACCATCCCTTCCGATGCGCCGGCCTCAAGCATCCTTCCGCTTCCGACAGATGTGACCTCGACTCCTTTCTTCAAGCCGAACTTCGCGAGGGTCTCCTTGGAAGCCTCCTTCAGGGTCGTCCCGAAGAACGCTATCTCTCCGTCTCCCACGACTGTTCCGTTCTCGGTGCTGCTGCCCTGGAACGTGACATCCACTTCCTTCTCCTTGCCGTCACGGATGACCTTGACCTTCGCCTTGTCACCCGGGTGGAATGAATTGACCTTGACCTGTACATCGGAACCGCTCTTGACCGGAGTTCCGTCAATGGCCACAATCACATCCCCTTCCTTCAATCCGGCCTTGTCAGCCGAGCTGCCTTTCACAACCTCTCTGATATATACGCCTTCCGGTGAAGAAAGTTTCATTTTTTTCAGCATATCGTCCACAGAGTCGTATTTCAGCACCGTGGCCAGACCTTCATTGAGGTCGGACATCGAGATTCCGAGCACAGCCCTCTTCACCGAGCCGAAGTCGATCAGGTCGCCCACAATCTTCTTCACGATGTTCGCGGGAACAGCGAATGAATAGCCCGAATAAGATCCTGTCTGCGAAACAATCGCAGTGTTGATGCCGACAAGCTCGCCGGTCTTGTTGACAAGTGCTCCGCCCGAGTTGCCGGGATTGACGGCTGCGTCAGTCTGGATGAACGACTCGATCTGGATGCCGTTGTTCCTCTCCCTCGGATCATGCGCCATGGAACGTCCCTTGGCGCTGACGATCCCGGCGGTGATTGTCGATCTGAGCTGGTACCCCAGAGGACTGCCGACGGCGAGCACCCACTCGCCGAGCCTCAGCTGATCGGAATCCCCGAACGGAAGGGTAGGAAGCCCCTCCGCTTCAATCTTTATCAAAGCCACATCCGTGGCAGGATCGGCTCCGATGACCTTCGCCTCGTAAGTCTTGTTGTTGTTCAGGGTGACCTGCACCTTCGTGGCGTTGGCCACAACATGGTTGTTTGTCACGATGTAGCCGTCAGGACGGATGATCACACCTGATCCGCTCCCCTGCTGCTCTCTTGTCTGCGGGCCTTCGTCTCCGAAAAAGAAGCGGAAGAACGGATCCGACATCTGGTACTGCTGGGTCACCGTCACCTCCACATAGACGACCGCATCGACGGCGGCCTCGGCGGCATAGGTCAGATCCGGATAGTCGGACTGTGCCAGATTGACAGTCTTTGTGACCGTCCCGTTCTCCGTCCTTGTCACTTTGTCTCCTTCATCCACGGTGGCCGCCTTTACGACTCCGTATGCCGCCAGCACGCTGAACAAAACCGACAGCACCACTGTTAACAAACCTTTTTTCATTTCTGACATATTAAAAAAATTTACCGAATATTCCCTTTCAGGCGCTCCGGACGGCATCTCCGGAGCCCGAGGCAAAAAATCAAATATGATGCCACAATATTAAGGGAATATTCGTATATTTGTCTTCCGCGCGTGGTTCGCGGCCACGGCGGTCGCATGACAATGAATTTAAAAACACACGAATATGAAATTCAACGCATCCAGCACCGAACTACTGAAAGGACTGATGGACATCTCAAAGGCCATCCCGGCGAAGTCCGCCCTGCCGATTCTGGAAAACTTCCTGTTTGATCTCAAAGGCAACATCCTTAAGGTGACGGCATCGGATTCCGAGATCACCCTGAAGACCGAGATCGAGGTTGACTCCACGGAAGAGGAAGGCAGAATCGCTGTGCCGGCAAGGCACATCATCGACCTGCTGAAGGAACTTCCGGACCAGCCCGTGACGATCAAGACAGCCAACGACAGCTCCATCGAGTGCAGATGGACAAGCGGCAACTCCGTGCTCCCGTTCTTCCCGGCCGAGGACTATCCGGAGATCAAGGGAACAAGCGATGACGCGGAGAAGATCGAATTCCCGGCAGGAAGCCTCATCGAAGGCATCAACAGCACGATCTACGCGACAGCCGACGATGAGATCAGGCCGGCGATGAACGGAATATTCTTTGACTTCGGCCCGGAATCGACAACCCTCGTGGCATCCGACTCGCACAAACTCATCTGCTACACGGCCAAAGAAGTGAACACACTCGAGAAATGCTCGTTCATCCTCCACAAGAAGCCTGCGGCCGTGCTCAAGTCCATTCTCGGGAAAGACGACGGGAAGGTCGGCATCTCTTTCGACTCAAGCTCCGTCCTCTTCACTTTCGGCAGGACCACGATGGTGTGCAGACTGATTGTCGGCAAGTACCCCAAGTACCGCGACGTGATCCCTCAGAACAACCCCAGCGTACTTAAAATCGACAGGACGCTGTTCCTGAACACAGTCAGGCGTGTAGCAGTCTGCGCCAACAAGGCCTCGAACCACATCAAACTGGATCTCAAGCCGGGACAGATGGAAATCACCGCCCAGGATCTCGGCTTTGCCATAGCAGCGTATGAAAAGATCAGCTGCGACTACAACGGCGACGAACTCTCCATCGGATTCAAATCGACCTTCCTCACAGAGATTCTCGCCAACATTGGATGTGAGACAGTCGTGATGAAATTCGCCGATGCCCGCAGGGCGGCTCTGATCATCCCGTCCGAGGATGACGAGGAAAGCGGCAAGATCTGCGGAATCCTGATGCCGATCATGGTTTAACCGACACGGAATCGAAGCTATGGAACTTTCTCTTGAAAGACCTTTGCTTTTCTTTGACATTGAGAGCACTGGTCTTAACATTGTCAACGACTGCATTGTCGAACTCAGTTTCGTCAAGGTGTTTCCGGACGGCCATCATGAGGTGAAGACCTGGAGGGTCTGTCCTTGGGACTACACTCTACGCCGGCAGCATCCGATGAATCCAGAAGCCAGTCAGGTGAACGGAATCAAGGACGAGGATGTCGCGAATGAAAAGAAATTCATCGAGATAGCCGCCGAGGTTGTCGAATGGCTCAGAGACAGTGATCTGGCCGGCTACAACTCCACGAAGTTCGATCTGCCGATGCTTTCCGAAGAACTTGAGAGAGTGCGGGCGTACTGCATGCGCAGACTATCTGATCCAAAGAACACCCCGGAGAACAAGGCGAAGGCACAGGCGATGCTTGAGGTCACGGACATAGATCTGCACTCCAAGCGGATGATCGACGTGCAGACGATCTACCACTACATGGAGCCGCGCAATCTGAAGGCCGCCTACCGGTTCTACTGCGGCGGAGAGGATTTCGAGAACGCCCACTCGGCAGAGGCTGACACGATGGCCACCTACGAGGTGCTCAAGGGGCAGCTTGACATGTACCGGACTCCGAGCAAGTACCACGAGCAGGTTCTAAAAAACGATGTGGAGTTCCTTTCCGGAGTCGCCGGACGTCCGCGCACGGTTGACTACGCCGGCAGGCTGATTCTCGGCAAGGATGACGAGCCGACCGTCAGTTTCGGAAAGCACAAGGGAAGAACCGCGCGCGAGGTCTATGAAATGGAGCCGGCCTATTTCTCATGGATCGAGAACGGGGAGTTCACGATGGACACCAAGCGTCAGTTCGCCCGTCTCAAGGAACAGTTCGACAAGGAAAGGAAGGAAGCGGCCGCAGCCAAGGAGGCAGAACTCAGCAAGCCTCTTGAGGGAGAGGCGTTTGACAGCGCCGTAGCCGGTCTTAAGGACAAATTCGGAGGAAGGCTTTTCTGACCGGTGCCCCAATAATGCGGAAGGTTGATTCATGAATATCATCGTAAAGACATCATCCGGTCACATCACAGTACGTCCGGACACGACGTGGGAGAAGGACAACGAGGATTTCTACCCTCCCGAGTTCGTGGACGAACTGACATATTCACCGGTTCTTTTCGCCCGCGTTCTGAAGCCTGGTCGCAGCATCGGGAGGAAGTTCGCCCAACGGTACTGCGACAGCATCGGTTTCGGTGTACTTCTCTACCCGGAAAACCTGCTTGACGGCACCACGGAGGGTTACGCCCAGGCCATCTGCCTTGACCACACCTCCTTCCTGCCGTCCCCGACATTTCCTCCAGAAAGATTAGGATGCGATTCCGAATTCCTCCTGTTCCTTAACGGAGAGGAGATCTTCGCGACAGCGGGAAAATGCGACACCGGAGAAACCGGGTCAACGAACATGTCCAAGACAGTGACCGCAGCACCTTCAAACATCATTTCCCCGAATATGATTGAGGAGTCCATAGTGGAAGCGACCAGGCTGCTTTACATCCGTACCGGCGACCTCATCGCCATAGAGTTGGCCGCCCGCAAGCCGCTGGCAACCCGCCCCGACGGCAGCGTCCACGTCACCGGCACTTTCAGCCACGACAAAGTCCTTGATTTTCGGATAATTTTTTAAAACAATGTTTCGTAATGTCACATTGTCAAGAATAAATAAGAGATAAAATTGAACTGGTTGACATTGCAACACTAAGTTCATGTTGGAAAAACAGATATAACTGCAAGAGCAGCCGAAGAAGACAAAAGTCAAATTCTGCACGTTACCAAAATTTGACTTTTGTCTTCTTCGGCTGCATAGTGATTTTTATCGCTTCGACAAGCCCGGCGACCGGTCAGACCATCAGGCGGCGGAACCCCTTGGCGATGCGCTCTAGGCCTTGCTGGAGACGGGCGCGGGGGCAGGCGATGTTGATCCGCATGAAGCCGTCCAGACCGTACATCACGCCGGAGTTGATCCAGACTTTCTCATTCAGCAGCAGACTGTTCTCGATGTCGTTCGCGGACATTTTCAACGCACTGACATCCACCCAGACAAGATAGGTTCCCTCCAGTTTGCTGACAGGAAACTCCGGAAGGTGCTCATCGAAGAACGAGAGCAAAGTACGGTAATTCCCGTAAAGATACTCATTAAGTTCCTCAAGCCACGGCTCGCCCTCGTTGTAGGCCGCCTGAAGCGCAAGGACTCCGAACGGATTCACATCGCACAACTCGTTGATGTTTATCACCCTGTCAATAATCTTTTTCCAGTCCGGATTGTTCGTGATGATGTTGGAGATTCCGAGACCGGCGATGTTGAACGACTTGCTCGGAGAGTTCATCGTGACGG
>CAVFMX010000106.1:0-4742 GCA_963623745.1 Bulleidia sp.
GTCCTACACGGTCATCGTGGCTTCCTGCGACGGCAGGGTCGGGCGCAGGGACATCCATCCCGGCCAGCTCGTGCAGCCGGGTCAGCTGCTGACGCGCATCGTGGATGACACCGGAGTTTGGGTTGTGGCTGACTACCGGGAGACTCAGCTGAAGCACATCTCTGTAGGCAATGAGGTGAGGATAAAGGCAGACGCCATCCCCGGCAAGGAGTTCCGCGGCAAGGTGGAATCCCTTGCCTCCGCCACCGGGTCGGCCTGGTTGTCGGCTCCAGTGAACAATGCCACCGGTAACTTCGTAAAGGTGGAACAGAGAGTGCCTGTGCGCATCGAGCTGACAGATCTGGACGAGACTGACAGCGATGGACTTATCGCCGGACTCAACGTGGAGACGGAGGTGCTCTACTGATGTCCGCCCCGACGCCACCTATGGAATTCTCGATGCCGATGTATCGGGAATTCGTCCCCGGGCGCGTCCGTCCGTGGATCTACGTCTTCTTCGCGATGGTCTTCCAGCTGAGCGGAGGAATATACTTGGGCAACCTTACACAAATGGTCGGGTCGACGTCATTCATGCGTGAGGACATCATGATGGTCGGGCTTTGCGGCGTGGTCGGGGTCTGCATGCCGTTCCCGTTCCTTTTCCGCTTCAAGTTCAGGTACACCAACAGACAACTTCTGCTGAACGCCGCCGCGGTCATCGCGGTGTGCAACTTTCTTTGCCTTAGGGTCCACAGTCTGCCGCTCCTGTGCGTGATCTCGTTTGTCGCAGGATTCTTCAAACTCTGCGGCACGTTCGAGTGCATGTCCAACATCCAGCTTTGGATGGCTCCCGGGCGGGACTTCACAAGGTTCTTCCCGTTTCTCTACATCATCATCATCGGTAACATGAGCCTGTCCTCGCTGATCGCCAACAATCTCGCGTACTTCTTCGGCGGATGGCAGGCTATGCACTGGTTCATGATCGGCCTTCTGATGGTCGTGATGCTGTGCGTGCTGACATTGACAAGGAACGTGCGGATCATGCCGAAACTGCCGATGATAAGCATGGACTGGCTCGGGTGTGCGCTGTGGTCGCTTACGCTTCTGGAGGCCATCTGGCTGTTCACGTACGGGGAGCATTACAACTGGTTCGACGGAAAGGTGTTCCGGACGGTCTGCCTGATGTTCGCGGTGACACTGTGGCTGTGTGTGGCAAGGATGCTGCACATCAGACATCCGTTCATCTCACCGAAGGCCTTCACCTACAAGGGAGTGTTTCCCGTCCTTGCGCTGTTCGCGGTGTGCGAGCTGATGTCGGCGGGGTCGAAATCGCTGCAGAACGTGTTCCTGTCCTCCGTGCTGGGTTACGGGCAGATGACGATGACCCGGCTCCAGGTCTTTGAATATGCCGGAGTCGTCACCGGATGCCTTTTCGTGGTGTTCTGGATAAAGGTTCTGAAACTGAACTACACCCGCCTTCTTACCCTCGGGTTCGGAGCGATGCTCTGCTACCATGTCATGATGTATTTCACAATCTCTCCGGACACCGGCATAGCTTCGTTTTACTTTCCGACGGCGTGCAGGACGTTCGGTTATGCCGTGTTCTTCGCTGTCCTTACCATCTACCTTGAGGAGAAGATGCCCTTCCAGCATTTCTTCATGGGATTGACCATCTGCGGATTCATCCGGAACGGACTTGTGGAGTCCGTCGCCTCGGCGGCATATTCACACTCGCTGCGTTACTATGTGGCGGACTATGCCGTACGCTTCGTTCCGGGACTGTCTGAAGGCCAACACCTTGATGGCTTGTCGGCGAAGATGGCCGCCCTGTCGCCGATGATGTCAGGCATAAAGACCCTTTTCGGCTGGACCTGCCTTGCCGGCTGCGCCGCCCTTCTGCTGTTCCTTCTGTACGATGTCGAGCCTGTCCGCCGCACCTTCAAGAAGATGCCGTCGTGGAAGGCTGTCGGCCGGAAACTCCGCATCTCCGCGGCAGACCATTGAGTCTTGATCAGAGTCCCCTTTCGAGGATCTCAAGGCACATGCGGCCGTTGTGGTAGGGGCATTTCCAGAAGCCGGCGCGGTCGTCGGCGGTGTCCGGGGTGCCGTCGGAGCGGAGACTCCAGTACCATTCGCCGCCCGGACAGATGATGTGGCGGCGGATGAAAGACCATTCGGCGTCGGCGGCTTCGAGCCATTCTGCCTCGCCGGTTTTCTGATACTGGTTGACGCAGCCCACGACCGTCTCGGCCTGGACCCACCAGTGGCGGTCGGAGTCCCGGCGGCCGGTCGCGGGCTCATATTCATAAATCATCCCTCCGTCAGGGGTGAAGCCTTCCATCGCGGCGGAGGCGACTTTGGCGCAGACCGCCTTGACCTTGGCGGCCAAGGGCTTGTCTCCCAGCACCTCGGCGGCCTCGTCAAGCAGCCAGGAGGCTTCGATGTCGTGGCCGTAGGAGACGGCGGTGGAGTGCGGAGTCCAATCGTCCCCGAAGAAAAGTCCGAGATGCCCGTCGGAGCGGACAATCCTGTCAATGAATATGTTGACGAGACCTTCGAGCCTTTCCCTCAACCCGGCATCCTTCCACACCCTGTAGAGGTTGGTGTACCCTTCAAGAATGTGCAGGTGCGTGTTCATGGTCTTCGCGTCATTCTGGTCCTTGTCGGAAAGGCGCATGTCGGCGATCTCTCCCCATTCGCGGGTGCGGGCCTCGATGTAGCCGTTTCCTGTAGGGTCGTAGCTGTGACCTTCTATGCAGCGGTAGAAAGACTTGGCAAGATCCAAAGCCTCCCCGTCCCCTGTAGCCCTGGAATATTCCGCCAGTCCATAGATGGCGAACGCTATGGCGTAGAACTGCTTTTTCGTGTCCTTGGGCCGGCCTTCGGAGTCGAGGCTCCAGTAGAGGCCGCCATATTCCTTGTCAGTGAAGCGGTTCCGGATTTCGTTGAAGGCTCTTGTCGCGGTGTCGAGATATTCCTTTTTGCGGAGCACCCTGTACGCCGCGGCGAACGTCCAGAGGATGCGGGAGTTGAGGATCGCCCCTTTCTCCGCCCCGGGAATGATGCTGCCGCCTCCGTCCATCCTGCCGAGGAAGCCGCCCTTCGGGTCGGTCATCCGCCGCATCCAGAAAGGAAGGATGTCCCCCTCCAGCTCCGCGAGAATCGATTGTCTGTCCATGACCCCAAAGTTACCATATTCATCCGACAATAATCGGTTTGGTGGATTAATACGTTAAAGATTTGTTAAAAAAGTATTATATTTGCCATGCTATGTCACAAGTGTTTTCGGAAATATCAGGGCTTTCCCAGCGGGACTGCTTCTACATCGTTGAAAGGCACAAGAAGGAGTTCACCTATCCGCTCCACAGACACAGGGAGTACGAGCTGAACTTCATTCAGAATGCACCCGGGGTGCGCCGCATAGTAGGGGACAGCGTCGAGACGATAGGGGACTATGACCTTGTCCTCATAGCCGGCGAGAATCTGGAGCACGTCTGGGAGCAGGGTTCGTGCAAGTCTCCGGACATCAGGGAGATAACCATCCAGTTCTCTCCGGATCTGTTCAGCGCGGGCCTCATCGGACGGAATCAGTTCGCAAGCATCAGGAAGATGCTGGACAGGGCGAGCCACGGGCTTTCCTTCCCTCTCGGCGCCATCCTGGACGCATATTCCCAGATCAACGCGGTGGTGAATGAGAAGGACAGCTTCGTGCAGTTCATAGGTTGCCTTCACCTGCTTTACATCCTATCCCGCTGCGAGTCCAGAGAACTGGCCAGCAGCTCGTTCGCCCATTCTCCGAGGGACACCGAAAGCCGCAGGGTGATGAAGGTCAAGGAATACATCAACCAGCACTATGCCGAGGATGTCACGCTCCCCGAGCTGGCGGATCTCGTGGGGATGAGCCCGAGTTCGTTCAGCCGCTTCTTCAGGCTCCGTACGGGCAAGACGCTTTCTTCCTATCTGATTGACATAAGGCTCGGCAACGCCGCGAGGGCGCTTGTGGACACCACGTCCAACGTCTCCGAGATCTGCTACTCCTGCGGATTCAACAACCTGTCCAATTTCAACAGGGTCTTCAAGTCCCGCAAGGGGGTCACCCCGCACGAGTTCCGCTCGATGTACAAGAAGAAAAAGGTCATAGTGTAGCGGAATATTTGCATTATTTATCAAAATTGTATTTGTTTTCGTTTCCTTATGTGCGTAATTTTGCAACATTGACAAAATTAGTGACACTTGAAACGTAATCAATTAATTCTTGCAGTCTTAATCTGCTCGTTCACAATGAGTTCCCACATCGGGGGGGGTATAAGGATCCTGACTTCCCCGGTGGCGGGTGTTCCGGCATTGCCGGAACCGCCGTCCTGTTTTCGACAACGCATGGAAATAACCTTTCCTCGGGCTTCGGTTCTTGGAGCCGGAGCGGATCTTTGTGTCTGCCGGGTTTGGCATGAAACAATGAAACAACATATATAATAACGTAAATCTAAAATCTGATAGCATGAAAAGTAAGCTATTGACATGTCTGCTGGTGTTCTTCCTCGGAAGTTCACTGGCGGCTTGGGCTCAGACGAAGACCGTGACCGGTACCGTGAAGGACAAGTCCGGGCTTGGCGTCATCGGAGCCGGCATCCAGGAGAAAGGTACGCAGAACGGTACCATCTCGGATCTGGACGGTAACTTTACAATCACGGTCAAGGACAACGCTGTTCTTGTGTTCTCATCAATCGGTTTTGTGGCGCAGGAAATCTCCGTTTCCGGCAAGA
>CAVFMX010000107.1:0-18849 GCA_963623745.1 Bulleidia sp.
CAGTTTCGGCTTTGGAAGAGGGAGCGTAGCCGTAGCTACGTGACCGATGACAAAGATGGAAATGGCCGGAAAGGCCGTATAAGAAAAGAAAGGGATTATTTCAAAACAGATTCTTAAAATAGTCAAGAATATGTCAGATCCGTTGGATATGAACAACTACCGCCTGGAACGGCTCCCGAAGATGCAGAAAAGCAGCTTCGAGATCTGGATGGCGCGTCTCGGCGGCCCGCTTGCGATTCTCGCCTTTGTCCTTATCTACTGGTTCGGACATTTCGGCTTCATCGACGGAATCACCGCAGAATCCGTGTCAGGGAAGGCTCTGGCGCGGCTCAACGAGATAGGCCTGCCGGCGTTCATAAGGTCAAACTATGCGATGCTGGCCATCTTCGCGGCAGGTCTTATCCTTTGGATGACGGAAGCGATTCCGAACTACCTCACATCGCTGGTGATCATCCTGCTGATTGTCCTCTGCGGAGTCACGACCCAGAAAGAGGCCTTCGCCCAGCTTGGACACCCGGTGATGTGGCTGAACATCCTTTCGTTCGTTCTCGCCTCCATGCTTGTCAAGACCAGGTTCGCCAAACGTCTTGCGATGTGGTTCGTCATAAGGTTCGGAAAGACCGCGAAAGGGGTGCTCTGGAGTTTCCTGATCATCAACCTTGTGCTTTCGATGTTCATCTCCGCCACGACCGTCAAGGCCACGATCATGCTACCGATCTTCATGGTTGTCTGCGCGATCTACGGAGCCTCTGACGGACACCGCAACAACTTCGGGCGCAACCTCGTGATCCAGAACCTGTTTCAGGTGAACATCGGTGCCAATGCCTTCTACACAGGCAGCGGAGCACATCTGCTGGCCATTTCCTTGATCTTCGGAGCGGCCGGGGCGAGTCAGTTCGGTTATTCCGACTGGCTGGTGTCCTGCGGGCCGATGAGTCTGCTGATTCTGATCATAGGCCTTCTGATGGGAATGTATGTGTTCTTCCCGATGAAGAAGGATGAGCGGAAGCCGCAGATCGACGGTGGCCTGGACCGCCTCAAAAGCGAATTGGACGCGATGGGCAGGATGACTGTCGAGGAATGGAAGGCCGTGGGAATCTTCCTTGGTGTCCTCATCCTTTGGTGCACGGACAGTCTGCACGGAATCGACGCCACGACCGTGGCCTTCATCGGTGCCGTGATCGCCTTGATGCCGGGAATCGGAGTCGTGAAATGGAACGATGTTGACATCCCCTGGCATCTGATGCTGTTCTCCGCCGGAGCCTACACCTTGGGAGCCGGCCTGAACATCACCGGACTGCCAGGCACGATGGTCAACGCCGCCTTCGATTCGATGGGCATCACCGACAACACTCCGTTCTGGGTACTGTACGTCATCCTGACGTTCCTGATGATGTATTCCGGTCTGGTTTTCCAGTCCAAGACAATCAGGACGATGATCTTCGTGCCGATCGCAATGGGAATCGCTGAGCGGTTCGGCTATCCGGTCATCAGCCTTGCGCTTCCGGTCTCGATGCTGATCGAGCACGTCTATGTGCTGCCGTTCAACAGCAAGCCGGCCGCCCTTCTGTACAACACCAACCAGTACAGCATGACCGACGCGTTCAAGTTCGGCATCACGATGATGACAATCTCCTGGGTCATAATCCTCCTCTGGGGTGAGACCGTTCTGAAATGGCTGGGCATAACCCCGGGCTTGTTCTTTGTGGGATAATTGGTTATATTCGCAGAAGGGAGAAACTCTTCCTTTTAAGGCTAGGTTTAAAAAGGGGCAATCGCTGTGATCCAGATCGACACAAGAATCCACGACCGTTACTCGATAGAGTTGAAAGTCAGTTTTGTCACCCGCAAGAAACTGCGGATGAACGACTTCTCTCTGGCGATGTGGTTCTTCGTGCCGGGCAGTCTGGACATCACCAGAGCCACCTATCCCAAGGACATGTTCTATCAGGATGTCAAGTCGAACATCCGTCTCATAACCCCCGTTTTCCTGCTCCGGGAGATCGCTGAAGGTCCTGCCGTGCCGCTCCGCAACATCCGTGAGGCATTCACGCGGATGGCCTCCAACCCGACCCGCACGCTGATCTCCGAGTACGAGTACCAGATCAAGATGTTCGCGGCCATCGTCAAAAGCGCCCTGCGCGATGAGATGGCACACATCAGACAGAACCGGATAGGCTCTGACACCGCCGCCTTGTGCGAAGGCTTCATCTCCAACGCAGAGAGGATTTGTGATGAATATGTCCGGCTGCGTTCAATCATCAACGCTCCGACGGTTCCGGAGGGCGTGATGAGAATGTACCTTTGCGGGGACGAGTTCATCTGCGACATCACCTGCAAGCATATTCTTGAACTCATCGAGTGGCTGCGGGACAGGAAGTCGGATGAATTGGCCGGCAAGGCGTCCGCGCTTTATCGCAGGATCGGAAAGCACATGGAGCGGATGGGCTATCCGGAGATCCGGAAGGATGACCGTCTGCACAACCGGATATTCATCCACCGGTTCAGCATTCTGAAGAAATACATCGAGAGCGACCTTTACCTCCGCGCCCCGAAGCGCCGGGACGGGGTGATCGTGGAACAGCTCTATTTCAGCATCGCCGCCGGGGTCGCGATGCTTTTCGCTACGGTGGTGAGCTTCGCCTTCCAAAGGAAGTTCGGCTCTCTGACCCTTCCTCTTTTCATCGCGCTGGTCATCAGCTACATGCTGAAAGACCGCATCAAAGAGTTGATGCGTTACTATTTCGCCCACCGGGTCGGGAGCAAGTACTTCGACAACAAGGCGAAGATCATCCACAAGGAAACCGAACTGGGCTGGCTGAAGGAGGGAGTCGATTTCATAGAGCCAGAAAAGGTACGGCCGGACGTGATGGCACTGCGCAACAGCTCGCATCTCACTGATGTCGAGAGCAGCAACGTCACCGCCGAGAAGATCATCCTCTACCGCAAGTCCGTCCACATCGACAGGGAGAGGCTCCAGGCCAATTCTGAATATTCCTTCAGCGGCATCAATGACATCATCCGCCTGAATGTCACCAACTTCATCAAGAAGATGGACAACCCCACAACCTTGATGCGCACCCTCGATGACGACGGATCCATCCGGACCGTGGAGTGTGACCGGGACTACTACCTCAACCTCGTCCTCCAGTACCAGTACGACGACACCGCCGAGTTCAAGCGCTTCCGCATCGACCTCTCCCGCGACGGCATCAAGTCCATCGACGAGGTCAGGTAAGCTGATTACTTTGTCAGGAGCCTTGAAAACTCGGAGGCAGACTCAAAAGTTTCAAGTTCTAAACCGTGCGGGATCTGGCCCAGGGGATGACGTAGGCGGGGGCCATCTTGCGGGACAGGAGGTCTTTCATGTAGTCCATGTAGGGAGCGACGTGGCTGAAAAACATTTGGTAGCCGGTGCAGAGGGCGTTCAGGCCGGTCTCGATCCTCACACCGCCCCTGCCTTGGCGGGACTCGTAAGTGTTGAACCTGTGCTTCGGGCATTCTCCGTTGCAGGCGAAAAGCCATTCGCATCGTAAACATTTAGTTGGAAGCTTGTTCCTCTTGTCGATTCCGAAGGCTGTCTGTTTGTCCGAACGCATCATCCCGGCGATGGGCTTGTCGGCGATGTTGCCGAGGAGGTAGTCCTTATAGACGAAATGGTCGCAAGGGTAGAGGTCGCCGTTGTGCTCGATGACGGAATTGCCTCCGCAGGTCTGGGCGAACGTGCAGGTGCCTGGCATCTCCCCTACCCAGTTGGCCAGGGTCGCGTCGAAATTAGTGACGAAACAGCGTCCGACATCATTTCTTACCCAATGATCGAATATGTCGCAGAGGAATCGTCCGAAGCCGGTGTCACTCACCGACCACGGGGCTATTACGGCTCCTTCGGTCTTCGGATCAACGATGAAAGGGCGTTTTTTCCTGTCCGGCCTGCCTGCCCCGTTCAGCGGGTACTTTACGTGCTCCACGACCGGCATGAACTGCATGAATCCGCTTCCTGCCTCACGCAGAAACAGGTACGTCTCCAATCCTCTGTCCTCACTGGCATGGTTGACCGTGGACATGGTGTTGAACTCGACTCCTTCCCCTTTAAGAATATTCAAGCCGCCCATCACCCTGTCGAAGGTCGGAAAGCCGCCTTTGTCCTTGCGGTACTTGTCATGGATGTCCTTGGGCCCGTCCAGGGAGATTCCGACAAGGAAATTGTTATCGCGGAAGAATCTCGCCCATTCGCGGTTCAGAAGGGTTCCGTTGGTCTGGATGGTGTTGCGGATGACCTTGTCGCCGGCATATTTCCGCTCATATTCAAGCGCCTTGCGGTAGAAGTCAAGTCCCAGCACCAGCGGTTCGCCTCCGTGCCAGTTGAATGTCACCTCCGGCACTCCGTTCGCGCCGATGTATTCCTGAACGACCTTTTCCAACATCGCTTCGGTCATCCGTGGCTCCTTGCCGCCGTAGATCTCGGCCTTGTCGAGATAGTAGCAATACTTGCAGTCCAGATTGCAGAGCGACCCTGCCGGCTTGATCATGATGTTGAACGCCAGCGGCCCGGAGAGCCGGACGGCATCCCCGAGGGTGAGGGTCTTTTCAAATTTCGCATCTGACATGTTCCTGAATATTATGTTCTCAAAGTTACGTCTTTGCAGGTTGTTTTCCAAAATCGTCCTGACTTTGCCATCAAAAATGTACAGCGGAAATTTGGTCATTTGAAAAAAGTCTCATACCTTTGGCTAAACAAGATTTGGCCCGGTTGGGCGGTTATGAATTTTTTGGAATATTTTAAATATTGTAAAAATTTGTAATTGTGGCCGGGTGATTTTGTTTGAGATTGACACATAATTATAACACATCCCTGATATTCAGGGACAATAATGACTTTTTATCGCAAATCTGCTATGGAAGTAAAGAACGCTGTGGCCGGAACGCTGGAGTCAGGTGACATCATGATCCAGATCGCTCCGGCGGAGACGAAAGGTCTGCACATCGACCTCGACAGTTCTGTGGCCGCCCAGTTCGGCCGACAGATCCGCAGGGTCATTGAGGAGACACTCACCGACTTCGGTCTTGAGGACGCTGACATCAAGGCGGTTGACAAAGGGGCCCGCGACTGCACGATCCGCGCGAGGGTGACCGCCGCCGCAGTGCGTGCAACGGGAAAGGATGTCTGGGCTTAGCAAGCGGGATCATTATGGAAAGATTAAGAAGAACAATGATGTTCGTTCCGGGCAACAATCCCGGAATGATGCAGGATGCCTTCATCTACGGACCGGATTCGATCATGCTTGATCTGGAGGACTCCGTGACGATGGCCGAGAAGGACGCAGCCCGTCTGCTTGTCTATAACGCTCTGAAATCCATTGACTACGGCGACACCGAAATGGTTGTCCGCATAAACCCTCTCAGCACCCCTTACGGCCACAAGGACGTGGAGGCTGTCGTGAAGGCCGGCGTGCAGGTGATCCGCATGCCTAAGACCGAGACCGCAGACGAGGTTCGTGAGCTTGAGGCCGAGATCGAGAAGGTCGAGAAGGAGATAGGCTGCCTTGGAAGGACCCGCATGATGGCCGCCATCGAAAGTGCGGAGGGGATCTGCAACGCCTTTGCGATCGCGAAGGCCTCCAAGAGGATGATGGGCATCGCCCTCGGGGCAGAGGACTATTGCGCCAACCTCAAGACCCAGCGCACTTCTGGCGGAGCCGAGCTCCTCTATGCCCGCGAGACCATAGTCGTGGCCGCGAGGGCGGCCGGAATCGACGCGCTTGACACGGTCTATTCGAACCTCGATGACATGGAGACTTTCCGCAAGGAGGTGGAACTCATCAAGACCCTCGGATTCGACGGCAAGTCCATCATCAACCCTCGCCAGATCCAGATCGTGAACGAGGTGTTCGCTCCGACCGAGAAGGCGATCGAGAAGGCCAGGAAGATTCTCGCCGCCATCAAGGAGGCCGAGAAACGCGGTTCGGGAGTCATCGCCGTGAACGGCAAGATGGTTGACCGTCCTGTTGTCATCAGGGCGCAGCGCACCATTGACCTTGCAATCGCCTCAGGCATATTGACAAAGGAGGAAGTTTATGAGTAGCATAAAGGAAAGGGCCGCGCTTGTCAACGCTCAGGCGGCCGCTATGGGCAAGAAAGTGTACTCGGGGGAGACTCCGAAGAACACCACGTTCCGCAAGGATCTCCAGAAGGTCCAGTCGAAGGTGACCACATTGGAGGAGGCCATCAGGCTCAGCGGACTCAAGGACGGAATGACAATCTCCTTCCACCACCATTTCAGAGGCGGTGACAAGGTTGTGAACTTGGTCGTGGACAAACTGGCGGAGATGGGGTTCAGGAACCTTCACCTCGCGGCCTCAAGCCTTTCGGATGTCCATGCGCCTCTGATCGACCACATCAGGAACGGAGTGATCACCAAGATCTCCACCTCCGGTCTCCGCGGTGAGCTCGCCAAGGAGATCTCCCACGGTCTGATGAAGGAGCCGGTCGTGTTCCGCAGTCACGGAGGACGCGGAAGCGCGATCGCGAACGGTGACCTCCACATCGACGTGGCGTTTCTGGGCGCGTCATCCAGCGATCCGGCGGGCAACGCCAGCGGTTACTCCCGTTCCGAACACGCCAAGTCCATCTGCGGATCTCTCGGCTACGCCAAACCGGATGCCCAGTACGCCGACAAGGTCGTGATCATCACCGATGACATCGTTGACTATCCTAACACTCCGAACTCCATCTCCGAACACGATGTGGACTACGTGGTGCTTGTCGATTCTGTCGGGGATTCTTCCAAGATCTCTTCGGGGGCCATCCGCGACACCAAGAACCCGCGCGACATACTGCTTGCCATGAACGCCGCCAAGGTCATCACGAGCAGCGGCTATTTCAAGGAGGGATTCTCGATCCAGACCGGATCCGGCGGAGCCTCGCTCGCTGCGGTCAAGTATATTCGTGAGGAAATGATCAGAAGGGGCATCCACGCCAGTTTCGCGCTTGGCGGAATCACCGCCCACATGGTCAAGATGCACGAGGAGGGACTCATCGAGCGGCTTATTGACGTCCAGTCATTTGACAGGGTCGCCGCCGAATCGATCAAGAACGACCCTTTCCACAAGGGAGTCTCCGCCAATGAATATGCCAGCGCGGATGAACCCGGTTCGGCCGTCCATTACCTCGACATCGTCATCCTCTCGGCTCTTGAGGTGGATGTCAACTTCAATGTCAATGTGCTTGTGGGCAGTGACGGAGTCATCAGAGGTGCCGTCGGCGGACATCCTGACACGGCTGCCGACTCGGCTCTCTCGATCATAGTGTGCCCTCTGATGCGCGGACGCATCCCTTGCGTGGTGGACGAGGTCACGACCCTCATCACCCCGGGCTCGACAGTCGATGTCGTCGTCACTGAATATGGCATGGCGGTCAATCCGCGCCGGCCGGAGATCGCTGAACGCCTGAAGGACGCCGGTCTTAAGATCGTGGATATTCATGATTTGAAGGAACTGGCTCTCAGATCCATCGGCGTTCCTGACCCGCTTCCGTTCGGAGACAAGGTTGTGGGCGTGGTGATGAACCGCGACGGCTCCGTGATGGATGTCATAATGAACATCAAGGACTGACTTCTGAGTTTCGGGTTCACGAAAGTTGAGTTTAGACGGATTCTTGTTTTATGGAGATTACGCTTGACCGTTTGCTGGCAAGTCGTGAGGAACGGGCTTCTTTCCAGAAGGAACTGCTGAAAAGTCATCCTGGAAAGACACTGGTCTGCCTTACCGTCATCATGCCGGGCAAGGTCAAGCGTAATCTGCAATCCCTTGTGGTCGCACAGGCCGCCGTCACGGCTTTGGTTCCGGCTTTCGGAGATTCAATGCTCCGGCTTGAACTGCGGGATCTGCCGACCGGCTACGAGGCCTATCTTGTGACCACGCTTTCCAACGTGGAGGCCAAACTGGAGACGTGCCGCATTGAGGACACACATCCTCTCGGCCGTCTTTTCGATTTGGATGTAATTGACGCTGACGGAGTTCCCGTCTCAAGAGAATCGGTGGGGCGGAAGCCGAGGAAGTGTCTTGTCTGTGACCGGGAGGCCCGCTGGTGCATGCGTAACCGCACTCACACACCGGACGAACTCTCTGCCAGAATTGACGAAATGATCGAGGCCTATGTGCGGTGACCGTCACTACATAAGCGAGGTTCCGCTGTCGCTTGGCTCGGTCCGCGGGAGGGTTGAGGCTTTCCTTTCCGCCAACAGGCTCAGTCTCGTCCATCTTGACCGCTATGTGGTCGTCACAAGGGACGAGGACGGGGACGAGATCCTTGCCGGAGGAGGGCTTGACGGCGATGTCATCAAGTGCGTGGCCGTGTCAGAATCCGCCCGCGGCGAAGGACTTATGAACATTCTTGTGTCCCGGCTCATGGTTCTTGCACGTGAGGGGGGACATGAGTGCGTCAAGGCTTTCACCAAACCGGAGAACGAGGCGCTGTTCGAAAGCCTCGGATTCACCTTGCTTGCGTCCGCTCCGAAGGCTGTTCTGATGGAAAACGGCAGGGGAGGGCTTCCGGACTATGAAAAGTATTTGGCTTCGCTTGCCCGTCCTGGGCGCGGCGGAGCCATAGTGATGAACGCCAATCCTTTCACGAAGGGCCATCGCCGGCTCATCGAACAGGCCGCGTCACAGGTTGACAATCTCTATGTGATTGTCGTGAAGGAGGACAGGTCGCGTTTCCCTTACGCCGAGAGAAAGGCCATGATCGAGGCGGGATGTGCCGGGCTTGACAATGTGGTTGTCTGCCAGGGCAGCGACTACGTCATCTCAGCAGCTACTTTCCCGACATATTTCCTGAAGAAGCCGGATGACGCGACAGACACGCAGATCGCTCTTGATCTGGATCTGTTCGTGAACCACATCGCCGGGCCTCTTGGGGTTACGGTCCGTTTCGCAGGCAGTGAGCCGGAGGACACCCTTACCCGCCGCTACAATGAGCTGATGGCGGAGATCCTGCCGAGAACCCCGGTCGCTGAGCCTGTCGAAGCGACGACCCTTCGACAAGCACAGGGCCCGGCCGGAATAGACTTCGTACAGATCCCAAGGTCGGAACTGGGCGGCAAACCAATCAGCGCCACATCATTAAGGCAGTCGTTGGACGAGGGCGACCTTGAAAAGGCGATGGAATATGCCCCTGTCACCACCGTTCCTTACCTGGTGTCCGACCTTGCGGAGCGTGCGCTGAGAATTGAACTCGACACGACTCCGAAACCGGGTCTTGTGGACAGGCAGGACAGCGGAGCCCACAAGGACATGGACTACGGCCTTATGTCCAGGAGCATCTCTGCGTTGAGACCTTATCTGACAAGGCTTGCGGTGGAATCAGCCGGAGGCATCGATCCTGTCCGGATAAAGGAGATCGGCATCGAAGCCGAGAAAGCCATGCTGGAAGCCACCGGCGGAGTGAACACCCACAAAGGAGCCCTTTTCTGCATCGGCCTTTCCGTTGCCGCAGTCTCCTGTCTGGCTTGTACAACAGGAAGAGTGGAAGCATATTCATTCAAAGAGATCGTGTCGCATGCCGCGGAGGGGATTCCGACTGCGGAAGGCACGCACGGAGCCGAGGCCAGGAAAAGTTTCAAGGTCGTCGGGGCGCTTGAGAACGCGCGCCGGGCCTATCCTGAACTGTTCTCGGACTGGCTGCCGTACTGCCTGAGCCATGAAGGAGACCCGTACAGCTGCCACAAGACTCTGCTGCGCATAATGTCAATCCTTGACGACACCAACATTCTCCACAGGAGGGGAGCGGAGGGTCTCGCCCGCGCCAAGAGCGAGGCCGCAAGGCTTCTTGACGACTTCAGCGAGAGCGGTCTGTCGTCTTTGAACAGAGATTTCATCAGGGAGGGCATCTCGCCCGGCGGAAGCGCCGACATGCTGTCCCTGACCATATTCATGGAAAGCATATTGACAACTTCATAATTTTAACACAAAACTGATTTTATTATGGTAGAATTGATTCCCAATGGCGTTTACCTGAAAAATGGCAAGACTCTCGTCAATGATGCCGCAGGAATGCCGTCTGCCGACGAAGCCCGCGAGAACACTATCGCCTACAGAATCCTCCGCGCCCACGATGTGGACGGGGGCAAGGGCGGGAAGATGCGTGTCAGGTTCGACGCTATGGCCTCACACGACATCACTTATGTCGGGATTATCCAGACAGCCCGCGCCAGCGGACTTGACAAGTTCCCTATTCCTTATGCGATGACCAACTGCCACAACTCCCTGTGCGCTGTCGGCGGCACCATCAACGAGGATGACCATATCTTCGGCCTTTCGGCGGCCAAGAAGTACGGCGGAATCTATGTCCCGGCCAATCAGGCAGTCATCCATCAGTATGTCCGCGAGGCTCTCGCCGGCTGCGGCCGCATGATCCTCGGATCGGACAGCCACACCCGCTACGGCTCACTCGGCTGCATGGGTGTCGGTGAGGGCGGCGGCGAGCTTGTCAAGCAGCTCCTCCACAACACTTGGGACATAAACGCTCCTGAGGTTGTTCTGGTCTGGCTTGAGGGCAGACCGAGAAAGGGCGTCGGCCCTCACGATGTGGCCATATCCCTTGTCAAGGCAGTGTTCGAGAACGGTTTCGTTAAGAACAAGGTGCTTGAGTTCGCCGGTCCTGGCGTGGCCTCCCTCCCTACGGATTTCCGCAACGGAATCGACGTGATGACCACCGAGACCACCTGCCTCAGCTCGATCTGGGTGACGGACGAAAAGGTTGAGGAATATTACAAAATGCACGGGCGCCCGGAGGCCTACAAGGAGCTCCAGCCGGGCGAGATCGCCTACTACGACGCGATGATCCGCATCGACCTATCAAAGCAGGAGTCCATGATCGCCCTTCCGTTCCACCCGTCCAACGCCTACACGATCCACGAGTTCCAGGCTGACCCGGAGGGAATCCTGAGGAAAGTCGAGGACGATGCCAAACAGCGTTTCGGTGACAAGATCTCCATTGATCTTGAGAGCAAGGTGAAGAATGGCAAGGCTTTCGCCGACCAGGCAATCATCGCCGGCTGCTCCGGAGGCACCTATGACAACCTCAGCGAGGCCGCCGCGATCATGAAGGGCAGGACCATCGGCAATGACTACTTCACGATGTCGGCCTACCCTCAGTCAACCCCGGTCTATCTTGCGACCACGCGCAATCACATCGCAGAGGAGCTGCTTGAGGCCGGTGTCGTCATCAAGCCGGCGTTCTGCGGCCCTTGCTTCGGCGCCGGCGACGTGCCTGCCAACAACGGCCTCTCCATCCGCCACACCACCCGCAACTTCCCTAACCGTGAGGGATCCAAGCCGGGTCAGGGACAGATCTCCCTTGTCTGCCTGATGGACGCGCGTTCGATCGCCGCCACGGCAGCCAACGGCGGAGTCATCACTGCCGCCACTGACATTGAATATGAGGACACCCACAAGCCGTATTCCTTCGACGACCGCATCTACAAGAGCCGCATCTACTACGGCTTCGGCAAGGCTGACCCTTCTGTCGAGCTCCGCTACGGACCGAACATCAAGGACTGGCCTAAGATGTACCCGATGGAGGAGAACATGCTCCTCGAACTCGCGGCCGTCATCCACGACCCTGTCACCACGACCGACGAGCTGATCCCTTCCGGCGAGACCTCCAGCTACCGCTCCAACCCTCTGAAACTCTCTGAGTTCGCTCTCTCACGCCGTGTCCCTGAATATGTCGGATTGAGCAAGCGCATACAGTCTGATGATCTCCGGCGCCGCGATGGCAAGACACCTCAACACGTTCTCGATGCCCTTGCCAAGGTCGGAGCGAAGCCGGAGAACACCTCGTTCGGCTCCTGCGTGTTCGCCAAAAAGCCTGGCGACGGCTCGGCCCGCGAGCAGGCCGCTTCCTGCCAGAAGGTTCTCGGCGGCGACGCCAACATCTGCTATGAATATGCCACCAAGCGCTACCGCAGCAACTGCATCAACTGGGGTATCGTTCCTTTCACGATCTCGAAGGACACTCCTTTTGAATATGTCTCCGGCGACTTCGTCTATGTTCCCGGCATCCGCGAGGCCATCCTTTCCGGCAAGGAGGAGATCGACGCCAAGGTTATCTGCGTCGAGGGAGTCAAGGACATCCACCTCTACTTCCAGAATCTCACCGCCGATGAGCGCGAGATCCTCGCGGACGGCTGCCTGATGAACTTCTATGCCGCGCAGAAGAGCAAGTAATATATTCGTAAAACACTTTAATTTTTGATATTATGAAAAAGATTCAGATGGTCACTCCTCTCGTCGAGATGGACGGTGATGAAATGACAAGGATCCTGTGGAAGATGATCAAGGATGAGCTTATCATTCCATTTGTTGATCTGAAGACGGAATACTACGACCTCGGCCTCGTCCACCGTGACGAGACCGCCGATCAGGTGACGGTTGACTCCGCCAACGCCACGAAGAAGTACGGTGTTGCCGTGAAGTGCGCCACCATCACTCCTAACGCCAAGCGTATGACGGAGTACAACCTGCACCAGATGTGGAAGAGTCCGAACGGAACCATCCGTTCGATGCTGGACGGCACCGTGTTCCGCACACCGATCACGATTCCTTCAATCTCCCCTGCCGTGAAGTTCTGGAAGAAGCCTATCACCATCGCCCGTCACGCCTATGGCGACGTTTACAAGAGCGTTGACATCCGTGTCGAGGAACCGGGAGTCGCCAAGATCATCTTCGAAGGCGAAAGCGGCAAGAGGGAGGAGCAGATCGTCCACACTTTCAAAGGCCCAGGCGTCCTTCAGGGACTGCACAACACCGACGCTTCCATCCGTTCTTTCGCCCACGCTTGTTTCAAGTACGCGCTTGATCTGAAGCAGAGCATCTGGTTCGCCACCAAGGACACCATCGCCAAGAAGTACGACGGACGTTTCCGCGAGATCTTCGAGGAGGTGTTCGAGGGGTACAAGGAGGCATTCGCCGCCGCCGGCATCGAGTACTTCTACACCTTGATTGATGATGCCGTGGCGCGTGTGATGCGCAGCGAGGGCGGATTCATCTGGGCCTGCAAGAACTACGACGGTGACGTGATGAGCGACATGGTCTCCACGGCCTTCGGTTCTCTGGCGATGATGACTTCCGTTCTGGTAAGCCCTGACGGCAAGTACGAGTACGAGGCCGCCCACGGCACTGTGACCCGTCACTACTACAAGCATCTTCAGGGCGAGGAGACTTCCACGAACCCGATCGCCACGATCTTCGCCTGGAGCGGCGCTTTCCGCAAGAGAGGCGAGCTGGACAACATCCCTGAGCTCGTGAACTACGCCGAACAGCTTGAGGCCGCCTGCCTCGACACCCTCAACGAGGGCATCGTGACCAAGGATCTCGCCAACCTGATGGAAGGCGTGACCCCTCAGGTCAAGAACTCCGCCGATTTCATCGCCGCCATCCGCAAGCGTCTCGAAAAGCGCCTCGCATAAGGCCTTACCGCCCGGACGCTGAACTGGTTGCCGGGCTTGCCGAAACGGCTGTCCGACGGCGGTACAGATTAGGTAAGTTATTATTTACACGTCACTTAACATTGTAAGTAAGGTGACAGCATCAAAAAAGACTTTTCAAAATTTTGCACGTTACCAAAATTTTGAAAAGTCTTTTTCGAAAGCTCCATATTCCAAGAGCGTAATTTCGGCGAAAAGTCGCTCGTGAAGGGACTATTATCCCTCTAAAAGCGTGAGCAAGGCTGAATGTAACTTAGAAGATGTTTTGAAATAATCCCTTTCTTTTCTTATACGGCCTTTCCGGCCATTTCCATCTTTGTCATCGGTCACGTAGCTCCGGCTACGCTCCCTCTTCCAAAGCCGAAACCGCCTCGAAAATTCCACATGATAAAATTCGGGAATCATTTCAAAACAGCTTCTTATAGGAGAACATAATAGGAACAGTTTTCGTCATGGCGACAAAATTTGTCGCTCTTGATTGTTATATTTGCGGCAAACACTTCTGAACATGTCTAAACAAATCAGGCTGTTAAGCTCGATAGTGAATAAACTCAGCGGCATCAACGAATATGTCAGCAAAGAGGATCTCCTGGAGGCCATGTCAGGCGAGATGGCTGAGAACGGTTCCTATTCTTTGCGGACGCTTCAGCGGAACATAAAGACCATTGAGGAGGTGTTCGGGATTGAGATTCAGAATGTCAGGGGAAAGGGGTGTCACATTGTAGGCAGGGATCCGGTTTACACCGACCGGTTCAAGGAACTTCTCTCCGAGTTCGAGATTCTGAGTACTGCCGGTTATGATTCCGGGACACGTGACTACATCATTCCGGAACAGAGAAGGATGACGTTCAGCGTTGACATTCAGAAAGTCTTAAGGTCGATAAAGCAAAGGCGAAAGGTGCGCTTTTCATATTCATTGCCAAGGCTTGGAGGCAAGGAGGCTGAATATCTCGCCGAGCCGTATTTCCTGAAGCAGTCGCAGAACCGTTGGTATCTTGTCGCGATGGTCGAGGGGATTTTGAAATGCTTCGAGTTGGGCAGGTTCAAATCTTTCAAAGTGCTTGACGAAGAATTTTCCCGCGACAGGAGCGTCCTGGCGGAGAACCTTTTCCGCGATTGCTTCGGAATATGGGACGACCCGAAGATGCCAATTGAGGACATCCGCCTGAGGTTCAGTGCTTTGGACGGACGCTTCATCAAGACTCTTCCTATTCATTCTTCCCAGAATGTCGTTGCCGAGACCAATGAATATGTAGAAGTGACCCTTCGCCTGAAAATCACCAATGATTTCGTGATGGCTCTCCTTTCCCGAAGCTCATCCATCGAGATCCTTGCGCCCCAGTCCCTAAAGGACCGGATGAACTCCATCTGGACCGCCGCCTTGGAACGGAATAAGTAATTGTTATTTTTAAAATAGTTGTACGATGCTTACACAAAATGAGTTTATTGAATATCTTGGGAAAATTTCCCGTGCCACAAGCAAAAAAGGTCATGTTTCATCTCAGTCCGGCATTATTATTGACGCTTACAAGTATAGCCGTCCAGTGATTGCATTCGCGGTTGGAGCGATTCCAGAAGAGATTGATGACGGGAGAAGCGGGTATCTTGTTGAGGCTGGTAATAATGAAAAGTTTGCTGAAAAACTGAAAGAAGCTATTAAGCTGAGTACGGATGAGTATGGTGTGATGAGTAAACACTCATATCAGTATGGCTGCAAGAAGTATGCAACAAGAGGTGCCGTAGAGCGGTTTGTTAGATTGCTGGAGGAGCGGTAAATGATCATTACAAAAACACCCTTCCGAATGTCATTCTTCGGCGGAGGCACCGATATGGAGAGCTTTTTCCGCAAACACGGTGGAGCAGTGCTTTCCACGAGCTTCGATAAGTACTGCTATGTGAATGTTCGTCACCTGCCGCGTTTCTTTGAATACTCCACAGAGCTTTCTTACGCAAAGACAGAGCGTGTGACTGATGTGGAAGACATCCAGCATCCCGCCATCCGAAACGCTATGAAGATGATGGATATGCATGAGATCCGGCTTACATACGAGGCTGACCTCCCGGCGCGGTCAGGGCTCGGCACAAGCTCATCGTTTGCCGTTGGAATGCTGAATGCATTTTATGCGTTGAAAGGAAAGTATGCCGACAGGAAAAAGCTGGCGGATGAGGCCATCTATTTGGAGCGGAATCTCTGCAATGAAGCCGGTGGCTGGCAGGATCAGATCGCGGCGGCTTTTGGCGGCATGAACCGCATCAATTTCAACACGGATGGTACATACGATGTTATCCCGGTCATCATCCACCCGGAGCGGAAGAAGCTTCTGAATGACAATCTCCTGATGTTCTTCACGGGCTTCACACGCTTCAGCTCCGAAATGCAGAAGGCAAATGCGGTCGGGTACGCGGAGAAAGTTGCACAGTTGAAGGAAATGCTGTCGCTTGTGGATGATGCCGAGCGAGTGCTGACCGACAAACACAGCGACCTTGATGAATTTGGCAGATTGCTGGACAAGACATGGCGGCTCAAGCGTCAGACCGGCGGTGCGATAACCACGAACTGCATTGACGCATTGTATGACAAGGGAATCAAGGCCGGAGCGATTGGCGGCAAGCTGCTTGGCGCTGGCGGCGGCGGTTTTCTTGTGTTCTACGTCCAGCCGGAGCGGAGAGCAGCAGTCAAGGAAGCGATGAAGGATCTTCTGTATGTCCCTTTCCAGTTTGAGGACGGCGGCACGAGGGTGATCCATTACACGCCTGAAGCATATGAACCAAAGGAAGAAGTGCTTTGAAAACAGTAATTATGGCGGGTGGCAAGGGAACGCGGATTTCTTCCGTTGCCAGTGAGATCCCCAAACCAATGATAAAAATAGAGTGCAAGCCCGTTCTGGAACATGAACTGGAGTGCCTGCGGGAGCAGGGATTCACCGACATTATTCTGACGGTATCGCACCTCGGTCACGTCATCATGGATTACTTTGGCGATGGGTCAGGGAACTCTCCGGCAACGGGTAAGCCATTCGGAGTACAGATTGAATACTATTTTGAGGAGCAGCCTCTCGGTAATGCGGGTGCGCTTTTCAAAATCAGTGACAAGCTGGATACGGATTTCCTCCTGCTGAACGCGGATGCCGTCTTTGATGTGGACTTCAACCGCTTCGTTGTTTTTCATAAGCAGCATGGCGGGTTGGCCACACTGTTCACCCACCCGAACAGTCATCCATATGACAGCGGTGTGATTATCGCCGATGAGAATGGAGCCGTTGAGCAGTGGCTGGCGAAGGAAGATTCTCGACCGAAGTATTACCGCAACCGTGTGAATGCGGGGCTGCACGTTATAAATCCTGTTGTACTTGATATGACCGGGATTGATGCAGATAAGATCGGTACAATAGGCGAAAACGGCAAGCCCTTCAAGGTCGATTTGGATCGTCAACTTTTGAAACCTCTCGCCGGTACGGGTCAGATGTTCTGTTATGACAGCCCGGAGTACGTCAAGGACATGGGCACGCCGGAACGTTACGAAGCGGTTTGCCGGGATTACAAAGCCGGGCGTGTTTCGGCGAAGAACCTGAAAAATAAGCAGAAAGCGATATTCCTTGACCGAGACGGAACGATCAACAAATATGTAGGCTTCCTTCGGGATATTGACGAGTTTGAGCTGATAGATGGAGCGGCTGAGGCGATTCGGCGCATAAACGAAAGCGGCTATCTTGCCATAGTGGTCACAAATCAGCCTGTGATAGCAAGGGGAGAAGTGA
Organism: Bulleidia sp.; assembly: GCA_963623745.1. Lineage (GTDB taxonomy): Bacteria > Bacteroidota > Bacteroidia > Bacteroidales > UBA932 > Cryptobacteroides. Next base: position 17,245 of record CAVFMX010000107.1, read on the forward strand.
CCGTGGATGAGTTGAATGCCATCCATAACAAGATGGAGACGCTCCTCGGCGCGGAGGGCGCGTACCTTGATGCCATTTACTACTGTCCGCATCATCCGCATAAGGGTTATGAGGGTGAAGTGCTGGAGCTGAAGATTGACTGTGATTGCCGCAAGCCGAAGCCGGGGATGCTGCTGAAGGCGGCGCAGGATTTCAACATTGATTTGAGCCAATCATGGATGATCGGCGATGGAGAGAATGACATCAAGGCAGGTCAAAATGCCGGATGCAGAACGGTGCTGATCGGATCGGAGGACTTTGGACAGGACATTACGACGGATTCGCTGCTGCGTGTAGTTGAGCAAATTGAAGGATCGACAGAAAGAGAAAGGGAAAAGCATGAGAACACTTGAATCGAGATTGGAAACACACATTGATCTTCTCATCACCCGTTATCCCGATCTCGGGGAATTGCGAGAGGATATAGCTGCCGCTTATCTTCTGATGGAAGAATGCTATGAAAACGGCGGAAAGTTGCTCGTAGCCGGTAACGGCGGCTCTGCCGCTGATGCGGAGCATATCGTCGGTGAGCTGATGAAGGGCTTCAAAATGCCGCGCAAGCCGGAAGCGGATTTTGCGGAAAAACTCATCGCTGAGAACCGGGAGCTTGGCTCCATCCTCGCGGAAAACCTACAGGGAGCACTGCCTGCCATTGCGCTGGACGGACATCTGGCGTTATCCACAGCCTATATGAACGACTGTGAGCCACTGCTCTGCTTTGCCCAGCAGGTCAACGGGTATGGCAAGGCTGGCGATGTGCTTTTGGGAATTTCTACGAGCGGTAACAGCAAGAATGTTTTATTTGCTGCGACCACGGCGCGTGCAAAAGGAATGAAGGTCATTGGCTTGACCGGCGCAAAGGACAGCAAGTTGAAGGACATGAGCGATGTGTGCATCAAGGCTCCGCAGACGGAGACCTACATGATACAGGAATTGCATCTGCCGATTTACCATTGCCTGTGCCTGATGCTGGAAGATAGGTTTTTCGGAAAAGGATGAGACTATGGGTCGTTTAAAGAGATATGCATTTCTCCTGCGCACATTTATGTGCGGGGAAGACTGTCTCAAAAAGGAGACAGTTTAACAGGCTGCACTGTTGAGAGCACTACGATAACTGCCTATCGTGACTTCGGCGGCATAGTGGGTTGCGCAAACGGTAGCCAATGCACACCGTGTCCGGCAACACCATAGAAGGAAATGTAAGCCTTGTTGTCGACAATGAACATAATTACCAGGACTACGATGTACGGTCAAAATACAATGTAGCTGCCTATGTCGGTCGAAACGGTGGGGCAACGGTTGATAACAACACCGGCTCAGAGTCAGTGTCCATCGTCTGGAACGGTATCCCTGAATCGATTTGATAATCTTATCCGACAACCCGTCGGCGGAAATGATTTCTGCCGTTAAGCATAAACCCCGAAAGTCTTTCCCGACTTCCGGAGTTTATTGATGCCAGCTTTTTCTGTCCGTGCGGCACGAAGATGAGTGCCGTTATAGCCGGGATGTAATTACAGAATCTCCTCCAGCCGGTGCAGGTCGTAACCCTTGATCTGGGCGACGATG
>CAVFMX010000108.1:0-7237 GCA_963623745.1 Bulleidia sp.
ACATACTGCGGATCGGTGTTCTCCACAAGATACTCCCACATCACCTTGTCGCTGTTCTTTAGGGTCTGGAACTCGGCGGCGTGGTTGTGGTAGCCTAACTTCAGCCCGTACTCCGCAGCCACGCGGCCAATGCGGTTGAAGTAGTCGCACTCCCGCTGAACATCCTCCACGGTGTAGTCAACTTTGTAGCTCGGGATGACGAAATATTTTCCGCCACAGGCTTTCTGAATCTCGAAAAGTCCCCTCCAGCGGTTCATCACAGCCTCCTCATTCTCCGGATCCTCGGCGAGGGAGGAGTGAGTGGAGACTATGCTTGCCCCGAGGCTGTCACAAATGCCCTTGAATTCGGAAGCCGGAAGCCCGAACACGTTTGGATCACCGCCCCACTGGACAAGCTCGTAGGAGTTGTAGCCGTAGGAAGCGAGGGCTTCAAGGGTTCCTCTGGCATCGGACTTCATGGAATTCATCACGGTGTAGAGCTGGATGCCGATGACCTTGGAATCGGCATTTTTGCAGCAGGAGGAGGCGGAAACCATCGCCGCCATCCCGAACAGAAATAGTAATGACTTGACTTTTCTCATATCTGAAAATATTAATGTTTCCCTTTGCTATTGTCTTGTGTGTTATTGTACGGCATACAAAGGTAGCGGTAATTTCAGAGCAGTACTTGACTTATTTTTATAAATATTTATCTTATCTTTGCAATATGACAGAACGCCGCAAAATAGGGAAATTCCAGTACGACTTCGTGAAATTGCCGCCTGACCGGCAGATAGGCCTTCATTCTCAGAAATCGTGGGAGCTGGATTATATTCTGACGGGACGGGGCATGCGCACAATAGGAAACCGGCGGGAAGCTTTTCGTGAGGGTGAAATAGCGCTCATCCCGCCGGAGATTCCGCATTGCTGGGATTTCGACCCTGACTTCACCGATTCCGGAGGAAACATCGTGAACATCACCATTATCTTTGATGACCTGCTGCTGGATTCAATTCTGAAGGTTTTCCCGGATATGCAAAAGTGCGTCAGCCAGGTACTGGACAGAAGAGATACCGCCATCTCCTACTCGGGCTCTACCTTGGAGAATCTGGCGTCAGTGATGAGCTTGATGAAAGATGAAGACGCTTCAGAGCGTCCCGCCTCATTCCTGAAAATACTGAATATTCTCGGTGACGCTTCACAGACAGGACAGTCTGGGATCTGCCGCAAGATGAGTCCGGATGAAAAGCGAAAGATGAAAGTGCGTACTTTCGTCTCATGCAACTGCCTCAGGGCAGTCACCTTAAAGGAGGTCGCTTCTTATGTGGGGATGAACGAGTCCGCATTCTGCGTCTTTTTCAAGAAGAATTACGGTCAGACCTTCGTGGAATATCTGAACGCGCAACGGCTGGAACACGCCCTTTATCTTCTGGAAAACGACAGCCTGTCCGTGGCCGAAGTCTGCTATGCCTGCGGATTCACTTCGCCGCCATATTTCTCCAGACTTTTCCACCGTGTGGTCGGGATGTCTCCGCAACAGTACGCAAAGTTGAATCAAAAAATATGAATATTATGAAAATAGATCACGCTGCATTGTATTGCAATGATTTGGAAGGTATGAAATCTTTCTTCGAGACATACTTCCAAGGTGTGTCCAACAGCCTTTATCACAACCCACGGACGGACCTTAGGACGTATGTTCTTAAATTCCCCGACGGCGGTTCGAGGCTTGAAATCATGACCCGTCCCGAAGTGGAAGGGGACAATGAAAGCCGATACCGTGCGGGGTTCATCCATCTGTCTTTCTCCGCGGGAAGCAAAGAGGCGGTCGATGCGCTCACGGCAAGACTTGATGCCGACGGTTATCGGACTCTCAGCGGTCCGCGTACAACGGGCGACGGGTACTATGAGAGCAGCGTGAGGGGATTCGAGGGAATCCTGCTGGAAATCACAGAGTAAGCTGTCTTTCAATCTCCCTGACAGCCCAGTCCGGGATGTGACGGGTATCGTGGGCGGCTATTGATTGCTTTCCAGATAGTCCGTGTAGAGGATTCCGTCGAGGTGGTCGCACTCGTGCTGGAAGATTACCGCCGTGAATCCTTTGATGGTCTCTGTAGTGTCACGCAGGGTTTTGACCGATGTGTAGGCGATGTCGATGTCCTGATAACGCTCGACATCCCCTCGCTTTCCCGGGATGCTAAGGCATCCTTCCGGCCCGACTTGTTTGTCGCCTCTGTGACATGTGATCCTGATGTTCGGATAGACCTCGAACGGCTCTCCATCCTTGTCGAATCTCTGAACCGCCACGACGCGGCGGGTTATTCCGACCTGGGGACCGGCGATTCCCACACCATCTTCCTCAGGTGAGGTCACCGTCGCCACCATCTTGTCGGCCAGCATCTTATATTCATCACTCTTCAGTTCCCCAATGCTGATTTCAGTGCACTTTGTCCGCAGCACCAGCGAGTCAGGCTTGTCGTAAACCGTCAGCACATGCATCGTCCCGCCTTCCCCGCAGATAAGATCTCTCTCAGCCTTCGACCAGATTTCGTCATTCTGGCACGCCACGGCCGACATCATCAAAGCCGCGGCAGCAATATTCAGTCGTGTTCTCATGTCCATCGTTTTCAAAATTGTGACAAAATTACACTTTTTATCGATAAATCGGCTCAACTTCCGAATGTTCTTGCCATGTGACCTTATCCAATTCACGAATATCCGACATTTCGGATCAAAAGCGTTATCTTTACCTCAAAAGTTGGTTGATGAATATGACAAAGGATGAGAAAGACCTTGCGCTTCTGCGTCAGATTCAGACAACACCCGTCGGGAGATTGTATGCGAACTGACCAAAATCGAGTCAATCGTCTCATTGAATGTCAATTACATTGAGTTGGATGATCTATGTCATCGTGATTGATGTGCCGACCGAGTTGAATAGAAACCGCCCCTATGTTTATGACGGAAGAGCGTAAGCGCTGCCGCCATGCGGGGAGGAAGACTAACGCTTCCGCATCCCGGACAGCATGAAGAAAAAATCGACCGCCAGATAGCCGTGGTTGAAAGTCTTGACCGGACCGTCGCCGACACCGTTCACGGAACCGGCGAATGCGAATCCTTCATGAATATGATACCATAGCACAAGGATCGCGGCCACTCCGCGAAGGCCGTCCAGAAGTTCGTAATGTGGCTTTGTGTCCGGAAATGCGGACGAAGGCATTGATGGCATATTCATTGGCTATCGCTTCTTCCCTGAAAAGAGACGCTGCGGCAGTTCCATTGCCACGATTATTCCAAGGACTATGGCGATCGCCGCCTTGACGGCTGTGAAGCCGGCCGTGGCGGACAGGTAGAACTGGCTGGAGACGAGGTAATAGGTGAACCAGAAGATTCCGGCCCCCGGGACGAGAGGGAATATTCCGCAAAGGAGATAGACCGTGCTGGGGCATTTGTCCTTGACGGCGGCGAACCTGGAGAGGATGCAGACCATTGCTGTGGCGAGAATGATGGCCACGGTCGGCCCTGAACTGCAGAACCGTGTGAGCAGAAGGTAGATGACCCAACCTATGGCTCCTATCACTCCTGCCGTGACATACTGCTTGCGCGGTGCTCCGAACAGTATCGCGAAAGCGAATGTGCCGATGAATGCGGCGAGGCATTGCCACAGGATCCCGGCCGTCTGGGGGTTGACGGTCATTCCGCCCAGTTGAATCATTCCTCCGAAAACCCATCCGTCGGCTATGAAGCTGATGCTCACGCCGAGGGCGATGCAGATGAATCCGAGCATCGCGTCCGTGAGCCTGGTAATCCCGGCGATGTAGTCGGAATTGGCAAGGTCCCGCACTCCGTTCACGAACGGGACTCCGGGAATGAGCGGCATGACCGCTCCTATGATGATGTTGCTAAGGCTCTCTCCGAAACCTAATCTGTAGGATGCGAGACAGAGGATCGTGGCCACAAGGGCGTTGCAGATGCCTCCGACGATCTTTGATAGCGAGCCGCTTACGTACAGGCAAAAGACATAGAGAAGAGCGCCGATTACAAAGTCGGCGGCGCAGTCCAGGAATCCGCCTCCGAACACGGCGCAGAATCCCATCGCTCCGAAGGCCGAGCCGGCGATCTGCTCCCAGGCCGGTTTGGCGGGAGCGTCCTTTATGGCTTCCAGTCTTCGCCTCGCTTCCGGCAGAGTGTGTTTCCCTCCGGCAATCTCATAACTCAACCGGTTGACAAAGACAACTTTCGAGAGCTGGATGCCGCGGATGGGGATGAACTCGACATTGGCGTACTTTCCGAGTGAGCCGGTTGTGAATATGCCGTTGCTCAAGACGAAGAAATGACCGGAATCGACCCCGTAGTGGGATGCGATCCGCTCCATCGTGTCCTCCACGCGGGAGATCTCGGCTCCGTTCTCCAGCAGGATGTGTCCTGCGATCGAGGCCACTTCCAGAACGTCTGTCGTGTTGTCCGTCTCTGTCATGGCGCGAAATTACAATAAAAACGGCAGATTATTGTAATAAGACCGTGAGAAACGGATCTATGACTATTGCCACTTCGATGCTTCGTCAGGCTCGGCGACCATGTGCCTCCGCAGCCACTGAACCAGTCGATTTCCGGTTACTGAACTTGTCGAAGTGACTTGTCAACAACAATGTGTTTCCAGTACCCGAGAGCCAGCAGCACAATCAACCCGCCGGCAATCCCGATGAACGGAATCGACAGATGAGTGCAGACCAGACCGCCGACCAGCGCCCCCGTCCCGATGCCGAAATTGAATATTCCCGAAAAGATCGACATCGCCACCGTGCTTTGCCCCGGCGGAGTGTCCGAGATTATTTCCGACTGCATCGCCACATTGAACGCCGTGGCCGACATTCCCATTATGGCGCAGACCGCGATTGTGACATAAACGTTGAATGCGGAGGGAAGCAGAAGTACCGCTCCTCCTATCAAGCCCCACAGCGCTGCATTGATGAACCTGAACCGGTACTTCGGGAAATATTTCGAAAACAGCAGACTCCCGATGATTCCGGCCCCTCCGAAGAGCATCAAGGTCAGGGTGATCTGGTTCTCGGTCATGTTTCCGACCTGCTGGAGGAACGGCTCGATGTAACTGTATGCCGTGTAATATCCTGTAGCGAAGGCGGCGGTGGTTATGAATATTCCGACAAGAACCTTGTTCCTCAGCATCGCCGGCAGGTCACGGGCGGTCATTCCGCCACCGCTGGGAACCTTAGGGAGCAATGTGAACAGGTAGAGGAAGACTGCCAGCGCGACCGCTCCGATGCTCAGGAATGTCATCCTCCAGCCGACGCTCAGTCCGATGACGCGGCCGAGCGGCAGTCCGAGGATCATGGCGATTGACGATCCGGTGACTATCATGCTCAGTGCCGTCGGCTTATGACTATCGGGAACAATCCTTACCGCTATGATCGACACGATCGACCAGAAGATTGAATGGGCGCATGCCACTCCGATTCTGGAAAGCATGAGCATCCCGAAGGATGTGGAGAGATAGGACATCACCTGAAACGAAGTGAACACGGCGATGACTCCGAGCAGCAGTCGGCGCATCTCCATCCGGGAGGTCATCAGCATAAGCGGCAGGGAAAGCGCCATCACTACCCACGCATAGACGGAAATCAGCATTCCGGCCTTCGCCTCCGTGAGAGCGAAATCCCCTCCGATGTCCGTCAGCAGCGCGATCGGAATGAATTCCGAAGTGTTGAATATGAACGCTGACAGTGTCAGCCCCACCAGAGCCATCCACGTCCTCAAGGACATTCCGGTGCCCTTGACCTGATCTGCCGTTGACATATTTTTTAATACTAACTAACCGGGCGCAAATTTAGAAAAGATTCCGTCTTGTTGTACCTTGCCGCATGACATAAAACAATTCATATTTCGGGAAATATCACTACATTCGTGTAAAATTGATTCGAATGGACATGGACAAGGCGGTGTTGGTGACCTTATTGATACCCTTCGCGGGGACGGTGATCGGTTCGGCGTTCGTTTTCTTTATGAGAAGGGAGATGCCGGCGCTGGTGCAGAAAGCCTTGCTGGGATTCGCTTCCGGAGTGATGGTGGCGGCCTCGGTCTGGTCGCTGCTGATCCCAAGTATGGAAATGTCGGTTTCGGAAGGGGTGGGGAGTGTCGTCCCTGCCGCCGTCGGTTTTCTGACCGGAATGTGCTTCCTGCTGGCTGTTGACTATCTCACGCCTCACATTCACATCGGCGATGAGAAGCCGGAAGGGTTGAGGGTCGGGATCTCAAAGACCGCGATGCTGGCCTTGGCGGTGACGATCCATAATATTCCTGAAGGGATGGCGGTCGGTGTGGTGATCGCCGGCTCCTTGCAGGACGGCATAGGAATCGCTCCGGCGGCCGCGATGGCGACTGCGATAGGAATAGCCATTCAGAACATTCCCGAGGGTGCGATCATCTCGATGCCGATGCGCGCCGCCGGCAACACCCGCCGGAAATCCTTTCTGATCGGAAGCTTGAGCGGCATAGTCGAGCCTGTCGGGGCCTTGCTGGTGATCCTGCTGGCCTCGCTGATGACACCTGTCCTGCCGTATTTCCTGGCCTTCGCCGCCGGTGCGATGCTCTATGTCGTTGTGGAGGAACTGATCCCCGAGGCTTCCGAAGGGCAGCATTCCAACATCAGCACCATCGGATTCGCCATCGGCTTCGTCCTGATGATGGTTCTGGATGTCGTGCTCGGATGACCGGCAGAAGTGAATCATCGACGAGTATTCTTGCCATTTTGCATGGTAGGGTTCTTCAAAAGGTCGGGCGGCCAGAAGCACGTGAAATCCATAAATGTCGCGTGGTGAAAGTGAGGGAAGATGCCTCATATTCGGAATTTATTACTATATTAGCATCGTTTTAGGCCACCGGCCTGAAGCGGACATATTTGATGAAAGTGTTTTCGCACTATCCTTAAAGAGAAATCTGACAGTTTCGTGAATACAAGGATAAACGACAGCACCGTTCATCTGTATTCGTTTGCGTGTTCCTCACACAACGATACAGGTGTGGGGATTGTTTCAGTTTACTTGTATTCGGGTTTTGTCAGAACCTCTCTTTAGGTGAACGAATCGGCTCCACACTTAAACCGAATTGCAATTTATATCTATCTGATATATAACCATAAAATGTTATTTATGCGTCAATTTGATACCGTAAAGTTCCCGCAAAGCTATAATATTCAAAAATGATTTCTCCCTATATAATGAGGTAAAATATGGTGTTTCTT
>CAVFMX010000109.1:0-6339 GCA_963623745.1 Bulleidia sp.
TGAACCGCCCCCGAAAGCATCCGAGGGTAGTTCGTGTGGATGTTCGTCTGTTTCTCGATCCAGTCCAGAGCCTCGCTCTGGCGGGAAGAATGTTCCCGAAGATATTTGTCTGCCGGAGATTCCATCGTTTGGTGTGTCTGTGTTCCTGTCCTGATTCCGATGTCACAGGAAGATCAAGGAGGAGGTGCTTTCGGGATTGAAAATCCTCACCGCGGCGTTCCTGACGCCTTCGGCGGTGACGGCCTCGATCGCCTCGCGGTTTTGGCGGTCGGTGAATATGGTTCCCAGCGACATGAGGCTTTTCCCCATCGAGAGGCACTGTGACTCGCCGTTGTCGGAGCTGATGGCGAGCTGGCCGAGAATCTGCTTTTTTGCGGCTTTGAGTCTGACGGAGGAATATTCCTCCTCCTGCATCTTCCGGATCACTTTCCGGATCGCGTCCAGACATTTTTCCAGATTGTTTCTCTCGCAGCCGAGGCTGATGGTCATGATGCCGGATTCCGTGTACTGCGAGTAGGAGGACTCAACACCGTAAACCCAACCGTTCTTCTCCCTCAGAAGACTGTTCAGCAGCGAGTTGGATGCCGGGCCTCCGATGATGTTGCTCATCAGGATGGCAGCGAAACGCTCAGCGGTGTCGTAAAGTGACGGCGCGAAGCTGCCGATCACGGCATTGACCTCATGATTCCTCTTCTCTACCTGCCTGTTGAAGGCCGGTCTTCGCGGAACCGGTGTGACGATCCGCTCCCCGTTCTTCGCCGGAACCTCAGTGAACACTTTCGCCGCCAGTCGGAGGACATTCTCCTCCAGTCTTTTCTCGTCGATGTCCGCCACTATCGCCAGAGCCATGTTCATCGGCGCGAAATGCTCTTTTGTGAACTGCCTCAGTTCCTTGCTTGTGATTTTCCTGACACTGGCGGCCGTCCCGAGGATCGAGCGCCCGAGAGGATGACCTGCGAACAGCTCTTCCTCGAATTTGTCATAGACGTCATCGGCAGGGGAGTCCTTGTAGGAGTTGATCTCGTCGATCACCACGCCCTTCTCGACCGCAACCTCCTCTTCCGGGAACGTGGGGCAGGTCGCCAGCTCAAGAAGCAGCGACGCGGCCTTGCCGAGATCCTCCTTGAGGACCGTGGAATGAATCACGATCTCCTCCTTGGTCGTGAATGCGTTGAGTTCTCCGCCGAGTTTGTCGAGGTAGCTGCTGATGACCTTGGCGCTTTTGCTCTCGGTGCCTTTGAACAGGGTGTGTTCCGTGAAATGGGCGATCCCGCTGTGGAAATCCCCTTCATCCCTTGTGCCGCATTTTATTGTCAGAGAACAATATCCCACAGCGTTGCCGCTTCTCTTGACTGCGTATCTCAATCCGCAGTCAGCCGTCCCTGCTATCATTTATTTCCTTAGAAGTTTGATTGCCTTGATGTCACCGGCGAGGAATCCTTTTCCCTTCCTTGCCGTGATCCTGTGCTTTTTGAAATAGTAAAGCTCATGATTGTCCGCCCCGAGGAGCATCTTGTAGCAGACGGAGCCGTTGACAGGCTCCGATGGAGCCACCACATAGCTTACAACCGCGTTGACGGTGCCTTCGGAGAAGATTTCGTCCACCTCATCCTCGTCTTCCTTGATGAGGACATCCTCGTCAAGCGAACGTCTCGTCTGTTCGTCCACCTGAGGAGCGAAATCCTCTGACCAGAAGAAGATTCTCTTGATCCTCAATTTTCTGGAATCTTTAGCCCCGAGGTTGGCGTAGGCTTTCATCTCTGTGTCCGTGAGACTGGAAGCGTGTTCCTGGATGATCTTCAGGAACGCCGGAAGAAGCACGAACTCCCGTCCGGACGGGAGTTCGGTCGGACGCAGGGGAAAGGTCACGACCTCGTACATGTCGTTGACGGATTTCCCGGCATCCACACCGCCTTTGACAAGGGTGATCATGTCGATCCCCGGCTCGGTCTCCCGGCGGAACTGTCCTTTGACGACCATCAGGAAATAAAAGTTGTCGCTTGTCTTCAAGCTCTGGAATTCCTCGTTCGTGCAGAACTCGTAGGGAGAGACCGTCCATGTGGCGGCGACACTCTCCTTCAGTGCCTCGTCAAGGAACCCGTCTCCCGAGAGGACGACCTTGGTTGTCTTTGAGGTGAAATCCTTCAGTTTTTCCCTTCTTGTGGTGATCTGAGCCTGCCCGAAAGCGTCAGTGGCCGACAGCAGTCCGGCTATGGCCAGGACTGATATTTGAAAAAATCTTCTCATGTCCAGTAATCGTTTGTTTTGCCGTACGACGCAAATGTACAAAATATTGCGTAAATTTGCCTTACAAAACTTGGTTCGGACCACTACTCCCTAAGTTTGCGCATTATGTCAGACTACATAGTTTCGGCAAGGAAATACCGTCCTGATTCCTTTGAGACCTTGATCGGGCAGGACAACATCGCCCAGACCCTGAAGAACTCCATCATCAGGGGCAAGCTGGCGCATGCCTACCTGTTCTGCGGTCCGCGCGGAGTAGGGAAGACGACCACCGCGAGGATTTTCGCGAAAGCCATCAACTGCTCCAATCCTTCGCCGGACATGGAGCCTTGCGGAGAGTGTGAGTCCTGCAAGTCATTTCAGGAGGGCCGGTCCTATTGTATTCATGAATTGGACGCCGCTTCGAACAACGGAGTGGATGACATCAAGAATCTGATGGATCAGGTGCAGATCCCGCCGCAGGTGGGAAAGTACAGCGTGTACATCATCGATGAGGTCCACATGCTCTCGACAGCCGCGTTCAACGCTTTCCTCAAGACGCTGGAGGAGCCGCCGGCACATGCCATATTCATCCTTGCCACAACCGAGAAGCATAAGATTCTTCCGACGATTCTTTCGCGTTGCCAGACTTATGACTTCAACAGGATCTCTGTGCCGGACATCGTAAGCAATCTGCGGATGATAGCCGGGAAGGAGGGGGTTGACATCGATGACGAGTCCCTGCACGTGATCGCCCGGAAGGCCGACGGAGCCATGCGTGACGCGCTCACGATCTTTGACCAGACGGTGGCGTTCTGCGGGACGGACGTAAGGTACGGGGATGTTCTGAAGAATCTCAACGTGCTTGACTATGACTATAGTTTTGACCTTGTGGATGCTTTTCTGGCGGGGGATTACGGCACGGCGCTTCTCAAGTTTGACGAGATTCTTTCCAAGGGGTTCAATGCGCTGCATTTCTGCGCGGCGCTCAGCTCACACTTCAGAGACCTGATGGTGACGAAGAACGGAGGGCTTGAGGCTTTGCTGGAATTGCCGGATTCGCTCAAGAGGCGGTACGAGGAACAGGCCTCGCGGTGTCCACTGAAGTTTCTGTACGATGCGTTGACCGTCACTTCTGCCTGTGAGTCAGGCTACAAGCAGGCGGTGAATCCTCGTCTTCACATCGAGTTCGCATTGATGAAGCTTAGTTTCCTGATTAAGGCACCTGAGGCTGATGCCGCCAAGGTTTCTGTGGGAGCGGCTCCCGTTGTACGGAAAGCGGAGACGGAACCTGTAGCAACTGCCGGCCCGCAGACCGTTGTGGAGGAGAATCCGGCTCCTCGGGCAAGAAAAAAAACGGTGAAGACAGGGGCATCCCTGTCGCTCAATTCGATAATCGAGGAGGAGGAAAACAAGAAAACAGTCAATGAGACTGTTCAGGTGGAGGATGTGATTCCTGAGGACAATGCCATTCTGGAGGCATGGAAGGCAATTCCGGAGGAGTACACCTCAAGTCCGCGTCTTGCCAACACCCTTCAGAACGCCGAGGTCAGCGTTGAGGAGAAGGACGGCTACAAGGAACTGACGTTCAAGGTCAGCAACGCCTCGCAGGAGAAATGGATCCGTGAGAACCGTCTCATGGTCCTGGAAGGGGATCTGCGCAAGAAGGCGGGCTCGTCCCGGATCCGTCTTGAGGTCGGCGTCATTCCTGCCGAGGACAAATGTGTCCAGCCTTACACCGATCAGGAAAAGGCCGCGGCTCTGATGGAACAGAATGGTGAGGTCAGGAATCTGATCAAGGATTTCGGGCTTGAGACAAAATAATAAGATTTGAATAAAATGAAACTTCATTGCGAGAACCTTGTCAAGAAATACGGCATCAGAACCGTCGTGAAAGGCGTTTCGATGGAGATAAATCAAGGTGAGATCGTCGGATTCCTCGGCCCGAACGGAGCCGGAAAGACCACCAGCTTCTACATGATCACAGGGCAGATCGTCCCGAACGGAGGCCGTGTGTTCCTTGACGACGAGGACATCACCGAGCTTCCTATGTACAAGAGGGCCCAGAAAGGCATCGGCTACCTCCCGCAGGAGGCCTCCGTGTTCCGCAAGATGTCCGTGGAGGACAACATCATGTCCGTGATGGAGATGTCCGACATGCCTAAGGCCGAGAGACAGGAAAGGTTGGAGGATCTGATCAACGAGTTCAACCTCTCGAAGGTCCGCAAGAGCCTCGGGATCCAACTTTCCGGAGGAGAAAGGCGACGCTGCGAGATCGCCCGCGCCCTGGCCATCGATCCGAAGTTCATTCTGTTGGACGAGCCGTTCGCCGGAGTCGATCCGATCGCCGTGGAGGACATCCAGTTCATCATCGCGAAACTCAAGTACAAGGACATCGGTGTCATCATCACCGACCATAATGTGGGTGAGACCCTTGCGATCACAGACCGCGCCTACCTGCTCTACGAGGGTACAATCCTCCAGCAAGGTACACCGGAATCCCTTGCGGCAGATGAGGATGTACGTACCAAGTACCTCGGTTCCGGTTTCGTACTTAAGAAATCCGTTTCCGTCGAGCGTGCGAAAGCCGAACACGCCGCCCTTGAGGCCGCCCGGGCCGCCCGGGCCGGCGTTACGCCATCGGATGGAAGCTCGGACTGATCAGGTTACTGAACCGTCCATTCGGCTCCGTCCTTGGTGTCCTTGACGGTGATGCCGAGGGCTTTGAGATGGTCGCGGATGGCATCGCTGGCCGCCCAGTCTTTGGTCGCCTTGGCCTTTGCCCGCTCCTCCAGCACCATGTCCATCAGTCCGGAGACAATCTCCTGACCTTTGCCGGATTCGGCGGCAGCCTCGTCCTTGAGACCGAGAACCCCGAACACGATGTCATCGAAAAGTTGAAGCATGGTCTCCAAATCACCCTTACTTAACTGTCCCTTAGCTTGTCGAAGGGCCGCTTCGGCAGATCCGGCGACCGCATGTCCGGCCTTGGCCGAATTGATGAGACGGACTGCATCGAAGATGTGCGACAGGGCTACCGGTGTGTTGAGGTCATCACAGAGCGCATCATAGACGGCATGGAAGATTCCTTTGACCTCCTCGGAAGTGGCAGGACATGTGTCAGGAGCCGTGGCTGTGATGAACTCGCCGTACTGCATGGCTTCCACAGAGTCGCCTTCCGTACCCTTTGCCATGTCGTTGATTCCTGCGGAGGAAGCCAGCGCGCGCAGATCCTTGGCGGCCTGCATCACCCTCTTGAGACCCTTCTCCGCCGCCTGCAAAGCCTCGTTGCTGAAATCCAGCGTGCTGCGGTAGTGTGCCTGGAGGATGAAGAAGCGGACAGTCATCGGGGAATATGCCTGCGTGAGTTTCTCGTGCTGTCCGCTGAAAAGCTCTGGCAGGGTGATGAAGTTGCCAAGAGACTTGCCCATCTTCTGGCCGTTGATGGTGATCATGTTGTTGTGTACCCAGTAGTGTACTCCCCGGGTGTGACGGCTGGCCACATTCTGGGCGATCTCGCACTCGTGGTGAGGGAACATCAGATCCATTCCTCCGCCGTGGATGTCGAACTCGTTGCCGAGGTATTTCTCCCCCATCACAGAACATTCCAGATGCCATCCAGGGAAGCCCTCGCTCCATGGACTCGGCCAGTGCATGATGTGCTCGGGCTCGGCCTTTTTCCAAAGTGCGAAATCATACGGAGCCTTCTTGTCGCTCTGACCGTCCAGATTTCTGGTACCCTCGCGGGTGTCGTCCAGAGTGCGTCCGGACAGGATTCCGTAATGATGATCCTTGTTGTATTTCTCCACGTCAAAATAGACGGATCCGTTGGAGATGTAGGCGTAGCCGGCGTCCAGGATCTTCTTGACGGTCTCGATCTGCTCGATGATGTGTCCCGAGGCTCTCGGCTCGATGGAAGGCGGAGCCACGTTCAGCTGACGCATTGCCTCGTGGTAGCGGAACGTGTAGGTCTGCACGACCTCCATTGGCTCAAGCTGTTCCAGCCTTGCTTTCTTGGAAATCTTGTCCTCGCCCTCGTCGGCGTCGTGCTCAAGGTGTCCCACATCGGTGATGTTGCGCACATAGCGCACCTTGTAGCCCAGATGCCTGAGCAGT
>CAVFMX010000110.1:0-15710 GCA_963623745.1 Bulleidia sp.
GAGGAGCTGAATCCGGGATGCGACGTTGAACTAACCTCCTTCTACAACAATAATGTACACTATCTGATTGTCTATAAGATCTTCAAGGACATCCGTTTCGTGGGCGCCCCGCCGGCATCGATCGGAAAGTTCGGCGGCGAGACCGACAACTGGATGTGGCCGCGCCACACGGGCGACTTCTCGATGTTCAGGGTCTATGCCGGAAAGGACAACGAGCCGGCTGAGTACTCGGAAGACAACGTGCCTTACGTGCCGAAGCAGTCGCTGAAGATTTCCCTGAAAGGCATCGACGAGGGAGACTACACGATGATCATGGGCTACCCGGGACGCACCCAGAGGTACCAGACCGAGGCTCAGCTGAGCCACATGATGGCGTTGAACGACATCGCCATCGAGGCCAGGACCCTGCGTCAGGACATTATGTGGAAATGGATGGAGAAGGATCCTTCGATCAGACTGAAATATGCCAACAAATATGCAAGCTCGGCGAACGGCTGGAAGAAGTGGATCGGCGAGAAGAAGGCATTCAAGGACTTGAATATCATCGGGAAGGAACACGACAAGGAGGCCCGTTTCCAGAAATGGGTCGATAAGAACAAGAAACGCTCCGAACTTTACGGAACGGCCATCGCCGACATCGCCGCCGGAATAAAGACCAACGAGCAGGTGGATTTCGATGTCAAGCTCCTGAGCGAGACTTTGTACAGGACGGAACTGATCAACCTCTCAAGCGCCTATCTGGGTGGGAGGAACAGGAGCCTGAAGTCAGGAGCGGACAGCGTGACCGCCAAAGCGGCCGGTCTGGAAGCGCTTGAATCCGCTTTTGAAGACTACCACGCCCCTCTGGACAAGGAGGAGACCGCAGCCCTGCTGAAGTTCTACAGAGAGAAGGCCAGACCGGAAAACCATCCTGACCTTGGAGAGGATTTCGCGACGTTGGACATCGACAAGTACGTTGATGAACTGTTCAGAACGAGCATGTTCACTTCTTACGACAAAGCAAAGGAAGCCATAAAGAACGGAGGAAAAGAGGTGACGCTCAATGATCCGGTCAACGAGCTTGTTACAGCCCTCGTGGACGTGTTTGTCAAACTGCGCGGACAGCAGAACCAGGAGGCCAAAGACAACATCAAGGCCGCGTCCAAGGCCTATGCCGCCGGCCTGATGGAATGGCAGAAGGGCAAGGCGATGTACCCGGACGCCAACTTCACAATGAGACTCACCTACGGTACCGTGAAGTCATATTCCCCGAAAGATGCCTTGAATTACAGGTACTGCTCCACCATCTACGGAGTGATGGAGAAGGAGGATCCGGACAACTACGAGTTCATCGTTCCTGACAAACTCAAACAGCTCTACATCAAGAGGGACTACGGCCGCTATGCGATGGCCGACGGCAATCTGCCTTGCTGCTTCCTCACCACCAACGACATAACGGGCGGCAATTCCGGCAGTCCTGTCCTCAACGCCGACGGCGAACTGATCGGTCTGGCGTTCGACGGCAACTGGGAGTCGATGTCCAGCGACGTGATGTTCGAACCTGACCTCCAGAGATGCATCTGCGTGGACATCCGCTATGTCCTCTTCCTTGTGGACAAGTTCGGCGGAGCCGGCTACCTCACCAAGGAAATGAACATCGTGAAATAACGACTCTGCCCCAAAAATCACAGCACTCGGAGCGAAGCCGAATAGGTTTCGGGGAATTCTTTCCCCATGCCCCCAAGGGCTGTCGCGAAGCGACTGGGGTTGTATGTAAATTGTAATATTCGAAGAATATGACAGAACAGGAAATTCTTAATATGCTCGCCGAGGTGGTCCATCCCGCCAAAGGCGGCAAAAGCATCGTCGAACTGGGAATGGTTGACTCCGTCTCAATCGACGGCGGCAAGGTGACCGTCACACTCGCCTTTCCGAAAAGGCGTGACCCTCTCTCTGAATATCTTGTCGGCAGCACCAGAGCCGCGGTCATCCGCAACGCCCCGCAAGGCACTGAGGTTGAGGTACGCACGGTTGTCAGGGAAGATGCTCCGAAGAAGAAGCCGGGGCTTGATCTCGGACTTGATGAGATCAACAATGTCCGGCACATAATCGGAATCGCCTCCGGCAAGGGCGGAGTCGGCAAGTCAACTGTGGCCGTCAACCTGGCCGTGGCTCTCGCACGTCTGGGCTACAAGGTCGGACTTGCCGACGCCGATGTCTATGGCCCTTCCGTTCCGCTTATGACCGGCACAGTGGGAGCTGTCCCGGAGGCAGAGGAGATCGCGGAAGGCAAGGAGGTGATCCACCCTATCGAGAAATACGGAGTGAAATGGATGTCCATCGGCTATTTCGCCGAACCCGGACAAGCCCTCATCTGGAGGGGGCCGATGGCATGCAACGCGTTGAAGCAGATGATTCTTCAAGTTCGTTGGGGCGTGCTGGACTTCCTTCTGATCGACATGCCTCCTGGAACCGGCGACATCCACATCTCCCTCGTGAACGACATTCCGATGGAGGGCGCGCTGATTGTCACGACACCTCAACCGGTGGCCCTTTCTGACGTGGAGAAAGGCGTGAACATGTTCCGCAACAAGAACATCGACCGCAAGATCTTCGGTCTTGTGGAGAACATGGCCTGGTTCACACCGGAGGAACTCCCGGAGAACAGGTATTACATCTTCGGAAGGAACGGCGGCAAGGAGATGGCGGACAGGTACGGCATTCCGCTTCTGGGCCGGATCCCTATCGTCCAGAGCATCCGTGAAGGCGGAGACTCCGGTGAGCCCGCAGCCCTCTCCACACGTCCCGACGGCCAGGCCTTCACGGACCTCGCCTCCCGCCTCGCCCAGGCCGTGGAGCAGGAATAACTGCTTAGTCGGCCTTGCGGGCGACGGCGATTCCGGCGATGGAGAGAGCCAGAAGAATGTACAGGGTCATGGATGACGCTCTTGAGGCTTTCTCGCTGACGGAGTAGATCTTCGGCTCGAAGCGCATCACTATGTTGTGGTCACCGGCGGGAAGGTTGGCGGCGCGGAGAATCCAGTCGGCACGGAACAGATCCAACGAAGAATCATCTACTGTGGCGGTCCAGCCGTCAGGATAATAGATTTCACTGAATATGGCAGTGCGTGCCGTGGAAGCGTTGTAATGATAACGAAGTTCGTTCGGAGCGTAGGATGTCATCCGGACAAAGTCTGTGGACTTCCCCTCAACAGACCCATCGGCAGATCCTTTGACAGAACTTCCTGCAGCATCCTCCGCGAGAATGTCTGCAAAACTTGTGCGGGCATCGGCGAAGTCTGCTCCGATCACGGCAGTATGTTTGAGATCCACAGAATCGATCAGCGCGATCTCCTCGTCCGGAGTCTCTGCGGGAACGAACGAATCCACGAACCAGGCAGGTCCGAAAGCCTCAAGGTTCTCGACCGGCGGCATCTCAGCGCCAAGGATGAAGTACTTGGTGTTCAACGCCGAAAGCACAGGTATATTCCTGATTCCGCTTTGGAATTCCTCGATGGTCTTTGCACTTCGCGTGTTTGCGGCCACGCTCTGCAACTCCTTGACAATGTGGCGGTCTATCAGATCCTGGTAGCGCTGCAGCTTCGCCGGACTGTAGCCTCCGATGCACTTGTGCCAATAAGGGTTGAAGGAGTCATTGAATATGTCCGCGCTCAGATCTACAACTCTGTAGGACGGGGATTCGTCCTCAAGGATCAGTTTGTCCACCTGTCTGGCCGTGAACTGGTTGTTGAACTGCCGAGGGGTTGTGAAACTGTCGGAGTTGAGGAAACGCTTGCCGACCGCGAACATGTTCACAAGCACAAGGAGACATATTCCCACCACCGCCTCCATCCGACGGGCATTGCCGATGTGGGGGTCGCTCCCGTAGGACTTCGGCGCGTCCTTAGGAACGCTGTAAGCCCGGAGGATCAGACCGAAAGTGATGACTATCAAGATCATCGACCAAAACGCATCCACCGAAAGGATGTGCTTCCTGTCAGCCTTGAGGGCATCCACGATGATGTCCTGCATCTGGGCATCGGCCCTTCCGGAGAACGAGCCGGCGACGCTTGGAATCAGGACGCAGAGCAAGCAGAATCCGGCCGTCAGCGCAAGGGCGAGCCAACCGGTCTTCAAAAATTCTTTCTTTGAATATTCCTGTCTCAAGATCCTGTCAAGGGTCATGAAGCCAAGCATCGGCAGAGTGAACTGCAACGTGATCAGAGCCATGGAAACTGTTCTGAACTTGTTGTACATCGGAGCGTAGTCGAAGAACAGTCTCGTGAACCACATCATGTGGTTTCCGAGTGCGAGGAAGACGGCCACGAGGGTCGCGGCCAGAAGCCACCATTTCTCCTTGCCTTTGTAGAGGAACAACCCCAGAATGAAAAGAAAGACCGTGATGGCTCCCATGTACATCGGCCCGGCAGTGAACGGCTGCGGTCCCCAGTAAAGAGGCAAAGATTTGGCGATTCCGTCAGCGTTGCCCTGACCGGCCTGCCGGAACAGTCTGACAACTTCGGATCTGTCCGGATTGACAGCACCGGCCGATGAGCCTCCGTTGAAGTTCGGGATCATCAGATTGGGCAGTTCCTCCCAGCCGTAGGACCAGGCCGTGGCGTAGTCCAGCTGAAGTCCGGTGTTGCTGATCTCTCCACCTTCCGGATGGGAAAGCTCGGAGCCGCCGCGCATGGTGTATTTGGTATATTCATAAAGAGGTGCGAGCTTTATGGCGTTTGTGCCGATGCCGGCAAGACCCACGACAAGAAGCAGGGCGCTGGCGGTGAGGAAGCGGCCGAAAGCACTACGCCGGCCACCGAGCTTGCCGAAGTGACGGTTTTTTTCCAGACATATTCTCAAGAACACGTACAGCGCGTAGATCACGATCATGATCGCCAGATAGTAGGTGATCTGCTGATGGTTTGCCTTGATCTGGAAGCTCAGTGCGAAACCGAAGAGAACGGCTCCCAGCAAGGTTTTCGGAAGCCAGGATTTCCAACCGTTCGCCGAAGTCGCTTCGACAGGTTCTGCGGCCGCGCTGCTCAGACTTCCTGTAGTTGGTGAGCCATGCCGAAGAGCCGAACGGTAGGTGAAGATCACCGCCGCCAACACCCAGGGCAGAAACGCGATAGCCTGCATCTTTGTGTTGTGGCCGACCTGGATGATCTGGAAATTGTACGAGCAGAACGTGACCGCGACCGCCCCTCCTATGGCCAAAATCTTGTCCACGCCCAATGAAAGCATCAACAGGAACGCTCCCAGCAAAGAAATGAACAGCCAGTTCGCCGGCCTCTTTCCCTTCAGGAGAAGATTGTACAGCGGCTGCGTCCAGTCCCCGTCACCGGAAGGCGCGAACGAAGTGGTCGGCATTCCGCCGAACATGGAATCCGTCCAGTAAGTCGGATCGTCAGGATGGGCGTTGTTCCACGTCACTGCCTCCTGCGACATGCTTCTGTAGCCCGTGATGTCACTCTGGTTGACGATTTTTCCCGTCAGCACATCCGGCACAAAGCCATAGGCCAGAACCAGAAACAGCAGCACGATCCCGGCATATATTCCAATCTTCTTCAACAAAGCCTTGTCCATAATCTTTGACTATAATTATCTTTCGGTTATCTGATTCAGCAACCCGGCCAATCCGGCGGTCAGGTTGCGGCGTGTGAACCGGGAGATGTCCGAAGCGTTGTCGTGAAGCTCGTCGTTCTTGAACTTCTCCCAGCAGTAATCTATCCAGGTCCGGATCTTTTTCTCGTCATCCCAGTCATAAACCACGCCGGAGCGGGTGTCGCTGACAACCCGGGCCATAGCCCCGTCAGTCTGGCCTATTCCCAGAATCGGACGGCGCGAGGCGAGATATTCAAAAAGTTTCCCAGGGAGAACGGCGCGGTATTCCGGCTCTTTCCTGAGCGGAAGAATCAAAATAGACGCATTAAGCTGCTCCCTGACGGCGATCTCATGGCTCTGATAGCCGAAATCCTTGAGGTTTCCTCCCAGTCCGGCAGCCTTGATCGAATCCGTGACCTCCACGTCCGTCTTTCCCACCAGCCTGATTCTCAAGGATCTTCTGAACTCCTCATCCTCACCGCATTTGAGGGCAAGCACCTTCCAGAGCGTCTCGGGATTGCCGTCCGAGGCGAAAAGTCCAGTGTGCGTTATGTTGAAATTCTCGTCGATCTCGACATCCCCCTTGAAGTCATCCTCATCGTAGCCGTTCGTGATCAGTTCGACAGGAGTCCTTGTCATCGCCTTGAACTCATCCTGAACCAACGGAGAGACGGCGATCACTTTTGAGGCTCCGTCAAGAACGGCCTGCTCCAGCCTATGATGTTTTTTCTCCGCCCGGGCAGTCAGTCCAAGATGCTTGAAATAAAACATCTTGGTCCACGGATCACGAAAATCCGCGACCCAAGGGATTCCCGTCGCCTTGGACAGTTTCAGTCCGATCAGATGCATCGACTGTGGCGGCCCGGTCGTGACAATGGCGTCAACCGGATGAGCCTCAAGGTATTTCTTCAGGAAACGGACGGACGGACGAACCCACATGATCCTTGGATCAGGAATGAAGAAATTCCCTCTGATGAACAAGGAAAGTCTCTGCTTCCATGACTTTTTCTGTCCGTTGATCGGATTGACCTCGTCTTTCCCGGCGGAAGCGGCGGTCAGCGTCTTGAGATCGGTAGTGCTTCCTTTCCCCATAAGTTTCCGGTAGATTCCGTAGGGCTCGAAGATGCGCCTCCTGACAATCTCCGCATCGGGCGGAATCTCCGCCGCAAGAGTCCTGTCAATCGTGGTAAGTTCCGGATTCTCGGGAGTATAGACAACCGGTTGCCAGCCCTCCGACGGAAGATATTTCGCGAATTTGACCCACCGCTGCACCCCGGATCCTCCGGAAGGCGGCCAGTAATATGTCACTATCAGCACTCGCTTCATGATGTCCAAAGTCTCTTATTAAAAACATTATAGTCCGAGTTCGTCTTTCATCGACCGGAGCAGGTCGAACGCCTGGAGCGGAGTGATGTTGTTCAGATCCACTCCTGAAAGCTTGTCGCGCAGGGATTCGAGGGTCGGGTCATCCAGCTGGAAAAAAGAGAGCTGCAGGCTTCCGTCACTCTCAAGGGTCCCGGCCTTGGTCTGGACAGGCTTCTTGATCCCACCGTTTCCCGCACTGACAACATGCTGTGAATCATTCATCTCCAGAGCTTTCAAAGTGTTCTCTGCGCTCCGGATGACCTCTTTCGGCATCCCGGCCATCCTTGCGACATGGATTCCGAAACTGTGCGCCGTGCCGCCTTCCTTGAGCTTACGCAGGAAGATCACCTGGGTGCCTACCTCCTTCACGGCGATGTGGAAATTCCGGACTCTTGAATAGACTTCCTCAAGGTCGTTAAGTTCGTGATAATGAGTGGCGAAGAGTGTTTTCGCCCCATGACCGTACTCATGGATGTACTCGACGATCGCCCTGGCTATCGACATTCCGTCATAGGTCGAGGTGCCACGGCCTATCTCGTCCAGAAGCACCAGGGAACGCTCCGAAAGGTTGTGCAGGATCATCGAAGTCTCCAGCATCTCGACCATGAAAGTTGACTCGCCTCTGGAGATGTTGTCCGTCGCCCCTACCCTCGTGAAGATCTTGTCGAAGAACCCGATCCGCGCGCTGTCCGCCGGCACGAACGAACCGATCTGTGCCAACAGCACGATGAGGGCCGTCTGCCTGAGCAAAGCTGACTTTCCGGCCATGTTCGGGCCGGTCAGGATGATGATCTGCTGTTTCTTGTTGTCAAGGAATATGTCGTTGGGAACGTATTCCTCTCCGGCCGGCATGAGAGTCTCGATGACCGGATGGCGGCCGGCCTTGATGTCCAAAGTCAGATCTTTTGTCATCTCCGGACGGTTGTAGCGGTTGTCCTTTGCGAGTCTGGCGAATCCGGCCAGCACATCCAGCCGGGCGATGATCCTACAGTTGGTCTGGATTTCCGGAATGTTTCTCTGGATCTCGGCCACCAGTTCTCCGTAGAGCTTCATCTCAAGGGCATAAATCCGGTCCTCTGCACTCAAGATCTTCTCTTCGTATTCCTTAAGTTCTTGTGTGACATAACGTTCGGCATTGACAAGGGTCTGCTTGCGGATCCACTCCGGAGGGACAAGATCCCTGAATGAGTTACGGACTTCGATGAAGTAGCCGAAGACACTATTGTAACTGATTTTGAGCGAAGATATTCCTGTCCTTTCAGCCTCGGACCGCTGGAGCTTCAGAAGGTAGTCCTTCCCGCCCGAGGAGATGTTTTTCAACTCGTCAAGCTCGGCATCCACTCCGGTGGCTATCACTTCTCCCTTCCCCACTGCCGCGGCAGGTTCGGGAGCCATCGTCGCCGTGATCCTCCCGAGCAGGGCCGAGCAATTCTTCATCTTGCCGATGAGTGAATCCAAAGCCTTGATCCCGCGTCCCTTGCAGAGTCCGGCTATCGGCTCCATCCGGGCCAGTCCACGTCCCAGCTGCATCACCTCGCGAGGAGCGATCCTGCCGGTGGCCGCCCTGGAGATTATCCTCTCAAGATCTCCTATGTCTCCGACATATTCCTGAACCTCGTCAAGGTCGTCTCCGGCCTCAATGAAGTGCTGCACAACGTCATAGCGGCTGTTCAGCTCATTGATGTCCATTATCGGCATCGCCAGCCAGTTCCGCAGAAGCCTCGCTCCCATCGGAGACGAACACTTGTCGATGACACTGACCAATGAGACCCCTTCGCCGCCGACAGAGGAATTGAATATCTCCAGATTCCTCATCGTGAACCTGTCCATCCACACGAACTTGTCCTCATCGATGCGGGAGATCGAACAGATGTTCCTGAGTCCCGAGTGCTGCGTCTGCTCAAGATAGACCATCAGCGCGCCGGCCGAGCATATTCCCAAAGGAAACCCATCCACGGCGAATCCCTTGAGAGATTCGACGCCGAACTGCTTCTTGAGCCTTTCGACCGCGGCGTCATAGACAAATGCCCATTCCTCGATCGTGGAGACGTAGAGATTGTCTCCGTACTTTTCCATGACACCTTTCTCGTAGCCTTTCCTGACCACTATTTCCTTGGGGTTCAGGGAAGCTATCAGGGTTCCGATGTAGTCCAACGAGCCTTGCGCCACCTGAAACGAACCCGTGGAAACGTCCAGAAACGCCGCTCCGCACTGATCCTTGTCAAAGGTCAGGCCGGCGAGGAAATTGTTCTCCTTCTGGTCCAGAAGCTGGTCGCTGAAAGCCACGCCTGGCGTGACAAGTTCAGTCACACCTCTCTTGACCAGTTTTTTGGTGAATTTCGGATCTTCCAGCTGGTCGCAGACGGCCACCTTATAACCCGCCCTGACAAGCTTCGGCAGATAGACATTCAGGGCATGGTGCGGGAATCCGGCCATCTCGATGCTGCCCTTGTCTCCGTTGGACTTCTTGGTCTGGACAATGCCCAGAACCTTGCTGACCAGCACCGCGTCATCAGAGTAGGATTCATAGAAGTCCCCCACCCTGTAAAGCAGCACCGCTTCCGGATGCTGTGCCTTCACGGAGAAGAACTGTTTGATCAGCGGAGTGTCCTCCGGAACCTTGTTTTTCGCCATGCCTTATTCTCCGTAAAGATACCTGTGCTGCGCGGACGTCAGCGTGTCGATCGTGATACCCCAGTCCTTCAGCTTTCTGAAAGCCACTTCCCTGTCAATGGACTCCGGCACGCTGTGAAGCATCTCCCCAAGATTCCTTGTAAGGGACATCCTGTTGTCAGCCAAATACTTGGCACTTAAGGCCTGAATAGCGAACGACATGTCCATGATCTCGGCCGGATGTCCGTCTCCGGCGGCGAGGTTGACAAGACGTCCCTCCGCGATGACATAGATCTTACGGCCGCCAGGGAGGTCATATTCCTGAATATTCTGTCTCGCCGGCTTCTCTTCCACAGCGAGTTCCTTCAATCGGGCGACATTCACCTCACAGTCGAAATGTCCCGCGTTGCAGCAGATGGCTCCGTCCTTCATCGCAAGGAAATGCTCCTCCGTGATGACATCGTCGCAACCGGTGACAGTCACGAACACATCGCCGAGTCCGGCGGCCTGAGCCATGCTCATGACCTGGAACCCGTCCATCACGGCCTCCATCGCCTTGATCGGGTCAACCTCTGTGACAATCACTTTCGCACCAAGACCCTTGGCTCTCATCGCCACGCCCTTGCCGCACCATCCGTAGCCGGCCACAACTACATGTTTCCCGGCCACGATCAGGTTCGTTGTCCTGTTGATGCCGTCCCAGACGGACTGTCCCGTTCCGTACCGGTTGTCGAAGAAGTGCTTGCAGGCGGCGTTGTTCACAAGCATCATCGGGAATCTCAGCCTCTTCCCACGGTTCATTGTCTCCAGACGGAGGATTCCGGTCGTGGTCTCCTCGCACCCTCCGATGACATTCGGGATGAGTTCAGGATAATTCTCGTGAATCATCGTGACAAGATCCCCGCCATCGTCTATGATGATGTCAGGACCGCATTCGATGACGCGCCTGATGCCGCTCTCATATTCCTCCGGAGTCGCCCCGTGGACAGCGAAAACGTTCAGTCCCTCATGTACAAGGGCAGCCGCGACATCGTCCTGGGTCGAAAGGGGGTTGCTCCCGGTGACGAACATCCGGGCACCACCTTCGGAGAGAACCTCGCAAAGATGCGCCGTCTTGGCCTCCAGATGCACGGAAAGGGCGATTTTCAGCCCCTTGAACGGCTTTGTCTCCCGGAACTCTTTCTCCAGTCCTTCAAGCAGCGGCATGTGGTGCCTTACCCATTCGATTTTCAGCTCTCCGCTTTCCCGGAGCCGAGGGTCACGTATCTCGCTCATATCCTTAAAAACCATTTCAAAACGTTAGCAAAGATACTCATTTTATCCATGCTTTCCGCCACATCGAGGCTCCTTTCATCAATTAGACGGCGAAAGTCTTGCTCATCGTGGCAAGATAGATTACTTTTGTGAAAAAATTAAACTGAACATCATGGGACTTTTAGACGGAAAGGTCGCCCTCATAACGGGCGCCGCAAGAGGAATCGGCAAGGCCATCGCAATGAAATTCGCTTCCGAGGGAGCGGACGTGGCTTTCACCGACCTTGTGATCAATGAGGCCGGAGAACAGACTGTCAAGGACATCGAGGCTTTCGGCCACAAGGTCAAGGCCTACGCTTCCAACGCCGCAAATTTCGAGGAAACTCACAATGTCGTGAATCAGATCCTTGCCGATTTCGGAAGGATCGACATCCTTGTGAACAATGCCGGCATCACCAAGGACGGGCTCATGCTCCGGATGAGCGAGGCCCAGTGGGACGCAGTCCTTAACGTGAACCTCAAGTCAGCGTTCAACTTCATCCACGCGGTCACTCCGATCATGGCCCGCCAGAGAGGCGGAAGCATCATCAACATGTCTTCTGTCGTGGGGGTTTCCGGCAATGCGGGCCAGTGCAACTATTCGGCATCCAAGGCCGGTCTGATAGGTCTGGCCAAGTCCATCGCCAAGGAGATGGGGCCGCGCGGCATCAGAGCCAACTGCATCGCCCCGGGATTCATCATCTCCGACATGACCAACGCCCTTTCGGAAGAAGTGCGTGACGCATGGGTAAAGCAGATTCCGCTTCGCCGCGGAGGTACACCTGAAGATGTCGCCAACGTGGCGGTCTTCCTCGCCAGCGATCTCTCCGGCTATGTTTCCGGACAGGTCATCCACTGCTGCGGCGCAATGAACTGCTAACGAAGCTTTTCTCCGGTTTTCGCCTGGAATTTGGCGACATCAATCACAAAGCGCTCATGGGTGCCTTCACCTATGAGCCCTTTTTCGTCATAGGCGGCGACCTTGAAGACGATTCTGCGGCGGTCTATCTCCACAACCTCGCTCTCGCACCAGACCCTCAGGCCTACAGGCGTCGAAGAGACATGCGAGACATCAACCCTGGTTCCGACCGTCTCCTGCCCCTCCTCAAGGAAAGGCTTGACACTGAGGCGGCTTGTACGCTCCATCAGTGCGATCATCATAGGTGTGGCGAACACCCTCACCGCCCCGCTGCCGATGTGGCTTGCGGTCAACTCTTCCGTCACGATCTCCTCCTGACGGCCTTTGATTCCGAGTTCTATCATGTCAATCCTTTTTTTCTTCCGGCAAATTTACGAATAGAGCGGCACTTCGGCAAGAGGGAAGGTTGTACGCAAAAAAAAATGAGCGTCGACGCATCACGCGTGGACTCTCACTCTAACCACATAATTAATAACACTAAAACTAATAACCAATAGGTTGATCGGGGAGAGAACCTCCTTGCTCAACCCGAGGACAAAGGTACTGCTTTTTTTTATACTTGCAAACTTTTTTAACATTTTTTTGAAATATTTTATCGCATTTCTTACTTAACCGTTTTATTTACAACTTTATAAACAATAAGAGAAATTTTTATATATTTTAATAGACCTGCGATATATGCCACGAGATGCAGCCTGTTCGAAAAAATTAGCTATTTAAAACGTTTATCCTTATAATCTGTAACCAGAATGTAACACCCGGAAAACATCACATTCCGACACAAGCCAACGTGGCGGCACTGATGCGGACGGGTGGCGGAAAAAGCTCCCTCAAAGCCTTCCGGCAGGATCGTAGTGTCGCTCCTGTCGTGAAAACGTCATCCACGAGAAGGATGTGGGAATATTCAGGAACAGTCTTCTGTGGCCTCACCTTAAACGCCCCCTCAACGTTGTGGGCTTTGCCTTCGACTGAAAGTCTGGTCTGTGTGCGAGTTCTTCGGACTCGGTAAAGAATGTCGGGGCGCATCTCCGCCCAGAGGTGGCGGGCCAGGACTTCAGCGATGATTTCGGCTTGATTGTGGCCTCTGGACCAAAGCCTTGTCCAGTGCAGAGGAACCGGAATCACGGCATCCACATCGGAGTAAACCGGTGACGACGCCATCTCCCGGCCGAGCATCGAGGCGAAATAACGCCCTGCGGCGTAGTCGGAATGGTACTTCAGCCTTTGGGTTATCAGCCTGTAGCCTGTCTGCGGGCGGTAAAAGAACAAGGCCGTGGCATAGGAATATTCCTCAAAATCACCGCTGATTTCCAGATCCTTCTGGATCAAGGAGTTGAATCTGTCGGCAAGTTGGTTGTGCGGCATGTTCGAGAAGAGGGTTCTTGGCATGTCGGCGAGGCAGGCGATGCAGATGTGCCTTTCGCGGAGAGCCAGGGGAGCGCCGCAGACCACGCACACGCGCGGCATCATCAAGTCTCCGAGAGCGGTGAGTGTTTCTGAAAAATTCACGTTTCCCATCATAGTTCAAGTCATTGTTCCGCAATTATAGGGAACAAAAACGTAAATTTTGATAAGAAACGTAAAAAACTAATCCTGCCCAAGCGTCCTGACAGGATTCTTGGTGGCGGTGCCGTAGGTCTGGCCGATGACGGACAGGAGCGAGATGAGCAGCGAGACAAGGGCCGCAAGCACAACCGCCCACCAAGGGAACGCTATCTTCGTGTAGAATCCTTGCAGATAATATGTTATGCCCCAGACCGCCAGCGGAGCCGCGATCACGACGGCAGCGATGCTCATCACCAGGAAAGACTTCGACAAAGTCCAGACGGCCGAACCGACTTCCGCCCCGAAGACCTTTCGCACTGCGATCTGACGGTTCTGTTGTCCGGTGTAGTAGAGCGACATCGCGAACAGTCCGAGAGCCGAGATCAGGATTGCCATAACCATGAACGAAATCACAAGCAGCATCGTGTTCTTTGTGCCTTTCAGGCAGTCGTTGAGCTCGTCGTCAAGATAATAGACATGGCTGCTGTCGAAGAGCGCGCCGGTTGTCTCCCGGTAGAACTTAGAGCAGACATCATTGACGGCGGAAAGTGCCTCGGCGCGATCCCCGTTTATCTTAAGAACGTGCAAGCAGGCGTAAGGATAATTTTCATCGAGGATTAGGATTGAGTTCTGCTCGTTCTCCATCGGCTCGAACAGGGCATCGTTGACACGGAAGTCCGGCACGATGCCGCAGATCTCATATTCCCCTTTGGAGTAGCTTCCTCCTGCAAAAGGATGCTCCGCGCTCACCCCGAGGTTTCGTTTGGAGGTTTCGGTCAGGAGAACCTTCGGTGACGCCAGGTCGCTGTACTTCTCCAACAGCCTGAATCCAAGAATCCTGAGCGAGGTCGTGTCCAGCTGGGCCATGCGCATCCAGCCGATCAGTTTCTCTCCGTTCTCGTCGTGGATTCCATTGGCTCCGCACTTCACCGGAGAGGTGATTCCGAGCCCCGCGTCCGTCACCTGCGGCAATGCCTTAAGCCTTTCTTGGAGAGGCTTCTGCGTCTCCCAGCTGTAACCTAAATTGTAGGCCTCCACCTGTATGATGTCCTTGGTGTTGTAGCCCGTCGGCAGATTCGCAAGGTGATTCACCTGGGCCGTCATCGCGATCGCCATGGCGATCAGAACGGTGCTGAACACCCCTTGAAGCACGATGAACACCTTCCCTAAAAACATCTTGCTCTTGAAGCGGAACTCTCCTTTCACGACATCGATCGGTTTGAACCGTGACACGATCAGCGCCGGCAGCAGCGCCGAGACTCCGGAAATGACAATCAGCGCCAGCGCGGCCCAAAGAACAGTGGCCGCATCCGGGGTGAGAACGATGTCGGCGCTCAGAACATTGTCAAACATCGGTTTGAATGAATATGCCAGCAGCGCGCCGACCGCGAAACAGCCTGTCGTGAAGGCGAATGATTCGGTGATGTATCTGACGACGATGTCCCACGGGTTCTCGCCGAGCAGCCTTCTGGTGGCCATCTCCTTGGCACGCTTCCCCGTCTGCGCCACCGTAAGGTTGATGTAGTTGAAAATCGCGGAGACCAGCAGAATCAGGGCGACGATGAACAGCAGTTCCACCTGTTTCCTGTCCCCGGTTCTTAAGCAGCTATAGGACTTCATGCCCGAAAAATAGACTTTGTCCAGCCTCGTCAGGCTCGCGCCCCAAAGGAAGGCGTTGTCCGAATTGTCGTCCTTGTAGAAACTCCAGTACTCAATATACTTTTTCAGAAGGTCCTCACGCACCTTTTCCGCATCAGCTCCTTCGTCAAGCAGGACAACCGGAACCGTGCTGCCGAAATTGTCCATCCACGCTAATTGCTTCTCCGCGCGCTTGATGCTCAAGAACATGTCAATATGTTGGAACACATCCTCCGCTCCGAAATCCTCAACGACACCGATCACCGTCAGCTTCTCTTTTTCGACGTTCAGCGTCCGGCCTATCGGATCCTCGTTCCCGAACACCTTCTTCGCGAACGACTCCGAGAGGATCACCTCGTCCTCGTTCTCCAGAACCCTGTCCTTCGGACAACCGTTAAGACGGCAGTCGAAATATTCAAAGAAATTCGTGTCGATGAAAGTCCTTTCAGCCTTGTACCAGTCATCGCCGACCATGACATTCTGGTCTCCCGCTTGGCAGATTCTGGTCCATCCCTTGATCTCCGGGATGGACGGGAAAAACTCCTCTGAAGTTCCGAGCGTCATTCCGAAAGAGTCCCCGGCTCCGACGACATAAAGCTGCTTGGAAAGCGGCTGCTTCGCCCCCACGCTGAACTCGGTCTTGGCGTAGGAAGCCAGCAGAATGACAAACCCCAGAGCCACAGACAGTCCGAAAACCTCGATGAAAGTGTAAAGCTTGTTCCTCGACAGGAACTTCAGGTACGTGCTTGACATA
>CAVFMX010000111.1:0-2075 GCA_963623745.1 Bulleidia sp.
TTGGCGGCACATTCGCAGATGTTCTCCGTAAGTTTGGCGATGTTCGCCTTGATGTCCGTCGAGCAGCTCTGCTGCACCATTCCGACTTTCAGGATGTTCATTTCGATTCAAATTTACGTTCATGTCTCCGCCACCGCGCGGGCGGCAGTTCCGCAAAATTAGCAAAAGGATGTCATATTCGAAGAAAATTTGTAATTTTGAAACGTATGGAAACGGACTTTTGCCATGGACACGATTCATCAGAGATTTCCCCAGTACGATGAGGCCGGCCAGACTCTCATCGACAAGGCTTACGCCATCGCCTCCGAGGCTTTGGCGGGCGAGACGCGCGGTGACGGACATCCTTTCATCGAGCATCCCGTCAACGTGGCTCTGATCGCTGCGGACGAGATCGGCCTGCCTGCCGACTGCGTGGCGGCGGTGTTCCTCCATGAAGCGACCAGGATGCATCCCGAGATTGATTTACGGGCTCATGGACCGGAACCGGGAGGCGGGTTTCCGGAGGAT
Organism: Bulleidia sp.; assembly: GCA_963623745.1. GTDB lineage: Bacteria > Bacteroidota > Bacteroidia > Bacteroidales > UBA932 > Cryptobacteroides. The sequence goes on from CAVFMX010000111.1 coordinate 508, forward strand.
GTGTACACGATGGTCGAGGGGCTGAACAAGATCGCCACGATCAAGCCCAAGGACACACGTCTTGAAGCCGAGAGCTACAAGAAGCTGATCGTCCAGTACTCGACCGACCCTCGGGTGACAGTCCTCAAGATCGCCGACAGGCTGGAGGTCATGCGCCATCTGGAGATGTTCCCGAAAGCGTCCAGGGAAAGGAAAATCCTTGAGACCCTGATGCTTTACATCCCTCTGGCCCACCAGCTCGGACTCTACAACATCAAGAGCGAGATGGAGGACATCTACTTCCGTTTCGCCGAGCCGGAGCAGTACAGGGCCCTCACCAATAAGCTCAAGGCCACGGAAAGGGACCGCGAGAGGCTGACCGAGGAGTTCATCGAACCGCTCAAGAAGACCCTTTCCGACGACGGCATCCATTACAAGCTGAAGATAAGGACCAAGACGGCATATTCCATCTGGAGAAAGATGCAGAAGCAGAAGGTTCCGTTCGAGGGAGTCTATGATGTCTTCGCCATCCGCTTCATCATCGACTGCGAGCCTGACTCCAAGACGGAAAAGGACCTCTGCTGGAAAGTGTACTCCTACGTGACCGAGGAATATGAAGCCGACACGAAGCGTCTGCGGGACTGGGTGACCAATCCGAAGCCGAACGGCTACGAGTCCCTGCACATCACCGTCAAGAACAAAAGCGGAGCCTATCTTGAGGTTCAGATCAGGACAAAGAGGATGGATGACGAGGCGGAGAACGGTCAGGCGTCCCACTGGTCCTACAAAGGCATCAAGCACGAGGCTCAGCTGGACAAATGGCTGACATCCGTGCGCTACGCCCTTGAGCATCCGCATGAGGGAAGCCCGGAAGAACTTCCGCAGCCTCCTTCAAAGGAGATCTTCGTGTTCACCCCTTCCGGGGAACTGAGGATTCTGCCGGCGGGGGCGACCGTGCTGGACTTCGCCTTCAACATCCATTCAGGACTCGGGGTCCGCTGCACCGGAGGCCGCATCAACGGCAAGGCGGTGTCAATCAGGGAGAAGCTCAAGACTGGAGACGTGGTGGACATCATGTCCGGCAAGAACCAGAAGCCGTCTTCCGACTGGCTGAACTATGTCGTCACCTCAAAGGCGCGCAACCGCATCAAACAGGAACTCAATGAAGAGGAATATAAAAAGGCGGCTCAGGGCAAGGAGCTTCTGGGAAGGCGTCTCAAGAACTGGAAACTTGAACTTCCCGACGAGGTTCTCGCCGAACTGCTCAAAAGGCTGAAGTACGCCACTCTCAATTCATTCTACGCTGCGGTTTTCGATGGAGAGGTGGATGTCAACGATGTGAAGAACTACATCCTCGACAGGGACAGAATAGCCGCGGAAGCCATCGAGGCGGCAAGAGAGGCGGAAGCCGAAAGGATCGAGACCAGATCAGCTGACTGGGGGAACAGACATTCCTCCGATGACATCCTGGTGCTCAACGCCCGGGATCTCAAGGGGCTGGACTACAAGATGTCCAAGTGCTGCCATCCGGTGTTCGGGGACGATGTGTTCGGGTTCGTGACAAGAACCGAGGGAATCAAGATCCACAG
>CAVFMX010000111.1:2800-4431 GCA_963623745.1 Bulleidia sp.
CCGTTCTTGACACGAGGATTGACAGCCTTCTCCGGTTCTCCATAGAGTTCCGACACAAGAACGTTCCTTTTGACCTCAACCTGCTTAGGGGTGATGTGGTGGAGTTTGTTATATTCAATCTGCCTGGTCCTGCGGCGGTCGGTCTCGCGGATGGTCTGTTCCATCGACTCTGTGACGGTGTCGGCGTACATTATCACAAGTCCGTTGACGTTTCTCGCAGCCCGGCCGGCGGTCTGGGTCAACGCCCTACCGGAACGCAGGAAGCCCTCCTTGTCGGCATCCAGAATCGCCACAAGCGACACTGTAGGGATGTCCAGACCCTCGCGCAGGAGGTTCACTCCGACAAGTACATCGAAAAGCCCGTTCTTGAAGTCCTCGATGATCTCGACACGCTCCGAAGTGTCCACATCGGAATGGATGTAACGCACACGGATGTCGATCCTGCCCAGGTAGTCGGTCAGTTCCTCGGCCATCCTTTTGGTCAGGGTCGTGACCAGCACCCTCTCGTCCTTCTCCGCCCTCTTGCGGATCTCCTCCACAAGGTCGTCCACCTGATTCTTGGTAGGACGCACCTCGATCGGAGGATCCAGAAGTCCTGTCGGCCTCACAACCTGCTCGACCACAAGGCCGTCCGACCGTTCCAGTTCATAGTCCGAAGGAGTGGCGCTGACATAGACCTTCTGGTCCGTGACGGAGTTGAACTCGTCGAAGGTCAGGGGTCTGTTGTCCGATGCGGCCGGAAGGCGGAAGCCATATTCAATGAGGACCGACTTGCGCGCGTGGTCGCCGCCGTACATCGCCCTGATCTGCGGAATCGTGACGTGGCTCTCGTCGATGAAGGTGATGAAGTCCTTCGGGAAGTAGTCGATGAGGCAGAACGGTCTCTGACCCGGCTGCCGGCCGTCAAGGTAGCGGGAGTAGTTCTCGATGCCGGGGCAGTAGCCCATCTCCTTGATCATCTCAAGGTCGTTCTCGACCCTCTGCTGCAATCTTTTGGCCTCCAGTCCCTTGCCAATCTCGTTAAAATAATCGGTCTGCTTCTTGAGATCGTCCTGGATCATGCTCACGGCCTTGATGCCGCGCTCTCTCGTGGTCACGAAGTTGGTGGCCGGGAAGATCGGAACCTCCTCCAGGGACTCTATGTGCGCTCCTGTCAGCGGATCGATCAGGGAAAGGGAATCGACCTCGTCCCCGAAAAACTCGATCCTCACGGCCTCGTCCGCACCTCCGAGGAACACATCGACCGTGTCCCCCCGAACCCTGAACGTGCCTCTCTTGAAATCCACCTCCGTGCGGCTGTAGTTGGCATCGACGAGATGGTAGAGCAGACGTGTCAGGCTGCGCCTCTCCCCCTTGCGCACCACAACCGACTGCGCGTGGAAGTCCTCCGGATTGCCGATGCCGTAAAGGCAGGACACGCTGGAGACCACGATCACGTCCCGCCGTCCCGACATCAGGGCAGAGGCGGCGCTGAGACGCAGCTTGTCGATCTGGTCGTTGATGCTGAGGTCTTTCTCGATGTAGGTGTCGGTGGTCGGAAGATAGGCCTCCGGCTGATAATAGTCGTAGTAGGAGACGAAATATTCAACGGCGTTGGACGGGAAGAAACTCTTGAACTCCCCGTACAGCTG
>CAVFMX010000112.1:0-4347 GCA_963623745.1 Bulleidia sp.
CCATATTCAAAAGACTACCAGTACGACATCTACAAGCGCTACGCCGACGGGGAGATGTACGAGGCCGACAGCATCAAGGTTGACTCCACGGCGGCCTACAAGACCGTGGGTGGCCGGACCGTCTATGGCGGAGGCGGCATCATCCCTGATGTGTTCGTGCCGCTGGACACCACAAGAGCCACAAAGTTCTTCATAGCCTGCAACAGGAAAGCGACGCAGATGCGCTTCGCCTCGGAGATGTTCGACAGGTACAGGGGCACGCTTTCCGGCATCAGCGACTACACGGAACTCAACCGGTTCCTCGACAGGCTGAACCTTGCTTCCGCCTTCCGTGAATATGCTTCCTCGAAAGACGGCATCACCTGCACGCAAAAGGAATGGGACGAGACTTCAGACTATCTCATCCCGCAACTCCGCGCCCTTGTCGGACGTTATTCCAGACTCGGCGAGAACGCTTTCTACAAGATGTACCTCAACGTGGATCCGATGCTGAGGAAAGCTATTGAATCGGACTCACGTAGTCTCTCACATCCTGTCCGCTGACAGGATTGCCCCCCAGAATCATCAGACGCTCCACGACATTGCGGAGTTCCCTGATGTTTCCGGTCCATGATTTCTCCTGAAGCAGTCCTACCGCTTCGGGAGAAAATTCTTTCACGGGCATCCCGGACTCCGTACTGATCTGATTGACAAAATATTCAGTAAGCATAGGGATGTCGGATTTCCTCTCGTCCAGCGAAGGGACCTTCACCACAATGACGCTGAGGCGGTGGTAGAGATCCTCCCTGAAGTTGCCTTTGGCGATCTCGTCCTGGAGATTCTTGTTCGTGGCTGCGACCACCCGCACGTCCACGATGATGTCCTTGTCGCTGCCGACCCTCGAAAGTTTCCTTTCCTGAAGGACACGCAGCACCTTGGCCTGGGCCGCAAGACTCATGTCCCCGATCTCGTCCAGAAAGAGAGTCCCGCCGTCCGCCTGCTCGAACTTTCCCTTGTGCTGCTTGATGGCGGAAGTGAACGCTCCTTTCTCATGGCCGAAGAGTTCGCTCTCAATGAGCTCCGAAGGGATGGCGGCGCAGTTCACCTCGATGTAAGGCATTGCGCTGCGGGCACTCTGCTCATGAAGGCTTCTCGCCACCAGCTCTTTTCCCGATCCGTTAGGTCCTACGATCAGCACACGGGCATCGGTCGGAGCGACCTTCGAGATGATGTCCCGCACATGCCGGATCGGCTCGGACTCCCCTATCATCCTCTGGCCATAGACTTTCTTCTTCAAGGTCCTGTTCTCCGAGATGATGGTCGCCTTCTCTGACGCGTTCTTGATCGTGATAAGGATTCTGTTCAGATCCAAAGGCTTCTGAATGAAGTCGAAAGCGCCTTTCTTGATGCACTCCACTGCCGTGTCGATGTCCCCGTGGCCGGTGATCATCACGATGGCGGAATCGATCCCCTCGGCGACCATCCTTTCCAGCACCTCGGTGCCATCCATCCCCGGCATCTTGATGTCACAGAAAATCACATTGTACCGTTCCTTGTCCACCATTGACAGCGCAGCGGCGCCGTCCTCGGCCACATCGACATCATAGCCTTCATCTCCGAGGATCTCCTTCAGGGAATTCCTGATGGACCTCTCATCGTCAACAATCAATATCTTCATAGAAATCCGTCTTTATTCACTTCAAGTCCCCGGTCAAATCCAAGGGCTGGACACAAGGGGAACAGTCATACAAATATCGGACAAAATTCTTTCTTTGGGAAATGAATGCCTACAACTTGTCTCATGTTTTGCGTTTCTTTAGAAACCTTCAAAAAATAACATGCTTCATCTTTTTCATTCTTTTCGGCCTATATTCCTTTTCTCATCAGTCGTGTACATCCAGTACACTCCTTCTTCCAAAAGAAATCCACACTTGAAAAATAAAAGACAAATCTGACGCAGTTTATTTTTTTCATGTTTCTTACATAAAATTTGATAATTTTGCCGTATGAAATTACCTGACATCATCATAGCCATCGACGGCTACTCCTCCACAGGCAAGAGCACATTCGCCAGGCTGATAGCGGAACACTTCGGATTCCTTTGCCTTGACTCCGGAGCCCTCTACCGAGGGGTGACCCTCTGCGCCATCGAGAAAGGGTTCATCGGGAAAGACGGGGTCATTGACGAAGCCTGTCTCAAGGCTGTCCTGCCTGAACTGGAACTTGATTTCAAAACCGGAGGAACCTTCATCGGCGACCGCTGTGTCGAGAAGGAGATCCGCACGCTGGAGGTGTCCGGCCACGTCAGCCCGGTCTCGGCGCTTCCGTTTGTCAGGGAATATGTCGATGAGCGTCTGCATGCTTTCGGACGCAGGAAAAGGATCGTGATGGATGGACGGGACATCGGCACGACGGTGTTTCCCGAAGCCGAGGTGAAGATCTTCATGACGGCGAGCGACGAGGTCAGGGCACAAAGGCGTTTCGACGAGATGAGAGCCAAAGGGCAGGTGCCGGAGATGGAAGACGTGCTGAGGAACCTTCGGGAAAGAGACTACATTGACTCGCACCGCGAGACCTCTCCACTCTCCAGAGCCGCCGACGCTTTCGTTCTGGACAATTCGGACATGACGCTGCACGAGGAACTGGTCTGGTTCCAAGGCTTGGCGCAAGGCCGGTTCAGGATCCTGGAATAGAGCCATGAGCCTACAGGTTGAGATAGAGAGGCATTCCGGCTTCTGCGGCGGGGTCATCAGGGCGATCGGCAGAGCCGAAAAATTTCTGGAGGATTCCCCGGGGCGCAGGCTGTACTCTTTGGGCGACATCGTGCACAACGAGGCGGAACTCAGGCGGCTCGGTGAAAAAGGGCTCGTCACGATTGACAGGGATGGGCTTATGAATATACCCGCACCCGCTTCCGAGACTCTTCTCATCAGAGCGCACGGAGAGCCGCCGCAGACATATTCATTGGCTTCAGGACTTGGCCTGACGGTCATCGACTGCACCTGCCCGGTGGTGCTGAGGCTCCAGAGGAGCATCAGGGAGGCCTACGGGAGGGTCAAGCCGGAAGGGGGACAGATCGTCATATTCGGGAAAATCGGTCACGCCGAGGTGCTTGGCCTGCTTGGACAGGTCGGAGGCGACGCGGTCGTGATCGAGGACATGCAGATGCTGCTTTCGGCTCTTGAAGACGGTAGCATAATGACTGACAAGCCTTTGGAGATCTTCTCGCAGACCACCAAAAGTCCGGTGGAATATTCCGGGATCTGCGAATGTCTGAAGTCGCGGTCAGGCTCCGGGCTTAAGATACACAACACCATCTGCTCGCAGGTGGCCTCGCGGCACGAAGAGCTGTCAGCGTTTGCATCAAGACACGATGTCATCATCTTTGTGTCAGGGACTTCCAGTTCCAACGGGAAAGTGCTTTTCAATCTTTGCAAGTCCCGGAATCCACGCAGCCACCATATTTCCGATCCATCAGAATTGGTCCCGGATTGGTTCTCGGACGGAGACAGGGTCGGGGTCTGCGGCGCGACCTCCACACCGGGATGGCTTCTGGAACAGGTCGCTGAGCTTGTCGAAGCGACCGAAAGCCAAGTGCGCTGAAAGAATTTTTTGCAGGAAAATCCACAATTAGTTAAATTTGCGGTCGAAATGATTGCGCTTCAATCTTTTGAAATCTAAAATCATCACATATTTTTATGGCAACAACAGCAGATTTTAAGAACGGCCTTTATATCAGCTACAACGGCAAGCCTTGCCAGGTAGTCTATTTCCAGCACGTCAAGCCGGGAAAAGGTCCCGCATTCGTAAAGACAAAGCTTCGCAACCTTGAGAACGGAAGGATTCTTGAGAACACCTTCACGGCGGGAATGAAGATCGATGTCATCAACGTCGAGAGACGTCCCTACCAGTTCCTCTATTCAGACGAAGACGGATTCAACTTCATGCACGAGGAGACCTACGAGCAGATCCACCTGCCGCACGATGTGGTTGACAACTCCGACCTTATGAAGGAAGGTCAGCACGTCGAGATGATGTTCGTCGTCGAGCCTGAGGAGAAATGCCTCACCTGCGAGCTCCCTACCTACGTCACCCTTGAAGTGACCTACACGGAGCCGGCCGTGAAAGGCAACACCGCCTCCACCAGTGCCCTCAAGGAGTGCACGCTTGAGACCGGAGCCAAGATCATGGTTCCTCTCTTCATAAATCAGGGCGACAAGATCACGGTCAACACCACCGACCGCTCCTACGGCCAGAGAGTGTAAAAACATTACTGACAGGAAAAAAGCCGGACGGTTCCCATTCAGAGCCGCCCGGCATTTTATTTCTCAGAAGCATCCAAAGCCCTATGATGATTGTTGCCAAATT